>CAMZEC010000004.1 GCA_947305645.1 uncultured Bacteroidales bacterium | reverse complement strand
AAAATGTCCATTTACCTTTGCCAAAAAATGTACAAGCAAAGTTACCTATTACAGCATTCGTTGTGATTGGTCATTCGCAGAATTCCGTAGGTCATAGTTCATCCTCAGACGAGGAGAGGCCTTTGCCAGTTCTGTCAGACTATCGAGTAAAGCTTGTGTTATCTTCATATCAACTTTTCTATTTCTTCAAACTCGCCAAATACTCCTCGTGCAGATGATAGTACTTCATCTTAAACAGCACATACGCCACAGCCAGCACAATCCCAGCTCCAATGAGATAAATCCAATGTGCCAAAATGGTATCCGGACACAGATAGATAAAGCCCAGCGAAACCACCAACTGAATGGCCATATACAACAACGATACCACTACGTGGCTCATCTTGAGTTCATTCGCCATCAACTGGTAAGCATGTTTACGGTGCGCCTGACCCAAATTCTCGTGCAACAAAATACGATGGAAGATGGTCAGGCTTCCATCAATGCCATACACCAAGAAAAACACAATCCACGACACATCCTTCGTAGCCAGCATCAAACGGCCAAGCGCAAACAGAATGATAAACGCAATGCCGATACTTCCCACATCCCCCGCGAAGCACTTCGCCTTGCCCTTTGGCCGGAAGTTGAAGATAGAAAACACCAGAACACCGATGATGGCCACAATTAAATAGGACTCTTCGACGAAACCCATGGTACGGTTCACGAGGAGCAATGGTAGAAGCATCGCAAACGCGTACCCCGCCGTAATCCCATTGATGCCATCCATAAAGTTAATGATGTTAGTCGCTCCCACGCAAAAGAACAGCGCAATGGCCGCAACCACTACCATCCACACCCAACTATCGAAAGCCACATACAACCCGGCACTCCAGAACATCAGCAGTACCGCTAAAATCTGTACACCCATCCGCACGCTGTCCGGCAGCGAATGGATGTCATCTACAAACGAGATTCCCGCCACCATCACCAGACCGCATAGGAAAGGCAGGTACGGCACAATTTCATTCTCTTGCACAATCATCATCACAGCCCACACTATCATAGATATGGCAAAAATGATCCCACCCCCTCTCAGCACTATCGTCGAATGCGACGATCGCTCATTGGGTTTGTCGATGATGTTATACTTATCCGCAATCTTGAAATACACCAGTTCTGAAGCGACCAGAATGGCAGCAATGACAATATATGTAATCCACATATTCATTTTAACGTCTTCATTAATATCGTATCTTTTCTTGAAGGTCTATTGTCCTTCACCTATCTAATCATTGCACATGGAAAAAAGTTATGCTCCTTGCAATAATCATAAATATAGATTTTCCAATTAAGTTCTTTCTCCGCACGGTATTTTCTTTCTCCTTTATTTCACTTAGACAAGTTATAACATCTCTCTTCAAAGTTTCACCTCTTTATCAAAGAAATGCGCCCACACGCTATTAAAAAGGAAAGACGGCATAGAAGTATAACCAAACTGTTGGTACTTCTTGCCGTTGCGCAGGATGCTGAAGAACAGCTCTACTCGTCTTCCGAACCAAGAGCGGGGGCTTTTTGCTACCGGGGTTTTAAAAATCTCATCAAACACCTCTTGATATGATGGCTGGAGACCCTGGTATTCCATCTTGCCTTCCACCACATCTGCCAGGGCATCTATCAATGGCAGGAACTTGTCAAACTTAAACGTCTTGCATCTTGCATAGAAAGCATCCCAATCCACCAAATGCCTCCTTAGCACCACCCAGTCCACGATATGTTTCAGTGTCAGAGGCCCGTGCAGCAAATCCCCCAAGGCGTGCTCTATATAAAGCATCACGGTAAACATCAACGGAGGACAAACCAGTGTGGTTCCTTCAAAACACTCCTTAGGCTCACCATCCAGCAACGAACGCAAGTAGCGCTCAAACTCTTTCAAGTGTTTATTGCCCCTTACCGGTGTTATATACCTGTGGCACTCCACATAGACATTGTCCAGCGTAAACTCCACCTCCTTATACACCTCACGTTCCAGCCGTACCCCCTGCCCTTCCAGCAACTCGCAGGCACGTCCCCACTCGCTACCTATGAACACATCCAGATCACAACTGTAGCGGTGCGATGGCACAGGATAGAATTTCGCAATAGAACGTCCCTTCAGAACAGTAGCCTGGATACCTTCTGCAGCCCAAAGCTTATCCAGCTTACAAGCCACTCTCCAAGCCTGTTCATACTGATTTCGTTGCATTTCAGCCAAGCCAATCCACTGCAATAAAAACTGCCTCGGAATTACTTTTGCCGGCAGGAATTCAATTGCCTCCAAACATAGAGCCGCTACAACTTGCCTAGAGGCTAATGCAATGACGCTTGACCAATCTATGACTCCAGACAATTCCATCTTACAAGAATTGTCTACTGCCTTTCGAATTAATTGTAATACAGTCTCCGCGGTATCGCCAATCATATCTTATAGTTCGTCAACACATCCAGCGGTTCCCAACCAAGTTCCTTACGTGCTTTCTCATTAGAGAACGTCAAGCTCTTGGTCATCTTCTCCAGTTTGTAACTATTGATTGGAGCCTTGCTCCCCAGTAAATCCCCCACCTTTGCCATACACCATGCCATCCAGTAAGGAATACTGATTGGGGGACGCTTGCCAAGTTGCTTTGCTACAGAAGCGGATAATTCTCCAAAGGTGGGTTGGTATGTATCGCAAACATTATATACGCCCCCCTTCTCTGCAAGCAGAGGCAACAGAAGGGCAATATCCTCTGCCATCAAAACGCTCTTTTTTACTTTTCCACCAGCGATATTCAAGTAGAAGCCCTTCTTCACTCCATTCACCATTGCGCCCAAATTTCCCGGAGCGTTACGACCAGCAAGAAGTGAAGGACGAAGTATTCCAAGGACTACACCGTGAGAAGCACACCACTCAGTCAGGTATTTCTCCGCCATTATCTTACTCTCCGCATACGGAGAATCACCCTCTAATGGATGCTCCTCCGTTATCAACTCGCCAAACTCACATCCATAAACAGCAACAGTACTGATGAATACTAATGCCCTTGGAATTCCAGCGTTCTCCAATGCCTTGCAAAGATTAACCGTCCCTTGATAGTTCACATCATAGAATACCTGTTTCTCCGCTTCCGTCTTTGGTACCGTATGAGCCTTGCCAGCTGCGTGAAGCACCACGTCATAATGAGTATTAATCGGTGGTACTTCCTTGGCCATATTTATTTTGATGTCATCATCATCGGTCAATCCAATGGTGTGGACATCATAGGTCTTTTCAAGTATGGGACGTATGTTATAACCCAGAAATCCGGAAGCACCTGTAAATAATAGTTTACGCATGGATAGAATCTATTGCAGCCTTTAATACAGGAATAAATGCCTTAATATCATCAGGTGTTATTGTACCTAAAGAGCAAAGACGGAAAGTATTGGTTGTACTTATTTTGCCAGGATAGATAGTGAATCCACGTTCATAGCAGTAATCATGAACCTTTTCGAAGTTCCACTTGGGATCATCTGGATAAAGCACTGATACCACAAGACCCGACTGTATTTCATCTCTAATTGCTTCTTTCAATCCAATGCTCGCAACACCCTCCTTGATAGCCTTAAACACTGCACGATGACGAGCAAACTTGGCCTCTTCTCCAACTTCAAAGTACTCCTTCAAAGCCTGTATAGTAGCATAGATGGTCTGCACAGGAGGTGTAAAATGCATCTCGCCCGTTTTCTCGAAATATTCATATTGCAAATACAAATTGCAATAGTAAGAACGTGTGGGATAATTCTTTGAAGCCTCAATAATATCTCTACGACCAATAACAAAACTCAATCCAGACATTGCCATGATACCCTTTTGTGCGGAAGCCATACAGAAATCCACATTGTCCTTCACAATATCAAAAGGTATCATACCCAACGAGGATGTGGTATCGCAAATAAAGATAGCACCATACTTATGTGCCAAAGCACCAATCTTACGAATAGGATTCAGTACACCAGTACCTGTTTCGTGATGAGTAGTATAAACCACAGCAATATCAGGATTCTCTTTCAGTGTTTTTTCAACCTCATTCAAATCTGGACGCTCAAACACTGATGATTTGAGATCAACATGAGGCATACCATAATGCTGACAAACCTCAACGGCACGGGTACTGTAAGCACCATTGTTAACCACTAGTATCTTCTTGCCTTCGGGCAATAAAGAGTTGAGGCAGATATCAATATTGATGGTGCCTGAACCGCAGAACAATACCGAGGTATATTCTGGTTCCGGGGCGTGAGCCACCTTACACAAATCACTACGCAGGCCTTTCATCAGTCCTGCAAACTCTTTCTCACGAGGACATATGTCAGGAACCACCTGTGCCAGCTTCACACTATCCGTAGTGGTAGCAGGTCCGGGGTTCAACAATACATTGCGCTTAATCTTTATATCTTTCAATTCCATAGTTTTACTTTTTAAGGAAGTCCATTAGGGCCTCTTTATTCTGGATAGGAGTTGTTGTAGGACGGCCAAGATCCTTGCGGTTGCCTTTCTTCACCTTAATTTCAAGTAAAGTAGGACTTACAAAACTATTGACCTTAGCAAGAACGCTTTCCAGTTCTGCCTTGTTATCCACACTATAAATGGCCTTGTAACCAACTGCTTTAGCAACAGCAGGAAGGTCAATCTTCAAACCCACCGTTGGCTGGCCACCCACACTATCGTGAGCACCATTGTTAAACACAACGTGTACATAGTTCTTAGGAGCTTTGTTGGCCACAATGGCCATACTACCCATGTGCATAATAGCAGCACCATCACCATCAAAGCACCAAACACGGCGGTCGGGTTGTGCAAGGGCAATTCCCAGTGCAATCTGAGAAGCGTGACCCATAGAACCAACGGTCAGGAAGTCACGCTCGTGTCCTTGGTTCATAGCAGCACGATACTCAAAAAGCTCACGGCTAATCATACCTGTAGTAGAGACAATGCAATCCTTCTCACCAAGAGCAGCAGTAACAATTTGGATAGCCTCTTCACGGCTCATCGTGAGATCATTTACCTCAACGTTCTGGAGTTTGTATTCCTCAAAAGTGTCCTTCTCAATTACCAGAGCAAAGACCTCTTTGTTGGCAAGAGCCTTGGCTGCTTTATCAATCTGTTTAGCGGCCTTGTCTTCCTCCTTGGAAAGAACCTCATAGTTCACACCCATCACATTCAGCAAACCAGTAGTTACTTTGCCTTGCTTTACGTGTTGCGGTTCATCGTGAATACCAGGGCGTCCTCTCCAACCAATAAGCAGGAGAACGGGAATGTTATACACCTCCTGATCTGTGAGTGATGCCAGCGGATTGATGATATTACCCTCACCACTATTCTGCATATACACACAGGCGGGCTGGCCTGTTGCCAGATAATGACCGGCAGCAAGACCTACGGCTGCACCTTCGTTGGCTGCAATGATGTTATGCTCTGCATCAAAATAGTCTGTAATGTATGCACAGATATTCTTCAGCAGACTATCAGGCACACCTGCAAAGCAGTCAATGCCTTTCTCTCTCAGGGCCTCTATAAAAAACTCAGGTCTAATCATAGTTCTGCTCCTTTCTTATTTTTTCTTGGTGCCAGGAATAAGGTTCAATATCTGCTTGATAGGCATGCAATACTCTTCGGAAGCCTCCTGACAACGGGTGGTTTCCAGAATACGTTCTGCACATTTCACCATAGCTGGATATGCACTACGCAACATGTGGTTAGCATAGATGACAATGTTAATGCCCCATTCTGCAAGTTCTGCTTCTGTGAACTGACCGTATGTAGTAGGAACAGCCACAATAGGCGTGTGATTATCTACCTCACGGAAACGCTGGCAGAACTCCTTGATGTCCTGGCCATCCTTATTTTTAGAATGGATCATAATTCCATCAGCACCGGCAGCCACATATGCATGACAACGCTCAAGAGCATCCTCAACAGGTTTGCCTGCAATCAGAGACTCACAACGGGCAATAATCATAAAGTCACGCGTAACCTGTGCCTCCTTACCAGCCTGAATCTTGGAGCAGAAGCCTTCTATTGAATCTTGAGTCTGAACAGCATCTGTTCCAAACAGAGAATTCTGCTTCAACCCAACCTTATCCTCAATAATCACGGCTGAAACGCCAAGACGCTCCAGGGTACGGACGGTAAATACGAAATGTTCCGTTTTTCCACCAGTATCACCATCATAGATAACAGGTTTGGTGGTTACTTCCAGAGAGTCATTCAGGTCGTGAAGGCGTGTGGTCAAGTCAACAGCTTCAATGTCGGGCTTACCCTTACTGGTAGAGTCAGTAAGTGAAGAAGCCCACATACCATCAAACTCACGAACCTCATTTCCCACCTCAACCTTGGTGTGTTCAATGATAAGGCCAGTAAGACCGCAATGACTCTCCATAATGCGGACAATAGGCTTGGCTGTGATCAAGCGACGTAGGCTCTTCAATCGTGCCTGGGGAGTAGTTCCAAGCGATTCCAATTCCTCAGCAAGGCCGCTGGAGGTAATACCTTTAGTATAAGGAATTTCTATCACTTTACCACCCATTGCTTCCATCACTTTGAAGACCTCATCACGGATATACTTGTCCGGCCCCTGCAGCCAATCATCACCATGGATGATATAGTCGGGTTTGTATTTCACCAGATTGGGCACATAGCTCCAGTCATCCTGTGGAACCACATCCGAAACACCGTGAATAGAACGGACAACCGTCTCACGCTGTTCGTATGTGAGGTAAGGAAGACGCTTGTGAGTTGCGATAGCCTTGTCTGTATAGAGGCCAATGATAACATCACCATATTTTGCTCCTTCGTTGATGATGTTAATTAATCCGGGGTGCATGATATCTGCAATCATGCCAAGGTAAACTTTCTTTGCCATTGATATGGAATTTTTATGTGATTATTCTATTTTGATATTCTCTTCTGCAAATTTCAAGTCTTGGGTATCATCTATTTCGTACCACTGCAAACCATCCACTTTAAGAACGTTCATAGGAGTGATACGTTGTGACACATCTAACAGCTGGAACTCGTAGCCCAACTTAGGTTTCTCATCTACAATCTTCTCATATTCTGAGCAGAGAAGCTTGTAAAATCCGTTCCCAATTTTATGTATTCCCACCAGTTCGCCTGATGGTGTGATTTCTTCTTTATTGACAGAGCAGTTAATCAATTCAAATTTCTCGTTCATCTGCACATAATACTGATCCTGGAACTTCGTTACCGGAGTAATCAGCATGGCAGAATCATAAGGGCATTCAAGGAGAGATGTGATAGCCAGCTTCCCAAACACCAAGTCTGATTCAAGGAGAATGAAGCTATCTTCCCCTATAGCCTCACGGCAGTTCCACAGGGTGTACATACTATTGGTCTCTGCAAAACGAGGGCTGAATACGCACTTAACCTGTGGGTATTTATCCATCAAGGCTTCATAATGTTCCTTATGGTAGCCAGTACCAATGATAACTTTCTCTATACCGCAGTCAATGAGTGTTTCAATACTGCGGATAACCATAGGTTTATCCTTATAAGGTATAAAACCCTTCGGTATTAAATCTGTATAACGGCCAAACCGGGTTCCCATACCGGCAGCCATGATTACTGCTGTTTTTATCATTATTCGCCAAACATTTTCTGAACACAAATCTCGGTAGCGTGACCGCCATAATTGGTGATTCGTTCTTTAATCATTTCCTTGGTCTTCTTGCACTCTTCATCATAGTTCATGCTCTTAATCTGAGCTATCACTTCTTGTTCTGTACGCTTCACGCCACTGGGCATATCCTTTTCCATGTCAAGATAGAGACCACGAACACGACAGTATTCTTCATAATCGTATGCGAAACAAATGATAGGACGCTCCAGAATAGAGAAGTCTGCAATACATGAAGAATAGTCAGAAATCAGAACGTCTGCCACCTTGAACAAGTCGTTAATCTGTGGATATGATGTAAAATCACGGATAAAGTCGTTGAACTCGATTCCTAAAAGCTTTGTGGTATATGCATGAGTTCTCAACATCATCACATAATCATCCTGCAACTCCTTCTGCCAGTATTCCACATTGATTGGCGGCTTGATAGCGTAGGTTTTTCCATTATCCGTACTGTCACGCCAAGTAGGCGCATACATCAGAATTTTTTTATCCAACGGCAAACCAAGTTTCTTCTTCAGTTCAAGGATTTCTTCCTTACTGGTTTGATAGAGAGCATCATTACGAGGAAGGCCTGTAGGAATCATCGCCTCTGCGCGTGCCAGGAAATCACGCATAAGAATTTCCTTATGGTACTCACTCTCATAGCACATATAGTCAACTGCTGTGAAGTCAAAGTCCTTTCTGCCTGGTACAGCATTACCACAATGGTTGATAGAGCAGCCATGCCAAGTATTCAGGTATAGCTGTTTCTTTTTCTTGTAATGAAGATGCCGTTCAATGTTCACGCAAGTCACCCAGTATTTGGCCTTCATCGAAGTGATGAAATACTTGGGGGTATCTGCCTTTATCTTGATGGCCGGCCCTGGCAGTTCTACATGCTCAGGATCTTCCAATGCCCAAACGTATTTATAATCCTTATAGGCGGGATTTGCTATCATATACTCATAGATAGTCTTTGGGCTGTCATTATACTTCCTGCTATGGGCGCTAAACAGGATCATTTTTTTATCAATGGGCACAAAGAATCCTATCACTCGCATTCCGAAACTTACCGTAGTCTGGAAAAAGCGATAGAATGTATCATTGTGCTTGAGCTGGTAGTCTAACCACGCTCTGAAACCATGCATCTTCTGTTCTTCCATTATTGTAATATATTTTTGATAGAATTAATAACTAAAGAAAGATTCGCCTCTCTCGTCAAATGCTTCAGTGCATATTCACGACTATTCTTACCCATATTTCCCCGGGCTTCAGAGGTCAACTCTGCAAAGTATTTGAATCCATTGACAAGAGCTTCTTTATCATCTGGGACCACTGTCTTACCACACCCCTCGCCTTCAAGTATCCGTTTGGTTGAACTGTCTTGGTCCACACTCGCAAGAACCGGCCTTCCAGAAAGCAGATAGGATGTCAATTTAGAAGGCAAGCACAAGTTTCCATTACCCGTAGGCAAAGCCAATATCAAAACACTTGCCTCGGATTGGACTGCTGGTATCTCATTGCGTGAGACAAAGCCAAAAGAAACATTGGTTAGGCCCAAATCTTTCACAAGCTGCCGGCAATTCTCTTTTTGATTGCCACCGCCATAGATTCTAAGTTCTGAATTGAGGATATTTGCCTCTGCGAAAGCTTTTATCATTAAATCCACATTTGCATGAACATTGATACTTCCTACATACTCAAAGATAAGTTTGTTATTATCTTTCTTCTCAGGTAGTTTTTGGAAATCATCATCATTCTGCCAATTGTTTACTACCAGATACTTATCCCTATCTATTTTACGAGTGCTGGAAAGATAATCTGCCATCTCATCAGAAATAGTTCGAACACGATACGCATGCTTCTGGTAATACCTGTCTATTGGTTTTAGAACTGCCGCAATGGTTTTTTTTACAATCCCGGGATAATTGGCTTTCGTCAGCATGCATTCGGGATAGATGTCCTGGATAGGAACAATATATGGAATATCATACTTGACACAGGTCTTTGCAACGATGTTTAATCCAAAGAGCTGCCACCCATCGTTATAAATGAAATCTATCTCGTTTTTATGCTCTTTTATGTATCCCGCAGATTTCCTACCAAAATCTACGGTCTCTTTAAAACGGCCCTTCAATTCTGATTCAGGATGGGTGTAAGAGTTAATGAGAATTGTTTTGAAGCTCCTATCCTCAACATCAGCAGAATCAAAGGTCGCCCCAATAGGTCGCGTCGGGTATGGTCGTAACACGGTAACATCATAGCTTTTCGCCAACTCGTGTGCCAAGTCGTAGTTGAGAAAAGCAGATGTAACTTGTTCGGGAGGAAAAACTGCAGATATAATAAGAATTCTTTTTCGCATCAAATCGTCCACATCATTATTTAACATCGGCTAGCGTCACGGAATTGATTTCTTCTTTCATCTCATCAATAACTTTCAACAGGTATTGGCCATACTGGTTTTTTAGCATTGGCTTTGCCAACTCTCGCATTTTTTCCTCGGAGATCCAGCCATTACGGTATGCGATACCTTCCAGGCAGGCAACCTTCAACCCTTGTCGTTTTTCAATGACCTCCACAAAGGTTGATGCTTCGGCAAGGCTATCATGTGTTCCCGTATCAAGCCACGCGAAGCCACGACCAAAGATTTGTACTTTCAGCTCTCCATCCTTTAAAAACTCTTGATTCACGGTAGTTATCTCGAGTTCTCCTCTCGCGCTGGGTTTAATGTGTTTGGCTACGTCAACCACCTTGTTAGGATAGAAATACAGCCCCACCACAGCATAATTACTTTTCGGCTCTTGGGGCTTTTCTTCTATGGAAAGGCAATTGCCTTCTTTGTCAAACTCGGCCACTCCATAACGCTCAGGATCAGAGACCCAATATCCGAATATGGTTGCTTTCTTGTTTTCCATAGCATCTCTTACTGCATTTCTTAACATCGGGGTAAAACCGGAACCATAGAAAATATTATCCCCTAGTACAAGGCAAACAGAATCATTGCCAATAAACTTCTCGCCAATGATAAAGGCTTGAGCCAAGCCGTCCGGGCTCGGTTGCTCTGCATACTCAAAATGCACGCCATAGTCGGAGCCGTCGCCGAGCAATCGTTTGAATCCTGGCACATCGAAAGGTGTGGAGATTATGAGTATATCCCTTATCCCCGCCAGCATTAATGCACTGATGGGATAATAAACCATGGGTTTATCATAAACCGGGAGCAACTGCTTGCTAACTCCCTTTGTTATAGGGTAAAGTCGAGTGCCGCTACCGCCTGCTAAAACTATTCCTTTCATCGTAAAAAAATTAAAGACTACCTTTTATTTGTTTCCTTGCAGAAATAATTATCCTGGAAATCCTTTCTACGTCTTCTAAAGGCAAGTCCGCATAAAGAGGAATAGTAAGGACTCTTTTACTAATATGGAGAGCAACCGGTGTTTTATTTACATCATATACGCCATGATATGCATCAAAAGCACTTGTCAATGGATAAAAATATTTTCTGGCATGTATATTATTCTCTGCCAACTTTTCAAATATCTCATTGCGCGTGGCACCAAATAAACTCTCATCAATAACTATTGGGAAATATGCATAATTGGGCGTAACGTTCTCCTGTATTGGAGGTAGCTGAAGGCCTTCAATATCAGAAAGATTATCCCTATAGCACTCTACAACTCTTTTTCGTTTTGCAATCTCCTCATCTACGTGGCGCAAAGTACAAAGTCCCATTGCCGCGACGAATTCATTCATCTTAGCATTTGAGCCAATTCCATCTATAGTCTCAGCGTCCTTTATTCCAAAGTCGCGCAATTTATACAATTCCCGCCCCAATTCCTCATTGTGATAACAGATTGCGCCTCCTTCAATGGTGTGATAAACCTTTGTTGCATGAAAACTAAACATTGATGCATCGCCAAAATCGCCAATCCCTTTTCCTTTATAACGCACGCCAAAGACATGGGCTGCATCATAAATCACCTTGAGACCATATTTTTGGGCAATACGATCTATTTCCTCAACATTACATACATGACCATATACATGAACAGGAACGATGGCTGTTGTTTTGTCAGTAATAAGCGCCTCAATCTTTGTGACGTCCATAGTATAGTCTATGGGATTAATATCACAAAAAACCGGAGTCAGGCCATTACGTACAATAGCATGAGTGGTAGAGGCAAAGGTAAAAGGAGTAGTAATGACTTCACCACTAAGATTCATTGCCTGGAGACACAATTCCAAAGCATTATGACCATTCGTAAACAGAGAAATATTATCAACTGACAGGTATTCCTTTAACTGCGATTCCAGCAAATTATGCTTAGGCCCCATGTTCGTTAGCCAATGACTTTCCCAGATATCCTTTATTTCTTCTATATACTCCTCATATTGGGGCATAGAAGTTTGGGTAACTAAAATCTTTTTTGCCATAACTTATACTATTTATCTTTAATCTTTTCAAATATATTGAGATAGTCGCCGACAACTTTATCCGGTGAGTAGTCATGATAGACTGAATCTCTACACTTCCTTATTATCGTGGAGTCCTTTCTTGAGAAAGAGCAAACAGCATTCTCTAAAGCCTTTATGTCAAAAGGAGGAACCAACTTAACAATAGCAGAATCATTGATACCAATGAAAGAAAGGCCACTCAAATCAAAGCCTGTAATTGGTGTACCGCAACCCAGGGCGTTTATGCACGCATTTGGAATTGTATCCGATAAGGTAGTGCTCACAAATACATCCGCCAAACTGAATAGCTCTGCTAAACGATTCATCGATGACACATAGGGGATTTTGATCATATGAGCCGGGGCATCATATTCATCGGTATCGTACCCCACATATACGAAAGAATACCCTTCTTTATTACCCATCTGCCGACACAAATCAAGGAAATATTTTCCCCCTTTTCTTGGAGAGCTAAGAACAGCAACTGTCAGGACTACAATATTATCTTTAGGTATGAATAATTCTTTTTTTAACTCTGTAGCATCTTGCGGATAAAAAAACTTATCCAAATCAATAGGCTCATTTACTATTCGGATGTCTTTATCTCTCAACAACTTTGATTGTTGAGCTCTTGAAACGACCCATGGGACACCCGTAAAGACAATATTTTTGAAAGAATCATATACCAGATTCTTTTTTTTGAAGAAAAACTTAGATCTATCAAAAAACAGACTGGTCGGATACTCTTTTTTTAGTTTACAATCATAACACTCTTCTTTGTACTTTTCACAGTCATATGAAAAAACACACTTCCCCATATAAGCATACTCATCCATCATGGAGTAAACTGTAGGGATATCTGCTTTAGCCAAATAAGAGAGTAGTTTAAACTCATCCAAATAATAGCCATGGATGTTTAACATCTGTACGATATCAGGGGTCTCTTTTTTAATAATTGATATCAGACGATTGGTAGGTCTATTCAAAAAAAAGCCCTGATAACCCAAGAATCTATAAAACAACGCAGACAGATAGCTCTCAATGATGTTCGCCAGCTTATAATATCCTTTTTGGTTAATTGTTTCTTTTCTTGAGCCATAGCATACAATTGCCTTATGTCCATTCTTCTCATAACCCTGTTTCAAGATTGAGACAATCTGACCTGTGCTACCATATTGTGCGCAAATGTTAACTATCAGAATCTTCATATGAAAAGTTAATGCGATAAAACATAATTGAACGCCGCCATTGCTCCTTTTGCACGATGATTAACTGTCGCATTATTGTCATAATAATCTTTCGCCCTACGTCCCATTGCTACGTATTTTGATGGATTATTGGAAGCATCAAGTAAAATCTCGAGCAAATCTTCATCATTTTCATACATAAATCCATTGACGCCATCTGTGATATGATAAATCTCCCCACCGGTAATTGCGTCTCTTCTTGTTGCATACGGCACACCATATCCCATACTTTTGGGGACAGACAAGCCAGCTTGATTCGGAGAAACGGAGATTAAGGCCTGTGAATAATATCCCATAAGAATATTCTCGTCATAAATCGCTCCTTTGAAACTAACAATATTGTCGAGATGATGGTCTGTAACGAATTCTTCCAACACGTTCCTTTCTGGTCCATCGCCCACAACTATTAAAGGGAGTGGATTGTCTGTCTTGTCTAAAAGGCACATATATGTTTCCAGGAGCTTTTCGACGCCTTTCCCTTTATATAATGTTCCAACAAACAGAATACTATTCTTTCTCTCAGGTATAATAGTCAAAGGATTTACCTGGGTTGTATTGATAGCGACAAAAACTTTGTTCAGATTAATCTTGCCATGCCAAAAATCCTTAGCCTTGTCCATATAGAAAATATTAGCATCGCACGCGTCCAACACTTTTTTAAAGACCCAATCTAAAATGTTATGTTTACGTTCCGTCCTATATGGATGGACATATGACACTCTGAAACCAATACTCCAACTGACTATTTTATACTTATGAGGGAGAAAAGGCAATATACAATAACTCGGGAAATGGAGATTCGGTGGTATGCAAACCACATCATACTGTTTGGCCAATATCTTTACACCCTTTACAAAAGTGAATGGACCTAATGTGCTACTGTCGAGTTTAACCTTTTTAAAACGGCATTCTTTCGCAGCCTTATCCTTTGTAAAATAAGCCAATGTCAAGTCATAATAATCGGAAATAATGTTGTAACACTCAACATCGTACGCCGATATTTCTGTCTGGAAAATTAAAACACTCTTTTTTTGTGTTGTTTGATTATCTGCCATGTTCTTTGTTCTAAAAACATTAAATATTAATGAATTCATTCAAGACATACGACTTGGTATACTCGACTGGAACATTAATCGTCAAATCATTCCATACACCAGATTTACTGTCTTTAATGATTCTGCCAATTTCATTTTTTATAGAGCAATAGTCAGAAACGTCTGCAAAGTATTGAATGTAGCCTTTTTCATAAAGATCATGTAATATCCCTACGCGAGGGCTTATTGCAAATACTCTTTTCCCTTTCATCATAAAGTCGGAAACTTTAGTCGGCAAGAAAACTCCCTCTTCCCAGGGGGCTTCAATAATGACGGCCACATCGTAATCCTTTAATATTTCCAGACTATCCAAATATGATACGGGGTCTCGTAGTTCCACTACGCTATCAAGCGTCGTATCCTTTAATAATTCACGGTCTGCTTCATTTATTCGCCCCATGAATGAAAGACGAATCTCATCGCATTGAATAGCGCCCTGGGTTATTAATTCCTTTACCGCAAGTAAAAAATTATGAGCACTCCTCTCCCCTGTGCAATCCCCTGAATGAATAAAGCAAAGTTTGTCACTTTTAGCCCTTACTTTCATTTGAGGTTCCTCCATCATTACATGGGGGATTACCTTAATTCTATCGTCCGCCACCTTAATATATTTGTTCATGTAAAGCGCGAGGCGTTTGTTTGGATAAATAAACACATCCGCGTTTTGCATTATTCTTATTGTCTTGGCATATTTACTTGCTATAGTTTCATCGTTTCCTTTTCCATAGGGTTTGGGGTACATCTCGGTAGGGTAAGGATCGTTCCACGTGCAAACCCATTTTACATGATATTTTCTTTTCACATAATTACCAATCAAGTGAGAAGGTTGAGCCCTTGTCAATATGTAATCATATGAATTATGCTTCATAAGTTTCTTGACAGCCGGCAAAGCCTTTACGGCCCAATGATCTCCTTTATTAACTGTCCCAAATGTTATCAATGCAAGAAGATGTTGCCATATGGTCCTTATATTAATCCTGTTATCAACTTCTATCATTTCTAATGACTCAAGTTGAATACCGTACTCCTGTAATGAATCGGAGGGATAGTTCTGCCACTTGCTTTTTTTCGTAACCAAATCTATCTTAAACTGCCTACTTCCTGATAAAACAGAAAGAAGCCTGGCATTGACAATACATTCCGCACCTCTAACAGGGAAACATGAGGTCGTAACAAACAAAACCCTTTTCATGCTTTTGCAATTGATACTTTATTATGATTTGTATATTGAAATCCGAAAACCATCGCGGGTAACCCTATGAACAAAAGAGAATTCTGATAGCCCCAGAAAAAGAACAGCCATATTAATCCGACATAACACCACGGACTAAACTTGATGCCCCTCAAAAGCTTAAACAAAAGAAGGATAAAGAAAAACAGACCAATAATCCCAAATTTCAAGAATATAACATTCATGCTTTCGTGTAATCTGTAAAACTTGTCCGAGTCATACTGATCTAAAGAAAAGCCACTTTCACTTCTATCCCAGAAATAGCCATTACTATGTATTGATCCGCCATAACCTCTTCCAGTTAGCGCAAAATAAGGCTGTTCAATATATTGCTCGGCGACATTAATGAATTCGAGAAATCTAAATTGTGATGATGAATCCATATCATCCAGATCACCACTGTCTGCCGCAGCAAACATCGATACGAACTCTAATAGTTTTGTATTTTTTGTCTCTGAAATAAAGGAGTCAACCTTCGGAACCAGCCTGATTATAAAGAAACCGAGTATAACCAGTATAGTGCCGTAGAGAACGAAATTACGTTTAATACTATTGGCGGCCAGATAATACAAACCGACAATAATTGTTGTAATAAAGACAATCCAGGATTTTCCATTCATGCAACTGTCAAAAAACAATTGAAAAATGACAGTGGACGCGAAAGCTACTATTACAACTATCTTATCCTTTATTTTGGGCAATTGCCCTAGAAATAAAAGAATGCAAGAGAAATAAAAGCTTGGTAATGGCACCATCAATACCTTATCTCTGACTGGGACAAAGTCGGCGAAAATATTAAGTGCTACTGTCACCCACGCTATAATGATATATGAGAGAAAGATATGAAAAACCAAAGACAAATATTTGTGTGCAAATAATGGGTCTTCCTCAAAATAATAAATGAATACTATTATCATCAAAGCGGGTATAACACACTGATTAATATCAGATATTATTGCTCGATACTGAAAGCCATTGATTACTATTGTAGCGAGCCCCATGAGTATTCCCGCGTATACTGTATATTGTGCAAACTTTGAGAGAGTATTAGGTACATTAAGTGATTTCTTCCTCTTCGAATATAAGTTTATGAACAATACAAAAAAACTCAAGAGCATTAAATAACCATGTACAAAGGGGAGAACCTCAATACAATAGATCGTATCCAAGTTACGGGCTGTACCAAAAAAAACCGGGTTAGAATAGCAAGTTGCATAAAACAGGCACATATAAATTAACGCTGTTTTATTCTTCCCGCTTAACAAATAATAATAAACAAGGATGTTTTCTATAACAGCGATAAATATAGCACAAGCAGTTGAGTAAAGACTCAATAAATGGATAAAAATAAGCAACGACAATCCTAACAACAAGAGATAATTTATAGTTATTACATTATCTGACTTGTTATATGATAGGCTATTGGAGGCAGTCATATTAACAATATAGAAATTTTGTGATATTATCTATCTCAACTATTGCACAGACAGATTATTTTTTTCCTTATTAATAATCCCGTTCAAAATATTGACAGAAAAGCTTAAACCGCTTTTTATAAAAGTGCCCAAAGAAACATTATATAGTTTAAGAACATAAGATGGCCATTTCCAGAAGTTATATGCCAAAGAAACCATAATTGGAGCAATGATCAAAGCCCAAATACCTAAGGATGTAACTTTGGTCAGTATATATGATAATACTACCGCGGCTACAGAAGAAATAATGAATGCTTTTGTATAGGGCAATGTATTGAAAGTTGATATCAATGATGCTGAATACTGATATATTTGATTAATCAATGCTAAAAGGAAAACCGCGAACAACATGCTGGCGTCCAACGTAATTGTGGGTTTGAGCCATTTAATAATTGGCAGCATCAAGACTACTATTCCCGTTAAAGCGATAAATGAAAAGAAAAACAGAACCATCGTCCCCGAGAAAAGGCGTTGGCTTCCTTCCAAATCTTGTTTTGCCGCTTTCTCTTGTAATTTGGGCAAGGCTGATGAGAATGGGATGCCCGCCACTGATGCCGCAATCGCAGACAACTGAACTGAAAGGCCGTAAGAGCCGGTCGTTGCCAAACCTAAAACGGAAGAACAAATAAGCGTATTTGCCTGTGTATTCAAAAAACTGGATAGAGTGACAAGACCATCTTTTGAAGCATTATACCAAATGATTCCAAAGGTTCTTTTCACCTCGGACCACGGGGTCTTAACAGCTACCTTTTTCAAACTGTCTTTTATATTTTCATAATGATCAAAATAGATTTTGGAACTGATTCGCAATACCAGGCCACTCACAAAATATCCTATCGACACGCCCAGAATACCCAGCCCGGCATAGAGGAGCGCAATCGAAACGATTATCTGAGTCAGCTTAGTTATAATAGCGGCCTTGTTGTTTTCAGCGATGGCGCCAACCCCTAATAAGAATGAAGTATAATAGCAATACCTCATATTAATGGCAACGCCTGCTGAATAAATAAGCCAAGCAATCAGTGATGAAGAATCGAGCGAATGAATATACAATGAGCCTGCAGTGACGAGCAGTAATAGAGCCACTCCAGATATGACGGTATATATTACTTTGCAGGTCTGTAAGACCAGCTTAAAATATTCAAAATTGGTTTCCTGATTATCACTGATTGACCCTATTGTATCTTTTTGTAAAGAATCTACCCCGCACCATGCATACGCAATATTTCTGGCAATCGTGGCGGCAAATCCGAAATCCAGCAATACGACAAACTGGCTAACGCTTCCAAAGACATACCAAATGCCCAGTTCATCGTCCGAAAGGAGCTTCAGGACAACAGGTAAAAGAATGATATTAGCAGCAACTTTGAAGAAACTGCCAATATAAGCCCACCCAATGTCTTTTTTCCCAATCTTTATTTGGCTCATAATTGAGTTTTTATAGCCTTATTCAACTGTTCTAATACATAATTGTCAGAATGCCGTTCACGGAATCGGCAATAATCTTTCTTTGATTGGGAAGGCAGACCCTTTTTAAGCATTGCCCACAAATCCTTTACATTATCGATAATGAAAACACTACCAGGATACATAGAAGCAAAGTATCTCCCGCAAAGTGTGTCATTACTAATAACCGACAGGCCATTCGAGAGTGAGTCATCAATAATCCCGCTGTATCTAAATTTAAAATCCAGTGGATATGTTACTAAACTCACTTTAGATTTTTTATATAATTCTTCATACCTTGCCCGTTCTACGAAGCCAGTGAAAACATCCATATTACGCCCTTTATACTCAATACTCCGAGAACGCAACAGGAGTCTACAAGGTAAATCATCCGACATATCTAAATCTACCAAACTCTTTATTATACCTTCATCCATACTATTTCCTATTCCAACTAGGAACTCCTCCTTCATTGTGTCATCGCAACTAGAATCAAAAACTAATGGTTGATGAACGGTGAAAACACTATTATCATCCAACTGAGCATAATCTTTAAAAGAGTCACTTATATAGTCGGCCAAGCAAATATGACAAAAATTTCCCTTCGTTAAATTGAAATTCTTTAGGACACGCTGATTACTGGAAAGCAGCACATCAATATCGTTATGATGGAAAAGAATCTTCTTCTTGCGTGGCAGCCATTTTTCTACTTTATATATATCATTGTCAATATTCAAAAAAAGAATCATATCATATTCACAACGATGAATCCTTAACGCGAGAAATACAAAGAAGAGATCTATCCTTCGCAGTACACGCTTTAGCGCTTCCCATCTTTTTATAGAAAAATGAGGGATGACAATTCGTTTTATGTTAACGTTATCTGATACATTTCGCGAAAAATACTTGCCATCATCAACAATAAAAAGCATATGCTCCTTTGACAATACCCTCACAAAACCCTCATCTAAACTGCGGTGACCTTTTGGATATAATGTCTGAACTACGGCTATTCTCATAATACGCAAATATACTATGGCCTATTGAACAATACTACGTGTTCTATTCGTATGAAAGTCTACTTTATCCCCAACGCCAATACTCTGTGGTAATATGTCAGAGACTGTTGTGTTCAGTTTATAATACAATACTGCCTTATCCGAGGCTTTTACGAACCTGTTATTGTAACAGTTGACAGTAACATTATCGCCAAATGGGGCTAATGAAGAGCCATCCGAAGTGAAATAAAAAGAATTGTCCCGGATAATAACATTACATGTTAAGACCTTTTGTCCGCGAACAAATGTTTCACCAGAAAACTTATTACCCTCCACAACTATTTCATTATTCTTATCCGTACAACTCTCAATCCACACAAAAGTAGGTGTCGGAGTCTCTATACAGACATTATTCCGAATAACAGTGTTCTTCACACAAGTAATTGCTGCCGCCTTATACTTCCCATAAAAAATATTACCCTCGATAATTTCTTTATCTCCTCTTGTCTGGATACCGGTTATCGCAGACGCCCCTTCTATGATATTGTTTCTGAAGGTATTTCCATATGAAGTACTATGCCCTCCTAAGCCAGACCCCTCCTCCAGCAAAGGGGGACCGACGGCCATACAGTTTTCCACCACACAATAACGAGTCTGACATAGATTCCCACTCACATCATATCCCCTTCTATTATGGCTGAACGTACAATTGTATGTATTAATCCTCGTTGAATTAAACAATTGAAGCCCATAGGAGGTTTTCGTTCCCTCATAGAAGGCCCCGGAAAAAATACTGTTCTGAATGATCCCGTTAACACAATTATTGATACCAAGCAAACTGGGTGTCCCGTCTTCACCGCCATCCCAAACACAATTATTGATATATAAACCCTTGCATGCGTAAACATACATGAATCCCGGATTTGTTCTTTGGGATGATATGAAAGTACAATTCTCTAATCTGACATGGCAAGGATCAAATACATATCCCCTTGATTCTATTGTGTAGACTATAGAGCTCTCCGAAGTATAATGGTTTTTCTTTTCAAAATTCTCTATATAATCCTCTACTACAATGGAGCCATCGTAGCCTTTTTCAATGATTGAGGCCACACCTTTATATAAAGTTGGCAGGCCATTCACCTCCCTACAATCATAATCTACAGGCATACCCGTTGAGATAAGTACAATGTCTCCCTTATAAGAAGACATATCACCTGTGATGCTGATAATATGGGAATCCGTATACTCGTCTTTTCCAAGGGGGCGGCTGATTGAAGAAATAACTTTGATAGGAGTATCTTCACCAATTGTAATATGAGGACACTTTATCGTTAGATTCTTCCAATTAGCATTCGCAAATGAGACACCAATGTCAGACGTCAAAGATAACCCCGAAAAATCAATCTCCTTTATACCCAGATTATCAATGACCGTGCTATTGATAATATCACCATCTTGAAAAAACCACCGCGCCTGCACCTTATTATTAGCCTGGTTTCGAACCACTGTATTTTGGAAAACCACTTGTGGATAGGCGTCGACCAAACTACCTGACAAATTAATTATTCCATTAATCAAAGCCCCACCTTCGAACTTTAAAACGCTTCTTTCGGGCATTGTTAATTCTTCGCCAATCCAATAATCATACTCCTCTTCTTTAGTAGATGCCAGATAAATAGTAATTGCTTGTCTTGCCTTAAAATAACCTTTTGCCAACAACGAGAAATTACTATCTAATACGAGAGCGTTTTTAGGTAGTGCCACTGTTTCGTCTTTCTTCAGATGTATTCTTTTCTCATCATAAAACAGACTAAAATCCTTATTCGCTAATGGTTTGTTACACTTTACAGTTTTATGTAAACAACCCAAGTCAAAAGATTCTTTTACAACATATACTACACTACCCCGCAAAACCTGTTTATCCAGAGGAATATCATTATTAACAACCACATATTCAGAAGCAGCATAATCACTATCCTGCAAATCCACATTGCGTGAATTACCCAATAGTGGTGGTATAACCCCCATCAATAACAATGTACAGTTAGTAAAAAACAATTGAATCAACACAAACGAAAAAATACAAGGTTACTGATGAAGAAAAATGAATGATGTGGCCACGAGGGATTATATATGATATGCTCCTTCGAGAGGACAGATATTATGGCAGTCAAGGATAATCTTCCCTTTCAATTTGTCCCAATTCTGCTTAATGTGGTCATGTTTCACCATAATGACCACCATATCCACCTCATTGAGGAACTGGTCAAAGTCAAGAATCTGATTCTTCACAATCTCCTTTTGAGTAAAGAAAGGATCGAAGGTCTTCAAGGGGCGTGCAAGGTGTCGCTCCTGAATGTCCAGCATTTGGAGGGTCGGGCTTTCACGGATATCATCCACATTTTCCTTATAGGTAAGACCATACAAACCTACTCGGCGGTTGTCCGTGATGTTGTGCTCTTCCATAATCTCATGGATGCGTTCCAAAACGAATACGGGCTGGTAGTCGTTCGTCTTCATGGACTCGTCAATCACCTTCGCCAACTGAGGATAGTCACCAACGAGGAACCAAGGGTCAACGCTAATACAGTGACCGCCAACACCAGGACCAGGTTGAAGGATATTCACACGGGGGTGCATATTACAGATCTTGATGATTTCGTACACGTCCATATTATCGTGGCGGCAAATGCGGCTCAGTTCATTTGCGAAAGCGATATTAACAGCACGATAAGTATTCTCCACCACCTTAGTCATTTCCGCTGTACGAATGTCGGTAACAACAATCTCGCCCTGGCAGAAGGATGCATAATATTGCTTTACTTTCTCTCCAATCTCCTTGCTATCTGCACCGATAGTTCGATTGTTATGCAGCAACTCATATACCATATTGCCGGGAATGATACGCTCAGGAGCGTGTACAAGATTGATGTCCACACCAATCTTGAAGCCGTTAGCCTCAATGACAGGACGCACGAACTTGTCAATGGTGCCAGGGCTAACAGTTGATTCAACAACGACTGTTGCGCCCTTAGGGCAAACTTTCATTACCTCTTTCACAGCAGCCACTACATAGCAAGCATCCACCTTCTTGGAGAACTTGTCATAAGGTGTAGGAACAGACACAATATACATATCTGTCTTCTGGTACTCGGTGGTGAACTTAATGCCTGCTTTTACAGCGGCTTGAAAGAGTTCATCAAGACCATCTTCCTTGAAGGTTGTTTTACCTGCGTTGAGTGTTGCCACTAACTCTTTATTATAATCGGTTCCAATGACCTCTACTCCGTGGGAAGCCATCATTAATGCGGTCGGGAGACCGATGTAGCCTAAGCCAATAACGTTAATCATATGATTCTTATTTTTATTTCTAAATTATTGCACTTCGTATCTATCAACAGATTCACCATTCAGTGCTCGCACTATGCGGCTGCAAGCTTTGCCATCTCCGTAAGGATTCACGGCTTTGCTCATCTTTTCATAAGCTTCTGAATCGTCAAGTAAGGTGCTAACTTCATTAACGATTAAGTCGTGATTAGTTCCTACCAAATGCACAGTACCACTTTTTAATGCTTCAGGACGTTCAGTGGTGTCACGCATAACGAGCACAGGCTTACCCAATCCAGGAGCCTCTTCCTGAATACCGCCGCTGTCGGTCAGAACCACGGTCGATTTCTCCATCAAGTACACGAACTCCAGATACTGCAACGGTTCAATGAAGAAGAAGTTCGGACGAGTCAAGTCCTCACCAAACACTTCGTGAATAGGCTTACGCACATTGGGGTTCAAATGCATAGGATACACAAAGTCCACCTCAGGATATTTCTCCGATAGATCCTTCATGGCTGTGACCATGCTTATGAACCCTTCTCCGAAGTTCTCTCTTCTGTGGCCTGTTATCAAAACCAACTTCCTTCCTCCATCCAAACGCGTCACATCATAACCCGCATTCTTAAGCACATTAATCTGCTCGTCAGCCAGTTTATTATCACTCTTCAACTTATCAACAACCATGTGAAGGGCATCAATTACTGTGTTACCCGTTACGAAGATCTGACCTTGAGCTTTCTCCTCGAGAAGATTCTTCTCACTAAGTGGCGTTGGAGCGAAGTCAAAAGTAGCAATACGTCCAGTAATCTGTCGATTCATCTCTTCTGGCCATGGACTATAAATGTTGTGCGTTCGCAAACCAGCCTCCACATGGCCAACAGGTATCTGCTGGTAGAAAGCGGCCAAAGCTGCTGCAGTAGAAGTGGTGGTGTCACCATGAACCAGCACCACATCCGGCTGCACCTCTTTCAACACATCACGCATACCCGTGAGCACACGAGCTGTCACGTCATAGAGGTCTTGCCCCTGCTTCATGATATTGAGGTCATAATCCGGTGTCACCTCAAATATCTTCAACACCTGGTCCAGCATTTCTCTATGCTGACCCGTCACACACACTATGGTTTTGAAATCTACGGGATACTTCTGGAACTCTTTTACCAGAGGGCACATCTTAATAGCCTCGGGACGAGTTCCGAACACTAACATTACTTTCTTCATATAATAATCTTTAATTGTCTATCACACTAACGCGAAGAATTATAATCCCTCACTCAACAGGGCGTCAAGTAGACGAGCCCTATTATAAGTTATCTGCTTAATATGCTCCAATTCCGCATCATAATTGTTTTGCGGTATACTTGCATCAAAACACAACTGTTCATCGTACGGCCAAATCTTATAATTTGCCAGGATTGATTTTGACATTGAATCCTTTTTGGTATCTATTTCGTTGATAACCAAGTCTATTAATTCATCTCTTTTGGCTTTCCATCTTTCATTAACTGACTTCCTAAGCTCTTTATCTTCCCAAAACCTCATAAACCAGTCATAGGTGGAATTACCTGGGGTTCGAAAACCACCAAATATCATAAGACTGCTTGAAGGTGGATAATCTGGGAATGGAACTCTAATGTCATTCCCCCAAGCTTTGTCCATATCCCACACAGGGCCAAAACATAGTTTATCGTAATCCCTCTTCTTGAACAAACGCGTACCTATGTATCCATCCATATCACCAACAAACTCTTTCACAATAATAAAATCAATCAGTGATTGCTCATCGAAATACTTTCTCCATCCTTCATCCTTGTCGGTAAAACTATCACTATACAATACACCTTCTGCTTCATTTACAAACTGTTCTATGTATTGATACTGAGCCGCTGTATGGTCATCATCTTTAGGATACTTATGGTCGATTCTTATTCCACTATTAGTGGTGAAGTTAATACTATAATCATCTACCTTATAGACCATTTCAAGAAGATGTCCTCCTTTTATTATTGAAGGTTCATCTCCTTGTTTTGTTCCCAAACTCTCTACATCAACTCTCCCATCTCCTTTTTCAATTTGGTCCGTCAACTGATAAACACCATAATAAATGTCATTAAAGTAAACATTGACAAATATTGAAGATGGGGAGAAAACCTTATAAGGCTTGCCTTGATAATCATTTTCATTAAAGAGGTTACTTGCCACTGTAAATGCCAAATGATTCCTCAATAATGATTTATCCATATCATGAGCCAAAATGACCCAATCTTTCGCCTTTGTATGATTCAGCCCAAACGGAGATATTTTCTCGGGGAATTTAATTCGATAAGGTTTTTTGGGCAATAGCCAGGTAGAATTACCACGTCCTTTTATACGCACATTATCCTTCTCGGTATTCCATTCATATTGTCCAGTCTCCGGATTATATAAAACGGCCTTTGCACTTGTATACTCTTCCCTTGTAATAGAATCAACCTTCGTCATTATTCTAATAATCGGGATTTCTGTGTTGATTTGCGGACAAATCAGACGTATCTTGTGCTCTTTTGTCTTCGACTTGCTCTTTACAATAATGGATAAATCTGATGAAAAATCTACTTCATCCTGACCTGATACGATTTCCTTTCCGTTTAGCAACAAAGACATTCCGTCAAAAGTAAAAGAAGGGATAAAACGCACTTGAGGTATTGGAGCTTCTATCCATTTCAAATAATAAGCAATCAATTCATTACTTGTTGAGTCTTTCTCAAAAACAATATCCTTATCTAAAAAAGAGTTTGAACTAGCGGGAAGAGAGAAGGAACTAATTTCGCAAGTCGCCAGATCCTCTTCTTCTACTTCAATTGAAGTGTCACACGAACTGATGAGAAAAACACCAGATAATAAAATTAAGAAAAAACGTTTACACATACCTGTTCATTCTTTACCACTCTGTTATTCGGTTCTATCCTTTTTGGTCGTAAAAGACCTATTGATTTTTAGTTTAAGTCTGGTTATTGATATTACCCTTAATCTCACAGTCGGGTGACAGCTTGCTGGCATCTGTGCCTGTAGCGGTGGTTCGACAGGCTCACCAACCGATTCCCGATCAGGTCGGGAATGACGGTTCTTACTTCGAAAGGTTAGGTATTCCCTTCAATTCGTTCTGAATATATTCCAAACTTGCAATCTTCTCCTTGGTCTCCTCCAAATTCAACCTGCGGGTATTATCAGAATTGAACTCCTCGATGGTGGCACGCTTCACATCGCCTTCTTTGAAATACTTATCGTAGTTCAAATCGCGGTTGTCGGCGGGCACACGGTAGAAGTTGCCCATATCCTCGGCCTTGGCGCATTCTTCTTTAGTGAGAAGGGTTTCGTACATCTTTTCGCCATGACGGATACCAATCACCTTGATGTCTTCCTTCTTGCCACCGAAGAGCTCACAAACGGCTTCAGCCTGGGTCTGGATGGTGCAAGCAGGGGCTTTCTGCACCAGGATGTCACCATTCTGGCCGTGCTCGAAGGCAAAGAGCACCAGATCCACAGCCTCTTCCAGGCTCATAATGAAACGGGTCATCTTAGGCTCGGTGAGAGTGATGGGGTTTCCTTTTCGGATCTGATCGATCCACAGCGGAATCACGGAGCCACGGCTACACATGACGTTACCGTAGCGGGTGCAGCAAATCTTGGTGTTACCGCTCATTCTTGACTTCGCCACAGCGATTTTTTCTTCTATGGCCTTGGTGATACCCATGGCATTGATGGGATAGGCAGCCTTATCGGTGGAGAGGCAGATGACGCATTCTACACCGGCATCAATAGCTGCATCCAAGGTGTTGTCTGTACCTATCACGTTGGTTTTCACAGCCTCCATGGGAAAAAACTCGCAGGAGGGCACCTGCTTTAGGGCGGCCGCATGAAACACGAAATTTACCCCTTTCATGGCGTATTTAAGCGTGCTCTTATTGCGGACGTCACCAATGTAGAACTTAATCTTGTTGGCCACTTCCGGCATCCTTGCCTGGAAGTCGTGACGCATGTCATCCTGCTTTTTTTCATCTCGCGAGAAGATGCGAATTTCGCCAATATCGGTACGGAGGAAGCGATTTAGGACAGCATTTCCGAAGGATCCTGTACCTCCTGTGATAAGGAGGACCTTGTCTTTAAAAACTGACATAAGTATTTGATTATTAATATATTTAATTCTTTGGTGTTAATCTCGAGTCTGTTATGCTCTTACTATTAAGCATCGCGTCATCTATACTCTGTTTCAACTCTTTGTAAACAAGCTCAAATTTGTTCTTCGATGCCATATCAAAGGTTACCGAGTTCTTTGAACCAAACATTTTCCACAAAGTGGTCAAATTGTTGATAATCGTATTGACCTTTCGTATTTTGTCTTTATACGGACCTCTTGCACCTGAAGGTAGCTTCGAACACGAATCATCATATTCATCCTTGAGTCCTTTGAAATGAAAGAAGACCTTATCATACCACTTATCACTATCCTTCCTAAAGTTATAGTCAATCAAATTGATTAGATACACCTGTTTTTCAATATCACATTTCGAGACAGCTAAAGCGGCTTCAAACATGCAATCAAGTGAGAACAAGAATGGTTGACTCAACACCAGTACCACTTTCGCAGCTTTTGGAAGGTCTCTTTCGAACTTGTCGATATTGCCATTATACCCACAATCGTCCTTATCAATCATGCAAGATATGCCCGCATCTATAAGACACGGCTTAAGCCAGTTATTGACGATACTCCCCGAAGGTTCCGTCCAACTATAGGATATGAAAATCTTTCCGTTCATAGACCTCAACTGACTTCTTTAAGGTATGTATTCAAGGCGCGATTATGGATATTGTTACGAAGCAGTTCGTCAAACATATCCATTGCGTCCTCCAACACCGGGCTCTGGTTATCGTACTTACAGATGCTATTGTACGCCTCTATCAGAATCTGCGTGTACTCAGAGAACTGGTACCTGTCGGCAATACCCTTCTTCGCATTATAGAGTGCACTGATCCAAGTAAGACAATCTTCCGGCTGGACGCGACATTCCTCTTTCAGGAAGCTGTTCATATCGTGCCCGGCGTACCGGCCCTGCGGAGAGGCAAGGTACTTTGAAAGATACTCTTTAAGCTCCCGGCGAGGCCACTTCTTGAAAGTATCTGCAACCTCATCATAAGAACGACCCAATTCCTTTTCATCAACATCCAGATACCGAAGCAAGACCTTCTGGCACTTGCTGTGGTAGGCAGGTTTATAGACGTTGCTTATGTAACGGACCAGATGGAACTTCCCTTCCAAGGAGGAATCAGCCATACGGAAAGTGAGTTCCTCAGCACCCGGAGTATCCCTCAACCAGGAGGCGAAAAGGATAACAATATTGGTCTCATGAGAGGCCGGCTCTTTGATGCAGGCCTCAAAATAGTCTCCAAGCTTGTCAAAATCTGTCTTGGCAAGATACACCAGCGGATTGACGTTGTGGATTTGCATCCGAAGGAGATTGACGTTGTAATCTCTTGATACGGCCGTGAGGAAAAGGTTGAGCGTTTTCTCACGACTTGCATTCAACAGCAAGGCGGCCTGGAACAGTAGAGCGCAGCGCGTGGCTACGTTGCCGGTACGGGCAACATCATCCAGGACATCAAAAATGCGGTCTGTATAGTCTTTGCAATAATACAATTGTACCAGGTACTCCACTGCACTTCCCCGGAGCTGGTTGATGCCGTCATTGACATCGACCCGTTCTTTGGCGGAATCGTCTTCTTCTTTGGCAGTCAAAGCGACTTTGAAGAGGAACTCCCATAATGCCTTCGGAGGGACTGCATCGTTTTTGATGTAGGTGTCCGCTTCCCGGATGAGCTGGAATGCGACCGTGGGGTCTATGGTGTTTACATCGTCCGGGAGAAGGGCTATCGTCTTCTCGATTAATGCGGAAACTTTTGCTTCTTCACACTGTCCTTTGCGGAGCCCTTCGAGTCCTTCTACAACGAAGTAGCTGAGAGCGGGGTCATCGTCCAGCATGGAGGAATAGACGTCGTACATGAAGTCCGGTTCCTTTTCCGCACGTGATGCGAATTCCAAGGCGTTTCCCCGACGCGTAGGTGTATCCCAGTCAAGATAGTTATCCTTATCGTAGGTCTTAGCCAAGTTAATAAGGTCTTTCTTGGACATCTTCAACACTTTGGACTCCGGGACGGAGGCCCAGCCGATGCGGGTCTCTATATGGTTGGGTTCACGCACCTCCACATTCTTGTATTTCCTACGAAGGGTCTGGTATGCTTTGTACTCAGCTTTGTATGTCTTGAGTATATCTTCTGGCACCAGGCTGTAGTATTGAGCTTTTGTGTAGCCCACTTTGAGAATGGGGACTTTCCCCTCGCCTTTGAGGTGAACTTTTTCCCAGTCCGGCTCAATGAGGTCTACCTTGCGGATAAGGGTACCTTGCTGGTCCGGGGTAAGGAGCGGAAAGACTGACTCAAAAAGCTTTTTGTGCTGGTATTCGAGGTAGGAAGCGTGAAACTTCTTTCCCAGGGTGTTTACAAGGTAGTTGTATATCCGGTCTTTATAGCGGGACACGTCCCTGCGCCATCCTGCAAGGGCAATGAGGTGCTTGGCCGCGATGTCTGTTGCTGCGAGCTGGTCCAGGAGTGTGTCAATTTCTTGTGAGCCTGCTTCTACTTGGGCCTCAACGGTGTCCATCAGTTTATCCAGCAGCCAGTCGTCGAAATGCAGGGCATGGTTCCGGCGGTTGTAGAGATAGAGGACTGCAGCTGAGCGGATGTCGTCTCCTTTGAACTCTTCCGAAGATGTGAGGATGGTATCCAGCATCTGGAGCCCGATGGGAAGGAATGCAATCGGGTTTTCTTGCTGGAGGTGCTCTACAATGGTCTCAAAATTATGGGGAACGTCAAAGGACCATTTGTTGGTATTGTCCTTTACATAGTCTTTAAGCAGACTGTTGAGGAAGTCTCCAACAGGCTGGGGGTCGTACTTGAGAAGCCGGTTCAGCAGGCTGCTTACTTCAATATCTCTATCACCTACTCCGTATTTTCGGATGAGCCCCCAGAGCATGGTGGAGGTCTTTTCTCCGACAGGAAGGGAGTCGATGGCCGAGACGAACTGATAGCGGAGCTCTGCGTCATCGGCCACGGCTGAAACTTGAGTGAGGTATGCGGTGGCTTTTTGGATATCGGTCTCGCCTACGACGCAAACTGCGTTGAGGTAGCTCCGGAGGAAGGGTTTATCTACAGACAGGACGCCTCCGTTATCGCAGATGTACTCCAAGAGGAGGTCGATTCCGTCTGCGGTGGTGATGGCTGACAGGATGATGGGGCTAAGCTCAGGATCCTTCAGAAGTTGGCGGATTATACTCTTCTCTGAATCCAGGAAACTGGGGTTATATGCGAGTGTAGTTATTACGAGCTGCTTTAGCTGGAAACGGTATTTGTCTTTTCCTTGTGGATCCTTGGCAAAGAGGATTTCCCGGATATTGGCGGCGTAGGATTGAGGGTCTACGCTGCGCTGGTAATCGAGAATCTGCTTGAGCTGCGGACGAAGGAAGAGGCCTTGGTGCTTGCCTTGCAGGAGGGAGTCCAGGGTCCGGCCTCTCTCTACGAAAAGCCTGGCTGCTGTGTATTCAAAGAGGGTCTGGTGGACGAATTGGATATTATTGCTGTTACCAACATCCCTCAAAAGCGCGTTAGAGATGAGGTATTGGCGCTGGTGCGCAGTTTCTGACGGCAGGATACCATTGTTTATGGTAAGGACCTGACGCCGGCTCATCTGGGAGGTAATCTCGTCGAGGCTCTGCACGAGGGCGGTTGTGTTGGCGCCGGCCTTGTCGATAATAATCTCTTTCCAAAGCGAACCGTAGAGGTCCTGGAGTGTGGGGCTGGTGTTGACGCGGGTGCGGTCTGCCAGGCGGCAATAGAGGAAGAGGTTCAGCGGTGAGCGCAGGAAGTTCTTGACGGTGCTGCTGAGTTTATCGGCTGGTATTTTGGCGGCCATGAGTGCTTCGGCCACGTTTTCCTCCGTGAGTTCCTGGAGCCGGACTTTTTCACACTGCTTGTATCTGACAAAAGCGCTTTCATAATCGAAGTCGTACTGGCGGCAGGAGACAATGACGCGGACGTTGGGGATGCGGGTGACCTCGTTAATAAATGTAGTGATGGATGCCAGCGGGCGCCGGTCGGCCGAGAGGACGGCGGAGAGGGCGTCTATCTGGTCGATGAGGATAACGGTCTTTTGCTCCTGGGCTATTTGCTTGATTACTTCTGCAGCCGGGGCTCCCAGGTTGAGGGCTTTGTCAAGGGTTGTATCTGAGCTGTCAAAAGCGATATCGGACTTGATGCCGAGAACGGGGGTCCCCTCTTCTTCCAACTTGACTAGGAGGTCCTTCAGAATGACGGTCTTGCCGAGGCCTGCACCAGCAAGAAGGACGGCGATCCTGTCAACTTGTGTCTCATCGGGCGCTGAGGGCCTGGATAGCCAGCTGTACAGAATGTCTGTTTCCTGGCGGGGGATGTGGTGTCCGGGGATGATATCCGAGAAATAGGCTCGAAGCGCTGATGAGGCGGTATAAAGGGTGTTATAGGGAGCCTTGATGGTGGCAAGGATTTCCTGAAGGTCTGTGCTGATTGAGGAGTGGAGTCCGGCTTGCTGGGCTTCAAGGATGAAGGTGCGGCATATATCATCTGCCATAAGCTTGTCCACCCATTTCTTGAGAAGGGAATTAACTTCGGCGTCGATTGTCTGGGTGGAGGTGAGGTATGATGTAAGGGCTGCGGCCGTAGGGAGATTTATTTCCCATTGCTTACGGATGGCTTTGTTGGGGGCCCACTCCTTGAGCGCATTGGCATAGCAGGCCTGTGCCCGGTCGGTGAGGCCGGGGTGCTTCTGGAGCATCTGCTTGATGGCAGAGGATGCTCCGCAGAGGGCGCTGATAATGAGGCTGGCTATGTCGATCCAGGTAATCATTTGGTGGTTTGGGTTATGTTGCTTATCTTTGTTGTGCGAAAGGTTACAATTTATTTTCGCTTAATATATGTTGAGTTTTGAACGAATTTTCTTTGGTTGGGTGCCTGAGGCTTGGTCGCGGGTGTTGAAGCTGCGGGGCGGTTTACTCAAGCGTGGTGTCTTTCGCTTCAGGCGGCGGGTCCGGGTGTCGGAGTCTTCTGGTGAACGGCAGGTCTGGATAGAGGAGGACACTTCTGTTCAGTTGCGTTCAGTTTCTTGGAAATTTTGGCGTTTTTTATGAAACAGGGCTTTTAGGGCTCGAAAAATATTCGTATCTTGCAGTCGTGTTTAGGGCCTAAGTTGCTGGCTTTTTGCACAACGGTGTTGTGAAACACGCACAACGATATGTTCTTTAAAATAGCTTGCGGTGGCGTTGCTTTTGTGTCCAATGTTGGTGATTTTTGGGCAGGTAGTACCTCGGTTGAGCGAGAGACGTTACGATTAGGGGTATATTTAACTGAGTATCAATTAGTTAAGCAGCGTATTGGAGTGATTCATTTAGGAAGATGGGGATGTGCAGGCGCTTGGCCCCGATGACGCTGAGGCAGCTGTTGGTGTCGCCCAGCACCAGCACGGCATCGGGCCGCGTCTGGACCATCAGCTGGTAACTCTTGGCGATGATGTTGCCCATGGTCTCGCCCAGGTCACTGCCCACGGCCTCCATGTAGATGTCCGGATCGGCCAGCTTGAGGTCCTTGAAGAACACCCCATTGAGGTTGTAGTCGTAGTTCTGGCCCGTATGCGCCAGCAGGCAGTCAAAGTACGTGCGGCACTTGCCGATGACCGCCGCCAATCTTATAATCTCCGGCCGCGTCCCCACAATGATGAGGAGCTTGAGTTTTCCGTTATTTGCGAAATGTGACATATCTCGTTGTTTTTGTTATTCCCGTGAAAAATCTGCTTGTTTTTTGGTATGTTCTCATTTGAGCACCGCTGGCCATCAGCACGTTACAACTTAAGCGTTGCGTTTTGAAAAACAACCGATAGGTATTTGTATCTTGCAGGTCAAAAATGTTTGAAACTTGCTATGATTAATTTCAATTCAGGCCCTTAAAATGGTTTGGAAAACCCAAAATAATGCTCTATCTTTGTGATGAGTTTAGTTTGAGGCCCCTTGAGAAAGGGCAAAGAAACATAGAGCATTTTCTTGAGAGAGGAAGTGCTCTACTTTTTTATTTCCCGGATGCGTACTCCCTGAGGTAATGGTCCTCTTATCTAATCCAATGCTCCCGTTACTAATCTCCACTGCATTATAATGGTTATGGTTAAAATCAAATCTACGTTCTCCTTCGGCTTCAGCCTGGAACTCCAGCGGGTCAGGGAAACAATCAGAACAATCTCAAAGGTTCTGAGGGTTGCGACAAAAACCATAAGAACGCGTTATCGAAAGATAACTTAGTTCGCTGACGGCTCTCGCCGTGTTCTGCTTACCCATCCACACTAAGGGTCGCCCACCATTGGGGGCCCCTTTTTGTTAATTTATCTCTATCCAGTAGGTAAATTCAAACTTCTCGCCTGGGGCGAGGCGGTGGTTCAGGTAGCGCTCGGAGAGTTCTCCTTGGAAGCCGACCACATCTGTGATGCCGCACCAAGGCTCAAGGCACACGAACGGGCAACCGGGCTTATAAGGGGCCCAGATGCCGTAAGCCTCCGTTTGGTCACTGCCGACAGAGAGGTACGGTTTCTTGTTTTTGTCCAGGAGTGTCACGCTCTTAACGGAGCCGTGCTCCAGCATAAAGGTATCGATGGAGAAGGTTTCTCCGGTGATGGTGAGGAGGCCGTCTTCATCCACCGGCATAGGCACGGGAGCGGACAGCTCGGTGAGGTAGCCACCGTCCAAACCGTGGGAAAGCATCGGCTGCTTCACCAGCTCACCTTCGGCATCAAAGCACTGCAGGTAGCCGTGAACGGGGTCTTCCTCATGGTAGTCCGGCAACATCAGTGCCGGGTGAGCGCCAAGCTGGAAGTGGATGTCTTTGTCGTCAACATTCAGCACCTCCCACTCGGCATAAAACCTACGACCCTCAACACGGTACCGCACCGAGAGCTCAAACTTATATGGATACTTCTCCAGCGGACAACCCGCCAGCACGTACCGCTCCCCCACCTTCACAAACTCCGAATCCCGCGCGAACCCATGCTGCCCCATCGGGTACTCCTTGCCGTCCACACGGAACGCTCCCCCGTACACCTTCCCCACCATCGGGAACAGGATCGGCGACCGCCGGCCCCAATAAGCAGGGTCTCCGTGCCAGAGGTACTCCTTGCCGTCGCACTGCAGGCTCTGCAGCTCGGCTCCGTGGTTGGATATGTTAAAAAACATGCTCATTTTTTACGATTCTCGTATAAACGATACCTGTAAATCAATTAGTTATAACTTAAGCGTTGCGTTTTAAAAAACAACCGATAGCTATTTGTATCTTGCAGGTCAAAAATGTTTGAAACTTGCTATGATTAATTTCAATTCAGGCCCTTAAAATGGTTTGGAAAACCCAAAATAATGCTCTATCTTTGTGATGAGTTTAGTTTGAGGCCCCTTGAGAAAGGGCAAAGAAACATAGAGCATTTTCTTGAGAGAGGAAGTGCTCTACTTTTTTATTTCCCGGATGCGTACTCCCTGAGGTAATGGTCCTCTTATCTAATCCAATGCTCCCGTTACTAATCTCCACTGCATTATAATGGTTATGGTTAAAATCAAATCTACGTTCTCCTTCGGCTTCAGCCTGGAACTCCAGCGGGTCAGGGAAACAATCAGAACAATCTCAAAGGTTCTGAGGGTTGCGACAAAAACCATAAGAACGCGTTATCGAAAGATAACTTAGTTCGCTGACGGCTCTCGCCGTGTTCTGCTTACCCATCCACACTAAGGGTCGCCCACCATTGGGGGCCCCTTTTTGTTATCCGTAATACTCTTTATACCACTCGGCGAACTTCCTCAACCCCTCTCGCAACGGAACCTGCGGGGTGAAGCCGAAGTCGCGCTCGAGGGCCGAGGTGTCCGCATACGTCACCGGTACGTCGCCCGGCTGCATGGGGACGAGCTCCTTGTGGGCGTCGAAGTCGTAGTCCTGCGGAAGCACTCCGGCACGGACGAGCTCTTCCTGGAGCGTCTGCACGAAGTCCAGCAGCTTCACCGGCTGCCCGCCTCCGATGTTGTAGATTCGTTGAGGGGCGCTGTCATCCTGAGGAGCGCCAGCGACGAAGGATCTAGATTCTTCGCTTCGCTCAGAATGACAATCACGCTCAGAATGACAAGAGCGCTCAGAATGACATACTGGAGGATGTGACATCACCCGCACAATCCCCTCGACTATATCATCGATATACGTAAAGTCGCGCTCGCAAGCCCCGTAGTTGAAGATCTGAATCTTCCCTCCACGGACCAGCTTGTCGGTGAAACCGAAGTAGGCCATATCCGGCCGGCCGGCGGGACCGTAAACCGTAAAAAAGCGGAGGCCGGTGCAAGGGATACCGTACAACCGACTGTAGCACGACGCGAACAACTCGTTGCTCTTCTTCGTGGCCGCATACAGGCTCACGGGATCATCCACCTTATCTTCAACACTGAACGGCACCTTTTTGCTGCCGCCGTAAACCGAACTGCTGCTGGCATAGATCAGGTGTTGGACGCCTCGGTAGCTAGATTCTTCGCTTTCGCTCAGAATGACACTTTCCTTGTCATCCTGAGGCTTGCCGAAGGATCTACGGCACGCTTCCAGGATATTGTAGAACCCAATCACGTTGCTCTCTACGTACGCATCCGGGTTCTCTATCGAATACCTCACTCCCGCCTGGGCGGCCAGGTTCACAACAATATCGAACTTGTGTTCCGCGAACAGGCGCTCCACAAGTTCCTTGTCGGTGATGTCGCCCTTCACGAACAGGTACTTATGCCCCGTATGCTTCCCAGCTTTCTCCTCTATCCTCCTCAAGCGATACTCCTTCAGTCCCGGGTCGTAATAATCATTCAGCTTATCCAGCCCTACGACGCCCAGCGGCTCCTCGCTTTCGAGCAGCCTGAGCACCAAATTGGCTCCTATAAACCCGGCACTACCGGTTACGAGTATCGATTTCATTTTGTTTTAGATTGCCGGTCATGCCGGCAATGACGCTGCTTAGCGGCCGGCGTACATATCCTCGTAATACTTCTGGTAGTCGCCGGAGGTGACGTTGTCCATCCAGGCCTGGTTGTCGAGGTACCAGCGGACGGTCTTTTCGATGCCCTCCTCGAACTGCAGGGACGGCTCCCATCCGAGCTCCTTCTGGAGCTTGCTGGAGTCGATGGCGTAGCGCAGGTCGTGCCCCGCACGGTCGGTGACATAGGTGATCAGATCCATGTCGGCGCCCTCTGGACGGCCCAGCAGACGGTCTACCGTATTGATGAGCACCTTGATGATGTCGATGTTCTTCCACTCGTTGAACCCGCCGATGTTGTAGGTCTCCCCCACCTTGCCCTCGTGGAAGATGAGGTCGATGGCGCGGGCATGATCCTCTACGTACAGCCAGTCGCGGACGTTCTCTCCCTTGCCGTACACCGGCAGCGGCTTGCGATGCCTGATGTTGTTGATGAAGAGCGGGATAAGCTTCTCAGGGAACTGGTAGGGGCCGTAATTATTGGAGCAATTCGTGACCACCGTCGGCATGCCGTAGGTATCATGGAACGCCCTCACGAAATGGTCTGATGAAGCCTTGGCGGCACTGTACGGGCTGTGCGGCTGGTACTTCAGGTCCTCCGTGAAGAACTTGTCACCGTATGCCAGATGGTGCTCTCCGGAACTCGCCTTGGTCGTGAACGGAGGCTCGATGCCCTCGGGGTGAGTCATCTGAAGGGCTCCGTACACCTCGTCGGTGGAGATGTGGTAGAAGCGGCATGATACAGATTCTTCGCTTCGAGATTCTTCGCTGCGCTCAGAATGACAGACCTTCCAGCCGAGAGGTTCCCAATATGCCTTCGCAGCCTGCAGAAGCGAAAGCGTACCCATCACATTCGTCTGCGCGAAGGTGAACGGATCCTTGATGCTGCGGTCCACATGACTCTCGGCGGCCAGGTGGATGATTCCGTCCACGTGCTCCTCCTGCATGAGCTTGAGCACACCGTCGAAGTCGCAGATGTCCATCTTGACAAACCTGTAATTCGGCTTATCCTCAATGTCCTTGAGGTTGGCCAAGTTGCCGGCATAGGTCAACTTATCCAGGTTAATGATCTTATACTCAGGATACTTGTTCACGAAGAGGCGCACCACGTGCGAGCCAATGAATCCGGCACCGCCGGTTATGATGATTGTACGTTTCATGCGTTAAGGTTCTGTATGCATTTTTTGAGGGACTCGGTCCAGTACGGGATCTGCAGTCCGAAAGTATTCTTTATCTTGGTCTTGTCGAGCACCGAATATGATGGGCGATGCACCTTGGAGGGAAATTCGTCAGAATGGCACGGCCTAATCTCGCACCCAGAATGACCAGCATACTCAGCGATCGCCTTCGCGAAGTCGTACCACGAACAGACGCCCTCGTTGCTGAAGTTGAAGATAGATCCTTCGCTTCGCTCAGGATGACAGGAGGGGCATTCAGGATGACAGGAGGGGCATTCAGGATGACAGGAGGAGCGTTCAGGATGACAGGAGGGGCATTCAGGATGACAGGAGGAGGCGGGGCTACCATAATTGTCATCCTGAGGAGCCGCAGGCGACGAAGGATCTAAAATCCGAAGGATCGCCTCAGCGAGGTCCCCGGCATACGTAGGCGTACCGACCTGATCGAACACTACGCTCAGCTGCGGCCGCTCGGCGGTAAGGCGCAACATGGTCTTAACGAAATTCTTGCCGTACTCGCTGTAGAGCCAGCCGGTGCGGATGATGATATACCGCACGCCGGAAGCGAGAATCGCCTGCTCCCCGTGGAGCTTACTCAGGCCGTACGCGCCCGTGGGCGTGCCCTTCTGCTCCTCCGTGCACGGGGTGTTGTACGGTTCGCCACCGAAAACGTAGTCGGTGGAGATGTGCACCAGCAGGCCGCCGACCTCCTTCATCGCCTCCGCCAGGATGCCCACCGCCGTCGCGTTCAGCAGTTCCGCCACCTCCGGGTTGTCCTCCGCCGCGTCCACGTTGGTGTAGGCCGCACAGTTCACTATCACATCCACCTTCTCAGCGGCAACCATCGCCCGCACTGCGGCAGCATCGGTGATGTCCAGGTGCACGGTCTGCACGCCGGGGGCGTCCGTGACGTCCGTGAAGACGAAGGAGAGATCCTTCGCTTCGCTCTGGATGACAGGAGCGGCGCTCTGGATGACAGGAGCGGTGCTCTGGATGACAGAGCGTTCTCTCAGGCTGCGTCCGAGCTGCCCGTTGGCACCAGTTACAAGTATCTTCATTCGGCGTAATAGTCAATGGAATAGTCAAACAGCTCCGGAGCGTCCGCCAGCAGCGGGTGGTGCTTGTCCTTCTCCGACAGCAGGATATCGGCCTCCGGGAGGCCCCAGTCGATTCCGAGGGCAGGGTCGTTCCAGGTGATGGCGCCCTCGGCCGCGGGCTCGTAGAGGCTGTCGCACTTGTACTGGAAGACCGCCTCCGGACTCAGCACCGCGAATCCGTGGGCAAAGCCGCGGGGGATGAAGAACTGCCTGTGGTTTTCCCCGCTCAGCTCGCACGCCACGTGCTGCCCGAACCAGGGGGACCCTCTGCGGATGTCCACCGCTACGTCCAGCACGCGCCCGCTCACCACGCGCACGAGTTTGCTCTGCGAGTGGCGTCCCGTCTGGAAATGCAGGCCGCGGAGCACGCCGTAAGAGCTCTTGCTCTCGTTGTCCTGCACCCATCGCACCGGGCGCACGGCAGCGTCGAAGTCCCGCTCGCTCCAGCTTTCGAAGAAGTAGCCGCGGGCGTCGCCGAACACGCGCGGTTCAATGATGACCGCGCCGGGGATGGCAGTTGTTAAGATGTTGATCATAGATTCTTCGCTTCGCTCAGAATGACATAAGGGGCTCAGAATGACAGGTGAGGTCGTACGGCAGTCACTCAATGTCGAACGGACCGTTCTTTTCAATTTCGTCGGCCATTTTCAGCAGGTACTGGCCGTACTGGTTCTTGGCCATGGGGGCGGCAATCTCACGCACGCGGGCGGGTGTAATCCACCCGCGGGTGAGCGCTATGCCCTCCAGGCACGCTACTTTGAGACCCTGCCGCTTCTCGATGGTCTCAATGTATATGGACGCCTCCGCGAGGGAGTCGTGGGTGCCGGTGTCGAGCCACGCGAAGCCGCGTCCCAGCGTCTGCACCTTCAGCTCGCCTGCTGCCAGGAACTCCTGGTTCACGGTGGTGATTTCCAGCTCCCCGCGGGCGCTCGGCTTGATGTGCTTCGCCACGTCCACCACCTTGTTGGGGTAGAAATAGAGGCCCACGACGGCATAGTTGCTCTTGGGCTCCTTCGGCTTCTCCTCAATGCTCAGGCAGTTGCCGTCGCGGTCGAATTCGGCCACGCCGTAGCGCTCGGGATCGCCGACCCAGTAGCCGAAGACGGTAGCCTTACACTCCCCCTCCGCCGTGCGCACCGCTTCCTTCAGCAGCTTGGTAAAGCCGGCACCATGGAAGATGTTGTCCCCCAGCACCAGGCAGGCGCAGTCGTCGCCGATGAACTTCTCGCCGATTATGAATGCCTGCGCAAGGCCGTCGGGACTCGGCTGCTCGGCGTACTCGAAGCGCACCCCGTAATCGGAGCCGTCTCCCAGCAGCCTGCGGAATCCCGGCAGGTCCTGGGGCGTGCTGATGATGAGGATGTCCCTGATGCCCGCGAGCATAAGCACGCTCACGGGATAATACACCATCGGCTTGTCGTAGATGGGCAGCAGCTGCTTGCTGACGCCCTTGGTTATGGGATAGAGACGGGTGCCGGAGCCGCCGGCGAGCACAATTCCTTTCATAGATTCTTCACTTCGTTCAGAATGACAGGCGGGAGCTAATCCCGCTTAAAAATATCTCTGGTATACACTTTCGCGGCCACGTCGTCCAGGGAGGCGTCGTAGCGGTTGGCGATGATGGCGTCACTCTGGGCCTTGAAGACCTTGAGGTCGTTGACCACGCGGCTGCCGAAGAAGGTGCTGCCGTTCTCGAGCGACGGTTCGTAAACTATGACCGTGGCGCCCTTGGCCTTGATGCGCTTCATTATGCCCTGTATCGCACTCTGGCGAAAGTTGTCGCTGCCCGCCTTCATCGTAAGACGATAAACGCCCACGACTACCTCCTTCTCCTTGGCGGTGTCATAGGCGCTCGATGCGGTGTAGTAACCGGCTTTCTGCAGAACCCGGTCCGCTATGTAGTCCTTTCGCGTGCGGTTGCTCTCCACTATGGCATGGATGAGGTTCTCCGGCACGTCGTTAAAGTTGGCAAGCAGCTGCTTGGTGTCCTTGGGGAGGCAGTAGCCGCCGTAACCGAAGCTGGGGTTGTTGTAATGCGTGCCGATGCGCGGGTCGAGCCCGACGCCCTCTATGATGGCCCTGGTGTCCAGCCCCTTCATCTCGGCGTACGTGTCCAGCTCGTTGAAGTAGCTCACGCGAAGGGCCAGGTAGGTGTTGGCGAAGAGCTTCACCGCCTCCGCCTCGGTCGTGCCCATGAATAGCACCGGCGGCTCGTTCAGCGCCGCCTCTTTCAGCAGGCCGGCGAACCGCTCCGCCGCGTTGCTGACAGATCCTTCACTTCGTTCAGGATGACATGAAACGTCATACCGCCTCTTTTTGTCATCCTGAGGAGCCTCAGCGACGAAGGATCTGTCGTAGCCGACTATTATGCGGCTAGGGTAGAGGTTGTCGTACAGCGCCTTCGATTCGCGGAGGAACTCCGGGGCGAAGAGGAACTTGCCGGCAGGGCACCTGGCCTGAAGGCCCTTGGTGTAGCCCACCGGGACGGTGCTCTTGATAACCATCACCGCCTGTGGGTTGACCTCCAGCACAAGTTCCACCACCTCCTCGACATGCGAAGTGTCGAAGAAGTTCTTCTGCGGATCGTAGTTGGTAGGAGCCGCTATAACGACAAAATCCGCCTGAGCATACGCCGAGCGCCCGTCGAGCGTCGCCGTAAGCTTAAGCGGTTTCTCTGCCAGATATTTCTCTATGTATTCGTCCTGGATGGGCGAAACGTGATTATTAATTTTGTCGACCTTCTCCGGAATAACGTCTACAGCCAGCACCTCATGCTTTTGGGCAAGAAGTGTAGCTATGCTCATTCCCACATATCCGGTTCCGGCTACAGCGATTTTCATAGCGTAATAAAGAGTTTTATTAGCTTTAGTGAATATCTTCCCCTCTCCGGCCCCTGGTAAAAACCTGGTTCCGGTCGAGGCCGGGACCTTGACACATTGCTCTGTATCAATCGGTCCTGCTCCCTCCGGGAGCGGTGTCCGCGATCCCCCGTCTTATCGTGGAGTGATAAAACATACAAATGTACAAATAATATAATAATATTCCTACATCGGTTATTAAAAATATAATTGCTATATTTGCGAATAGCGTTTTTGAAATAATCATTAAACTATTACCGATATGGCTAACAAGTATGCAGGTACCCAGACCGAGAAAAATCTGGAGGCAGCGTTCGCCGGCGAATCACAGGCGAGAAACAAGTACACCTATTTTGCATCCGTAGCAAAGAAAGAGGGCTTCGAGCAGATCTCAGAGATCTTCCTCAAGACCGCCGACAACGAGAAGGAGCACGCCAAACTCTGGTTCAAGGAGCTCGAGGGCATCGGCAGTACAGCCGAGAACCTGGCTGCCGCAGCAGCCGGCGAGAACTTCGAGTGGACAGACATGTACGAGGGCTTCGCCAAGACCGCCGAAGAAGAGGGATTCAAAGCTCTCGCCGCCAAGTTCCGCCTGGTCGCAGCCATCGAGAAGAGGCACGAGGAGCGCTATCGCGCACTTCTGCACAATATTGAGGCTCAGGAAGTTTTCGCAAAGAGCGAGGTTAAGGTGTGGGAGTGCCGCAACTGTGGTCACATAGTGGTCGGCACCAAGGCTCCGGAGCTCTGCCCCGTGTGCGCTCATCCGAAGTCGTTCTTCGAGATTACGGCGCAGAACTGGTAGCAGATATTTCTATTGAAAATCAGCTGGTTAAAGAAATTGACCTGGTAAAAAACTACCAGGTCAATTTCTTTATATCGTTGATAATCAGCGAGGGCTGCTATTCGGCCGGAGCCTCAGGGGCGGCGGGTGCAACAGGAGCCTCGGGAGCCTTGGGCTCTTCCTTGCAGCAGCAGCCGATCTTGTCTGCGAAGATTTTGTCGGCCTTCTCGGAGAAGTACTTGTACATTACACCGTCAACAGCAAGGAGAACGGCGAACGTGATGAGATATGCTGCAAAGCAAAGGATAGCGAAGAGCCAGCCAACATATTTGATAGTAGCCAGACCGGCAAAGAGACCGCAAACGATTCCGCCAAGCACACACACAATGAGCATGATCCAGAAGATGGTCCACTTCTCACCGTCCGTGACTTTATAGCTGACTTTCAATGCTTTAGTAGGAGAGAGGCCCTTGTCGATAAAGAAGTAGAGAGCGAACGACCATGCGAAGGAAAGGATGATGCCGGGGATGAAAACAAACATGCACGCAGCAGTGATTCCGATACTCATAAGCCCCATAAGAAGGAAGAAGTCGCCAAGGTTCTGCCAGTTCTCTTTTGCAAAGATGTCGACCGGGTTGATGACCTCGCCGCGACCGATCTTAATGACCGACTTGTACAGACCGACGGTTGTTCCTACGTTGAGCCAGGGAATCCAGATTGTAACCACGTAGAGAATTACCATGAGAATGAGGGGAACAACGTTCTTGATGCCATACTGGACGCCGTCCAGAATGGTCTGTTTGATTTGAAGCTTATCTGCTGCCATATTTTTATAAATTTTAAGATTAGAATCATTTGGTCCTGCTAATTTAAGAATTATAAGCCTGAATACAAAGAAAATTTACGATATTTGTATAAAAATTGTAAACACATGGCTAACGCAAAATCATGGACCTCACAGGCTTGGGAAGCCGCTGCAGATATCTACAAAGACATAATCGAACACCCTTTCATCAAGGAACTCGCCGCCGGCACACTGGCAACCGAAATCTTCGACCGCTACCTCGCCCAGGACGAGCTTTACATAGGTAACTACGGGCGGCAGATGTTCGAGCTCGCGGAGTTGATCACCGACCCCGAGGCGCACGAAATGTTCGTGGAATTCGCCAAGGAAGGGATAGAGGGCGAGAAGATGATGCACGCCCTGCTGATAGACCGCTTCGGCATTGATACTCAGGTACTTCCCTCCCCCGTCACCGCCGAATACAACGAGCACACGCAGGCCGCTATAGCCACCGGCAGCAAGGAGATCGGACTCGCCGCCATGCTCCCCTGCATGTGGGTTTACAACGAGGTCGGACAGCACATCCTCCGCATCGCCTCCGTCGAGGGCAACCCCTACCGCGAATGGATTCAGGAGTACGGCAACGAGGCCTTCACCGAGGGCGTCAAAGCGGTCCTCAAACTCGCCGACACCTACGCCGCCGCCGCTGATGAAACCACCCGCGAGCGCATGACGCAGGAGTTCATCGACGCCACCCGCTACGAGTACTATTTCTGGGATTACGGCTATTTCGGTCAAGACCGAAGGTAGCCGTAATCTAACTATCCCCCTGCACCCCCAGGGGACAAGGGGAAGGTTCCCCTTGCGCCGCAAGCGGCTATCCCCTCTGTCGGGCTGCGCCCTCCTTACTTCTCTCCGAACGAGCCGCAGCGAAGCGAGGATTGGACGTAGCCGGAATGGCTTGCTGCCATAGCGGACAGATCTTCCGCCGCTTTCCGCGGATCCTCCGCACTGCAAATCGCACTTACGACAGCTATGCCGTCGACGCCGGTGGCGAAGGCGTCGGCAGCCGTGCGCGCGTTCATTCCGCCGATGGCGACAGCAGGATGCCGAGACAGCCGGACCACCTCCCGCAGGCCGTCGATTCCGAACGGCGGAGCGGTGTCGGTTTTGGTTGCGGTCGCATACACCGGCGACACACCTATGTAGTCGACATCCAGCGAGTTAGCCTCACGCACCTCATCCATATTCTCAACCGACAAACCGATAATTTTATCGGGTCCGAGCAGGCGCCTCGCAATCTCGTACGGCATGTCACTCTGGCCTATGTGCACCCCGTCGGCATCCACCGCCAGCGCCACGTCAACGCGGTCATTTATAATCAGCGGCACACCTGACTCCCGCAGTATAGGCTGGAGCCTCCGGGCCAGTTCAATGAACTCCCGGGTGTCGATATCCTTCTCCCGCAACTGCACCATCGTCGCACCGCCTTTCACGGCCTCCTCCACCACCCACGCAATGTCGCGTCCGAGCGACAGCGGCCGGTCCGTCACCAGATAGAGTCTAAGTTGCTCCGGTCTCATCACGGCAGGCGGTAAAGTTCGTCGATAAAGTGCATCGCAAGCGAGCCTGTGCCCTCCGAACGGGCGGCGGCGTTCTGGCCCGCTGTACCCATTGCATCCATGGCGTGAACGGCCGCTTCGAACGGCGGCATCACGGCGGCGAAGGCAGCGCAAACCGCTGATGCACAGCAGCCCATCGTGGTCACCTTGGCCATCATGGGCGAGCCCTTGGAGCACTCGGCCTCACGCTTGCCGTCGGTGATGTAATCCACCGCCCCGCTTACCGCGACCACGGTTCCATGCTCCGCGGCGAACTCACGGGCGCAGCTGCGGGCAGCCTCCACCGGCTCGGCGCTGTCAACCCCGCGCGTCTGGCACGCCGTTCCGTGCAGCACCATAATCTCCGACGCGTTGCATCGGACGATGGCCGGATGATACTTAGTGATGAGTTCGACGGCGGTCTCCGTGCGCACCTTGCTGGCGCCCACGCCCACCGGGTCGAGCACCCACGGCTTGCCGTATTTGTTCGCCGCAGCAGCAGCCGCATGCATGCCGCGAATCTCGTTGTCGTCCAGGCAACCGATATTGATTACCAGAGAGTTAGCTATCGCAAGCAGGTCGTCCATCTCCTTGTCATAGAAGGACATTATTGGCGACGCTCCGACCGCCAGCAGAGCATTGGCGTTGAAGTTCATTGCCACGTAGTTGGTGATGTTCACTACCACCGGCGTCTTGTCTGAAAGGATCTTCATATTGCGTTATTATCTGTTCCAAAAATGATTGACGGGGCCGTGTCCGTGGCCGATTTCGTACTCGGCGCCAGAGACAATGGCGTTGTGGATGTAGTCCGTGGCAGCGTGGGCGGCGTCATCCAGAGTGAGCCCCTGAGCGAGATAGGAGGCGAAGGCCGACGACAGCGTGCAGCCGGTGCCATGGGTGTTCTGCGTGTAGACGCGGGCAGACTGCAACTCCACGATGCGGTCCTCCTCGGCGTTATAGAAGACATCCACGAGACGGTCGTCCGTAAGGTGTCCGGCCTTCATCAGGACGGATACGGGAGTGCCCCTTGATGCCTTTTTCGACAGCTCGCGGGCGACGGCAGGAAGGTCCTCCTGAGCCTCTATCTTGCGGCCTGCAAGTATCTCTGCCTCAGGTATATTCGGAGTTATCACGCGAGCCAGGGGAAGCAGCTCTTCCGTCAGCACTTTGATTGCCGATTCTTCTATCAGCCGGTGCCCGGAAGTCGCCACCATCACCGGATCGAGAACGATGTTGAGCGAAGCGTCCATAGCGTGTCCGGCGGAGATGGGGGCGAGGGGCTTTTCCCCAAGTTTTTGCCCCGAGCGACCCGCTTCGCCGGCAGCGGAGGCAGCGCGTAGCAGCGCGTCTCGTACCGCCAGCACCACCTCGGCACTGTGGAGCATACCTATTTTTATCGCATCCGCACCGATATCCGAAAGCACACAGTCGATCTGAGCTGCAATAATGTCCACCGGGACCGGGTGCACCGCCTCGACTCCGAGAGTGTTCTGCACCGTCACGGCCGTGATGGCACTGGCAGCGTAACTTCCTGTGGCAGAGATAGCTTTGATATCCGCCTGTATTCCGGCACCACCGCCGGAATCACTGCCCGCTATAGTTAAAACTCGAGGGTATTTCATATGCTAATTTTAAATTATTCAAAAGTGAGTAAAGCCTTTGAAATCCTTATCGGACCCCAGCCAGCTTATGCCGCCTTCACCCGGAACTATGCGTCCTATCACTGTACATCCTTCCGGCAACTCAGTTCCCGGCTCAACAGTAAACAGCAGTTCATAATCCTCTCCCCCGCTGACCGCCAGCTCCGCCGCATCCCATCCCCGTTCCGCGCAGACCGCCCGCAGCTCCTCGCTCAGCGGCAACGATTTCAGATCTATCTCGGCACTGAGCACACATACCTGATTACCATCCATCGGCATCTGGGCAAGGTCTAGTTTTGAGGTAAGGACCTTGCACAGGGATGTGCCATAGAGGGGCGTAGAATGCATATTGCTGGGCAAGGTGTCAGGGTTAAAACGGGACCTTGCCCAATCAGCATCAGAACGGGTGGAAGAGGCATTCAGAATATGTCGAAGGTCGGATGCAATGCCGTCGGAGATATCCATCATGGCGTGAACTCCAGTGAGCGCCGCCAGCTGCTGGCCAAGTTCGACCCGAGGCACCGGCAGATAGTGACGACGAATCAGGATTTCTTCAGCAGTGCTGCCGGAGGTGTCGCAACTTGGACCTCCGGCGTCATTTTGGGCCTTTTTTGCGTCCGGAGGTACATCTGGCAGCACCTCCGGCAACACTTGGCCGCAGCGTAGCGGAGCGGTAGAAGCCTCTCCGGCGCTACTCAGCCGCAGCGGCGCAGCCTCGAGAATGGACGTAGCCGGAGGGGCTTGCTGCCCGGAAGCAGCGCGGCCAAGTATCAACCTCAGCCCGGCGGCGGAGTCGCCAAGGCAGCCGGTAACGCACACAAGGTCTCCGGGGCGGGCACCGGTGCGCAGCACGGCACGCCCGTGGGGGCACTCGCCCAGCACCGTAACGTTGATAAACAGCTTGTCATCTGATGCCGACGTATCGCCGCCAAGCAAAGCCACGCCAAACTTGCCACAGAGCTCGTTAAAGCCACGGATAAACTCATCTATCCAAGATCCTTCGCTTCGCTCAGGATGACAGGATGGGGGCAAGGCGATTGACAGGAAGGACGCAACAGGTCTGCCACCCATTGCGGCTATGTCGCTGATGTTCACCGCAGCACTCTTCCACCCCAACTCGAAGGGGGTAACGTCGGAGAGCAGAAAATGGCGGTCTTCTATTAGCAGGTCTGTTGTGACCAAAGTATCCAGGCCGCTGTGCTGAGGGATAACGGCGCAGTCGTCGCCGATGCCGACGATACCGGAGCCGTCGCTGAAAGATCCTTCGCTTCGCTCAGGATGACAGGTGGCGGCAATGCGCCCTATTAGCTCGAATTCTCCTAAATGTGACATTTCCTTACGACGGTATTAACCGTATCAAGTTCAACGGGACTCTCTCAACCGGCACCCGCGCCGGTACCCCGAACACACAAAGATAGTAAAAAGTTAGATTCTTCGCTTCGCTCAGAATGACAAAAAGCAGCAGAATGACAAGCTGCGCTCAGAATGACAAAAAGCAGCAGAATGACAAGCTGCGCTCAGAATGACAGTCTGTGGCTACCGAAACTGTATGTTGAATCCTTCTGCCAGCAGCGGAGCCACCAGCTCCCGCATCTGCTCCACCGTATATTTCTGCAGGCCGGCCATCGGCGTCGGGCGGTCGATGGAGTACACCTGAACCAGCCTCGGACGCAACGTGCGCACGATTTCCATCCATCCCCCGAGCACCTCCGGAGACGCAGAATCGAAGTCCGGCGACCGCAGGAACATGGTTTGAAGCACGAAGTTCCCCTCGAATCGCTTGAGCCCTTCAACCACCCTCGCAACGCTGTATCCCGGAGCCGGACGGTTAATCAACGCCGCCAACTCATCCGTCGGTGCATCTATCTTCATGATGGGATTGTCCACCTTCCGCAGCGCCTCGAATAACTCCGGCAGGTGCACCCGCGTGGCGTTCGAAAGCACGGAGACCTTCGCCGACGGATAGAAAGCATCCCGAAGGCGGAGCGTATCGTCGATGATCCGCGGGAACTCCGGATTCAGCGTCGGCTCGCCGTCGCCGCTGAAGGTGATGGAATCCACCGGTACGCCGTCGAGCATCAGCGCGCAGAGCTTGTCCTCCAGCGCCGCCCGCACCTGAGCCGCCGTCGGCAGAACGGTGTCGTCGCGCCCGTCGGCATTCCAGCCGCATTCGCAATAGATACAGTCGAAGTTGCAGATCTTGCCCCTCGTGGGCAGCAAATTAATACCCAGCGAATTTCCCAGCCTGCGGCTATGTATGGGACCAAAAACGGTTTCTTCTCTAAGCATAAGTGTTACAAATTTACAAATAAATTATCATCTTTGCGTTGCTATGGTGAAACAGATGGCAATTGTAAACCTGACGCCGGACTCTTTCTATGAGCCCAGCCGGGTCTGGAGCGACAATGCAGACGCCGCTATCTCACGAATACGCAAGTTCCTGGCCGACGGAGCCGACATAATCGACCTCGGTGCCGTATCCACCCGCCCGGGCGCCGAAGACATACCGCTGGAAGAAGAGTGGAGGCGACTGGAACCGGTTCTCACAGCGCTGGCCAAGCTCCCGGAGGACGAACGGCCGAAGGCGGCACTCTCATCGGTAACCCGCACCGACAGCGAGTACAACGGCGGCTTTTCCACCCGCTACTGTTTGCCCGGAGACAATGCGTCCCGAGCCGAATTCGGCAATAACGCCTACTGGATCTCCATCGACACCACCAGGGCCGAAATTGTACGCCGGGCCCACTCCGTCATAGGTAATTTCATTGTAAACGACATCTCTGCCGGCATAGACGACGCCGACATGCTCCCAACCGTTGCCAGCCTGGGGCTGAATTACATAGCCATGCACAAGCACGGCAACCCGCGTACGATGGACACTCTTACCGAGTACCCGGAAGGAATTATGGGAGAGCTGTTGGATTACTTCTGCAATTTTGCCGCACGCGCGCAAGAACTCGGCATACACGACTGGATACTCGATCCCGGCCTCGGATTCGCCAAGACGGACGAGCAGAACTGGGATATCCTGCGGAATCTTGAGGCCCTGAAGGTCTTCGGGCGCCCCATCCTGATCGGTGCCGCCGAGAAACGCTTCACCCACGGAGATACCGCAGCAGCCCACGAGCTTGCTATCGCTCACGGGGCCGATATCCTCCGCGTCCATACCTTATTATCAGCCACTTACGACAAGTGACCTGGTTAAATTCCACCAGGTCAAGAGACGTAAGTCGTTGATTGTCAGGAGAGGCTATTGGCGGTAGGCAGCAAGGCCAGCCTGCAGGAACTCCACGAAGGCATCCACATCGAGGTTGTAGCCACGAATGGGGGCGAGGAGCTCGCCGTCCGAGCCCAGAATGGCGTAGTTAGGCTGTGCGTTGACGCCGAAGCGCTCCCTCACCAGATAAGAGTTGGCACGACCCAGGTCCTTGAGCACGCGGCCGTTGGGCAGAGTCACCCAATCCTCCTCCGCAAGCCGCGTCTTGTCGTCGGTATAGAGAGCCACTATCACGAACCCATCGCGCAGAATCGACAGTACGCGCGGGTCGCTCCAGACGCGCTGCTCCATCTCCCGGCAGTTCACGCAGCCATGGCCGGTGATGTCTACGAACACCGGACGCCCGAGCCTTCGGGAGGCTGCAAGTCCCTCGTCCAGAGTGAAATAGCCGTCGAGTCCGAGGGGCATCTTAAGGTCATATCTCCGGGAGGAAGGAGATCCTTCGCTATCGCTCAGGATGACAGAAGGGTCGCTCAGGATGACAGAAGGGTCGCTCGGGATGACAGAAGGGTCGCTCAGGATGACAGAAGGGTCGCTCGGGATGACAGCATCCTCATCTGCAGGAGCATACTTTGACAGCACGAAATCCTGAGTTTCCATCGGAGGAAGGTAGCCGGAGAGAGCCTTCAGAGGCGCACCCCACATGCCGGGAATCATATAGACCACGAAGGAAAACACCGCAATCACCAAGCTTAGCCGTAAAACGCCCAGCGGTTTCTGCCCGGGGTCGTCGTGAGGGAACTTAATCTTACCCAAGAGGTACAAGCCGAGCAGCGAGAACACTACTATCCAGATGGCCAGGTACACCTCGCGGTCCAGCAGCCCCCAATGGTAAGTCTGGTCCGCGACGCTAAGGAACTTGAAGCCAAGAGCCACCTCAATGAAGCCCAGAACCACTTTTACGCTGTTCAGCCAGGAGCCGCTCTTACCGCGAATCTTCTTAAGCAGCGAGGGGAACAGCGCAAAGAGCGTGAACGGCAGTGCGAATGCCACCGAGAACGCCAGCATGGTCACCATCGGTGTCCAGAACTCCCCGGAGGTGGAGCGAATCAGCACGGAGCCGACAATGGGGCCGGTGCAGGAGAAGGAAACCAGCACTAGAGTCAGGGCCATGAAGAAGATGCCGGCCAGGCCGCCTATTTCCGAATTCTTGTCGCTCTTGTTCACAAGAGAAGAAGGCAGTACGATTTCGAAGGCACCAAAAAAAGACGCCGCGAATACCATAAATACAATAAAGAAGATGATATTCGGAAGCCAGTGCGTAGCCAGCCAGTTGAATATGTCCGCCGTAACGGCATCTCCACCTACCAGTCTGGTAATCAGGATAATAACACTAATCGGAACGGTGTACAGCAACACGATGAACAGGCCGTACATGAATGCCTTGAACCTGCCCGCCGCTGGAGTGGATGACCCCTTCAGGAAGAAGGATACAGTCATCGGTACCATAGGGAACACACAGGGCGTCAACAGCATGGCAAAGCCCCAGAGTATGGCCTCCAGGATCAGGGCCCAGAGAGATCCGGAGGAAGATCCTTCGCTATCGCTCAGGATGACAGAGGGGGCGCTATGGATGACAGAGGGGGCGCTATGGATGACAGAAGGGTCGCTCAGGATGACAGAAGGGGCGCTATGGATGACAGAGGGGGCGCTCGGGATGACAGCGTCGTCATTGCCGACCTGATCGGCAATCCCGCTGCCGGGCATATCGACGCTGAATTCCCAATCTGTCGGAGCGGTGCAGGCACCGTCCGTGCAGGCGACAAAGGTCAGAACGCCCTCAACGGCAGCTCCGTCCCCCGTCACATGGATCTTCTGGCCCAATTTGAACGGCCCGGCGAACACGGGGTCGCCGTCCTCGAATACAGGCTTGCTGATATCGTACAGTCCCCCGTCGGCTTCACAGCCGCGTAAAACGGTGAACGTCAGTTCAGGAGCAGAATACTCCGCCCCGCTCCCGTAAGTATGCCATCCAGCCGAAGGAGTGCCGGAAAAAACCAATTCATATAAAGTATCTTCAAGCTGCACTTTCTCCACACTCCATGCAACTTTTGCATCTTGTGCCAGGGCTCCGGAAGTGAGGCCGGAAAGCAGAGCCAGCAGTATCAAAAAGTGTTTCTTCATGCCGGCAAATTTAGGCATTCTGATTATCTTTGCAAAATGAGTCCGACAGCAGTAATTATCACGATACTGGCTTGGTTTGCCCTGATTATCGCCGTCTCGCTCCTGACAGCACGGGGGAAGGGCAACGCGGCCGATTTCTTCAACGGAGGCCGTAAAGCTCCATGGTGGGTGGTGGCCATCGCCATGATCGGCGCCCCAATGTCCGGTGTCACATTCGTTTCCGTACCGGGAATGGTCGGAAAAGCGTCGATGAGCTACATGCAGATGGTGCTGGGGTTCTTCGTGGGTTACCTGATCATCGCCTTTGTGCTCACGCCGGTGTTCTTCCGCAAGAACATGGTGTCCATTTACCAGTATCTGGAGGACCGTTTCGGAGCCGCGTCGCACAGGACGGGCGCGTGGTTCTTCTTCATTTCCAAGATATTAGGGGCGTCGGTACGACTCTTCCTGGTGTGCGTTACGCTGCAGCTGATGGTGTTCACGCCGCTGGGCCTGCCGTTCGTGCTGAACGTGGCCGTCTGCATGCTGATAGTGCTGGCCTACACTTTCAAGGGTGGCATGAAGTCGGTGCTGTGGACCGACGTGCTCAAGACGGTCTGCATGATAGTGGCGGTGGTGCTTACCATCGTTTTTGTGGCCGGCGACCTGGGGCTCGGGGCCAGGGAGACCGTCAGCACAATCGGCGACAGCAGCATGTCCCGAATCTTCTTCTTCGACGACCCCAACCACCCGCGGTACTTCTGGAAGCAGTTCCTCGCGGGCGTGTTCACGGTGATTGCCATGACGGGGCTGGACCAGGACATGATGCAACGGACGCTCAGCAGCCGCAACGCCAGCGACTCCCGTAAGAACATGATAACCAGCGGCTTGATGCAGATTCCCGTGATCTTCCTCTTCCTCTGCCTGGGCGTGCTTCTGTACGAGTTCGCGCAGGCCCGCGGCGTACAACAGACTGGCGACCTGCTGTTCCCGGAGGTAGCGACCGGAGGCCTGTTGCCGGCAGCTGCCGGAGTGCTGTTCGTGCTTGGCCTCGTATCTTGCGCCTTCTCCGCCGGCGGTTCGGCACTGACGGCCCTGACCACCTCATTCACCGCCGATATAATAGGCACACAGGGGCGTACCGAGAGCGAAGTGTCGAAGACCCGCAAGCTGGTGCACATAGCCATGGCCCTGCTGATGGGGGTCACTATATACGGGTTCTATCTGCTTAACACGCAGAGCGTTATCGATGCCGTTTACAAGCTTGCCAGCTACACATACGGCCCCATACTGGGCATGTTCGCCTTCGGCCTCTTCTGCAAGAAACAGGTCCACGACAAATGGGTGCCGCTGGTGGCCGTCCTCTCGCCAATAATAAGCTGGTTTATCCAGGCCCACTCCGAACAGTGGTTCGGGGGCTACCGCTTCAGCTACGAACTGATTCTGCTGAACGCCGCTTTTACAGTTTTTGGTTTGTGTCTGCTGACTCGTCGACGGCTTCAGGAGCGTTAAGGGCATCCTGGCGACGGTAAGCATCAAGCTGGGAATTCAGGACCGCTATGGAATCCTGAAGGGCTGAGATAGTATCGTATAGCCTTTCCACCTGCCGTTCCGAATGCTCCAGGATACCTCGTACAATTTCGTTTTCGGTAATGCTCTCGCGGGCGTTGACGGCCTCTTCCCTGAACTTCAACTGATTCCTGGTGATGCCGTATTTTTCAGCAGCTTCGTAAAGGCGCTCCTTGTCTGAAAAATTGAGTTTCTCACCTGCCATGAAAAGCTCTATCGTGGCTGGGTCGGCAGTCATATCTACGTTATAATCATAGATAAAGCCCTTGCCGACAGTCTTGTTTTCTTCTACGAGCTTAGCCACTCTTGTACTGAAATTGCTCTCTTTTACTATGCGGACAGCCGAGAACACGCTGGGAACTATGATAACCAGCAGAATCAATGCTACATAACCGGAGCGCAAGCGGTTGTGGGCCCCCTCAAGCTCGTTGGAAACCGTTGGGAACTTCAGGAACTTTACCGTAACGAAAGTTGCCAGAGCGATGAAGATGCTGTTAATTATAAAGAGATAGAATGCGCCAAGGACATAACTCCAGTTAAGCACGGCCAGGCCATAGCCTACTGTGCAAAGAGGCGGCATGAGAGCGGTGGCTATAGCCACTCCGGAAAGCACTGTTCCCTTTTCGCTGCGGGATATTTCCAATATTCCGGCAAAGCCGCCGAAAAGGGCGATAAGCACGTCGTAAGTGGTAGGATTGGTACGTGCCAGCAGTTCCGTAGGATGCTCAAGACGAAGCGGGCTGAGCAAGAAGTAAATCGTTGATGCCAAAATGCTTATACCCACCATAACCGCCAGGTTGCGGAGCGAATCCTTGAGCAGTTGGGTATCCTGTACACCAAGGCTGTAACCGAAGCCGAGGATAGGGCCCATAACCGGCGAGATAAGCATGGCGCCTATGATAACCGGTATGGAATTGACGTTCAGGCCAACCGAAGCTATAATAATAGCGCAAGCAAGGATGAACACGTTGGGCCCGCGGAAGTAAATATTCTTGCGTATAGACGCGTTGGCGCTGTCCATGTCAACATAGCCAGAAAGATTGACTATGGACTTAACGAAGTTCTTTATCATATCGCTCATACTATCAGTTAATCTTCCAGCAGCGGCGGAAGGTCTTTTTTAGACTTAAGGCCCAGGGCCTCGACTTCTTTGGCTGCGCGTACTATGCTCTGGCCGCTCTCCCTGAGTTTCTTGTCGCCTGCGTCGAAACTCTTCTGGGCGTCTTCCAGTTTCTTGCCGACCTCTGCGTAGGAGTTGCAGAAATCGGACACACGGTCTATCATCCGCTGAGCGGCGGCAACTATCTTTTCCTGGTTACGGGCCTGCTCGAAATTCTTCCAGGCCGTGCGCACCAGGCGCAGGAAAGGCATCAACGTCTCTTCGCTGGTAATCAGTACATTCTTGCGGAAGGCGTCCGTCAGGATATGGGGATTGAGCTGGCGGGCCAGAATGAGGGCGTTGACGTTGGGAACGAACATCACCGTATAATCCAGGCACTTTCGGCCCTGCTTGAGATAAGATGCATAGTCCTTGCGGGCAAGCCCGTCCACCTGGTCCATTATGGCCTTCAGGTTGCGGGCGGAAGCATCTTTCCTCTCCTCTTCGGTCTCTGCGGAGAAGTAGTCCGACAGGGCGTTCAGCGACACCTTGCAGTCTACCACAATGTCTGTGCTGTCCGGGTAGTGGAGTATGAAATCGGGGCGCATACGCTTGCCGGTTTCCTCGTTATGGATAACTATGCCGAGCTCGTCCCGGAGAGTTTCTTCACGGTCGAAGTCACGCCCTTCCTCGAGCCCCTCGGCTATCAGCAGGTTGTGGAGCTGGGTCTCGCCCCAGCAGCCCTGCATCTTGTTCTGGCCCCGAAGGGCGCTCGCCAGGCGGTCGGCCTTGGCGCCTACGGTATCGGTCTGGTCTTTCAGCTGCTTCACGGCCTCCCCTATCTGGGTCCGGAGTTCGGTGGAGCTGTCGTGCTGCGTCTTTTTGTTGGCCTCGAAGGCGTCTTTCATGTCCTTGAGGTTCTTGTTGAAGTCGCCGGCGATGGTGGAGAAAGACTTCTCCGCATGCTCGCTGAATTCCTTCTCGCGGCTCTTGAGCATCTTCTCGCTCTCTACGCTGATCTGCGCCTTAACGGCCTCCAGCTGCTGTTGAAGGGCCTTTTCGTTGTATTCCTTCAGCTCCGCCAGCCTTTCATCATAGGCCTTCCTGGCATTTTCCACCTCCGCCGTCTTATGCTCCAGATCCTTCGCCAATCCCTGTATCTGCATGTCCTTCCCGGCCAGCTCGCCCCGCTTCTCTTCCAGACTGCGGTTCAGCCGCCCGATCCGGCTCAGGAACACCACCAGCAGCACGGCGATAACCACTACCGCCGCTATAATTACTATAATCGTTTCAATACTCATATTCTGCAAATATAAATAATCCGTCTCAATTGGTCAAGCCGCTCCAACGTAGCGGAGACTGGAGGAGGCCTGCAGAACCGTGGCCGCCCGTGGCCACGTGAACGGGAGGGGCCCGCAGGATGCGAGCAGTCCGTGGGAGCTTACTCACATAAGGACTGGGAGCATTCTGTGGGAGGGATGAGCGAAGCGAAGTTCTGCAGGCCTCCTCCAGCAAAGCGAAGTGGAGCGGCTCGGCCATCTACGGATCAGCAATAACGCAGCGGGCGAGCTTGGCGGCGTCCTCGGGAGGAAGGATGCCGGCGGAGGCAATGGCCTCAACGGTCCACTGGTCCCGTGGCATGCTTTTGCGGAAGAGCGCAATCGAGCGGGCAGCCTGCCACGAACGGATGTACGGATGCATCCGGAGGCTGTCCTCCGGCATCTGCCAGAGTCGGAAAGGCTTCGAAGGGCGGGAACAGACGATGAGGTCGCTGAGACCGTCGTAGCGCTCCTGGCCAAAGTTCCATATATCCAGCAGCTGCTCCTTGAACGAATAGCCGCCCAAACGCCCGCGGTACTCCACCATCTTGGCGGCATAATACGGTCCTATGCCCGGCAGCCCGTCAAACGCAGCCGAATCCGCCTTGTTGATATCCAGCTTGGGGATGTCGATGAAGGGCTTCAGCCGCTCGTACACCGAATCCGCAACCACGTACGACTTGGCAAAATCCGCCGGCCGCCGGAACTTGCCCCCTTTCTGCCGGTAGCTGTCGATTGCCGCCGCCTGCTTCTCGCTGAAACCAAGGCGCATGAGGTCGTCCACGCTCACAGTATTCGGGTTGAAGCGGAAGCTCTCCACCCGCCGCGTCCGCCGTCTCTCTCGCTCCACCGTCGTACTGTGTTCCGCATTCTTCCTGATCATCACGACACCGCCCGCCGCCGGCGAAGCGGATGCTGGGGATGACTCCGGAGACCGTGGCCGCCCGTGGCCACGTGAACGGGAGGGGCCCGCAGGATGTGACAGGACGAATGGAGCTTGCTCCGATTCGGACTGGAAACAGACTGTGGGAGGGATGAGCGAAGCGAAGTCTTCCGGAGTCATCTCCAGCGAAGCGTAGCCGGAGGCGGCATCTGTCGGAATATAAACTAAAACGGTATCAGGCCGGTCGCGGTTCGCGGCAATACGCAACACGGCGGCGCGGTGGATGAACAGCGACGACTGATAACCTATGATAAGGAAAGCAAGGGCAATCGCCCCAACTTTGAAGACGCTGGACGGCGTCCTATCCTTCGATGAATTCTTCTTCGCCACGATCCGTCCCCTCCTTATACTTGTTACGATGCTCCCGGTGAGCCTCTGCGGGCTTTCCGGCCACCACAATCACAATCTCTCCTTTGGGCTCGTCAGCCCTGAAATGCTCCAGCACGCTCGCCAGACTCCCCCGGCAGTGCTCCTCATGCAGCTTGGAAATCTCACGCGCCACGGAGCACTCACGCTCCGGCCCGAAGACCCCCACAAACTGCTCCAGCGTCGAAACCAGACGCCTCGGCGATTCATAAAAAATCATAGTTCTCGTTTCTTGGGTTAAAGTATTCAGCAAAGTCTGGCGTCCCTTTTTCTGCGGCAGGAAACCCTCGAAGCAGAAACGGTCGCAAGGCAGACCGGAGCTGACAAGCGCCGGAATGCAAGCGGTCGCACCGGGAAGCGTCTGCACCTCGATGCCCTCGCGGGCGCACTCGCGGGCAAGCAGAAAGCCGGGGTCTGAGATGCCCGGCGTGCCGGCGTCGCTCACCAGAGCCACGCTCATGCCTGCCTGAAGTTTCTCCCGCACCACCCCTAGCGTCTGGTGCTCGTTAAACTTGTGGAATGCCGCCAGCTTAGCCTTGATGCCGTAGTGCTGAAGCAGAACGCCGCTCGTCCGGGTATCCTCCGCCAGGATGAGATCCGCCTCCCGCAGCACTGAAAGTGCGCGGAGGGTGATGTCGTCCAGATTTCCTACCGGGGTCGGAACTATATAGAGAATACCGCTGGGCATATCGCAAGTTTTTATTATATTTGTCTGCACAAAGCTAAGCAAATGTTTTCAGAAAACCACAAAAAATCCGGCTGCATCGAAGTAGTTTGCGGCTCCATGTTCTCCGGCAAGACCGAGGAACTCATAAGGCGCCTCCGCCGCGCACAGTTTGCCAACCAGAAAATAGCCATTTTCAAGCCCGCAATAGACAACCGCTACTCGGACGTCGAAGTGGTTTCCCACGATTTTCATAAGATTTCCTCACAGCCCATCGCCTACGCCGCCGAGATGCTCAAGATAGAGTCCGATATAGAAGTGGTCGGAGTTGATGAGGCCCAGTTTTTCGGCCCCAACCTGGTAGATGTGTGCCAGGAACTCGCAAACAAAGGCGTACGTGTAATTATCGCCGGCCTGGATACCGACTATCTGGGCAAGCCATTCGGGCCCATGCCCATGCTTATGGCAGTTGCTGAAGACGTTCAGAAGGTGCACGCAATCTGCGTTAAGTGCGGTAACCTCGCCAACCACTCGCACCGCCTCAGCAAGAGCAAAGACCTCGTGGTCCTTGGAGAAAAAGACGTCTACGAGCCGCTTTGCCGCGAGTGTTATAATAAAGCGATCGCCGAAGAAAGCAAATAAGCTTAATAGACTTCCGTAGGATACCGTCCGTCAAAGCAAGCCGTACAGAGCTGGCTCCTGCCCGAGGCCTGATACAGAGCCTTTACGGACAGGTACCCCAATGAATCAGCCCCGATCATTTTGCGTATCTCTTCCACGCTGTGCCCTGCAGCCAGAAGTTGCTCCCGTGTACCCGTATCAATCCCATAATAGCATGGCCAGGCATAAGGCGGGCTGGCTATGCGCATATGCACTTCCGTTGCGCCGGCGTCCCTGAGCATCTGCACAATAATCCTGGAAGTGGTACCCCGCACGATGGAGTCGTCGATAACAACCACACGCTTTCCGTTCACTATGCTGCGGACTGGGGACAGCTTCATCTTTACACCCACGTCCCGCAAGGACTGGGTAGGCTGAATAAAGGTACGGGCCACATACATATTCTTGATCAGGCCCATTTCCAGAGGCAGGCCAGAGGCTTCGGCATAGCCTATTGCCGCACTCATGCTGGATTCCGGAACACAGGTAACCAGGTCAGCCTCAACTGGTTGCTCGTCACTCAGAAGACGTCCGGAAAGACGTCGGAAGCCATGGACGCTGCAGCCTTCTATGACGCTGTCGGAGCGGGAGAAATATATGAGTTCCATTGAGCACATGCAACGGCTGCAATTCCGGGCATGGTATGAACTATGTACGCCGTTACGGTCTATACGCACGAGCTCTCCCGGCTCTATATCCCTAACGAAACTGGCGCCTACCGTCTCCAGTGCGCAAGTTTCGCTGGCCACCACATATCCTTCTCCCAGACGCCCCAGCGACAAAGGGCGAAATCCGTATTTGTCACGACAGGCATACAACGTATCTGAAGTCAGAATTACGGTGGCGAAAGCACCGTCCAGCATATTGGCAGCGGTACGGATACTCGTCTCCCAATCTGTTCCATGCAAGCCGCTTCCTACCAGATAGGCAAACAGTTCGCTGTCGGAGGTACTATGGAACAAGTGCCCGTGTTTCTCCAGGAATCCCTTGACCCGGGCGGCATTTACTATGTTTCCGTTGTGAGCTAAAGCAAAGTGGCATCCTTTACTGGAAACCAGGAAGGGTTGAAGATTCTCCTGGCCCCCCACGTCCGTGGTCGGATAACGGACATGTCCAATGCATGCGCTGCCGGGAAGAAAAGAAAGTTCATTCTTTCCGAATACGTCCTTCACCAGCCCAGCCCCTTTATGAAGGGCTATAGTCCCGTCCGGGCGCAGGGAAGCTATTCCGCAACCCTGCTGGCCCCTGTGCTGAAGCGCCTGAAGCGCCATGAATGCATGCGTAGCGGCGTGGTCTACTCCGTAGAACCCTACCACTCCGCACTCTTCATGCAGCTCACGAGACTCGAAAACTTCCATTATTCAGCCCTTTTCTTTAACGCTGCCGCCACGAGGCCATTAAACAATGGATGGGGCTGCTCCGGGGTACTCTTGTATTCCGGATGGAACTGAGTTCCGATGAAGAAAGGATGTGAAGGCAACTCTACCACTTCAACCAAGCCGGATTCGGGATTGCGGCCCGTAGCCTTGAGCCCGGCCTTCTCGAAATCTTCCAAATAGCTTGAATTGAATTCATAACGGTGCCTGTGGCGCTCGCGGATATCGGTCTTTCCGTAAAGCTCTGCCGCCAGGGAGCCGGCTTTCAGTTTACAGTCATAAGCGCCAAGCCTCATTGTACCGCCCTTGATAGTGGTTTTTTTCTGGTCCTCCATCAAGCATATGACCGGATGGCCAGCCTGGGGATTCACTTCCGTAGAAGCGGCATCGGCCCAACCAAGGATATGACGTGCGTATTCTACTACACACATCTGCATGCCCAGACAAATGCCCAGGAAGGGGATGCCGTTTTCCCTGGCGTACTGCACGGCGCAAACTTTTCCTTCAAGTCCACGTTCGCCGAAGCCGGGCGCAACCAGGATGCCGTCGGCATCTTTCAGAAGTTCACCGACGTTGCCCTCATTGACCTTTTCGCTCTGCAGAGTACGAACATTTACCTTGCAATTGTTAGCGGCCCCGGCGTGGACAAAGGCCTCCAGGATAGATTTATACGCATCCTGAAGCTCCACATATTTGCCCACGAGCGTAATATTCACCTCATGCTCGGGATGTCTCAGGCGATGCAGGAACTCCTTCCACTTTTCCAGGTCCGGCTGGTTAAAGTTCTCTATCTGGAGTTTGCGGACCGCAAGCTCGTCCAGATGCTCCTCATGCATATTCAGGGGTACCTGGTATATGCTCCAGGCATCTATGCTCTGGATCACATGGCCTGGCTTGACATTACAGAAGAGGGCAATCTTCCGGCGCAGTTCCGGGGAGAGGGGGTGCTCAGTGCGGCAGACAATCACGTCAGGCGTAACTCCGCTGTGCTGAAGGTTCTGCACCGAATGCTGGGTCGGCTTGGTCTTAAGTTCCTTTGCTGCAGCCAGATAGGGAATATAGGTAAGATGTATGCTCATGCAGTCCTCATCCGGCAGTTCCCATTGAAGCTGACGAACCGCTTCCACGAAGGGCTGTGATTCCATATCTCCGACCGTACCCCCTATTTCCGTGAGGATTACGTCGTACTCTCCGCTCTTTCCCAGCAGAAGCATGCGGCGCTTTATCTCGTCGGTGATGTGTGGGACAATCTGTACTGTCTTTCCAAGATAGGCACCTTCCCGCTCCTTGGTGATAACGGTATAATAAATCCTTCCGGTGGTGACGTTGTTGGCCTGGGATGTATAGACGCCCAGAAAACGCTCGTAATGGCCGAGGTCCAGGTCGGTTTCGGCTCCGTCTTCGGTCACATAACACTCGCCGTGCTCATACGGGTTGAGCGTGCCGGGATCTATGTTTATATAGGGGTCGAACTTCTGGATGGTAACCCTAAGGCCCCTGGCCTTCAGCAGTTTGGCCAGCGAAGAAGCTATAATGCCCTTTCCCAGCGAGGATGCCACACCTCCGGTAATGAAAATATATTTCGGATTCATATCTAACTGAATATTAAGCAAATTCATCCCAGCTCTTAACCGGTATGCTGCCGGGATCTACTGTACAAAAGGCCGTAATGAAAGCCGCAGCAAGCCTGGCGTTGGTCAGGAGCGGTATATTAAGGTCAATAGCGGCCCTGCGTATCTTGTAACCGTTTGAGAGCTCGTGGGGAGTGAGGTCCTTGGGAATGTTCACCACCATGTCTATCTCTCTGTTGTGCAGAAGTTCGAGCGCCTGCGGCTTCTTCTCCGGCTCGCTGGGCCAGTGGACCAGGGTGTTGGGCACGCCGTTCTGCGTAAGGTAATGTGAGGTTCCTCCGGTCGCGAACAGCTTGTAGCCGTGCTCCACCAGCAGGCGTGCTGCAGGCAGCATGTCGGCTTTCTGCCTGGGGGTACCTGTCGAAAGCAGGATATTCTGCCTTGGGATGCGGTATCCCACAGAAAGCATCGACTCCAGGATGGCGCTGGGCACGTCGTCACCTATGCATCCCACCTCGCCGGTGGATGCCATGTCTACACCCAGGACAGGATCTGCTTTCTGAAGGCGGTTGAAGGAGAACTGGGAAGCCTTGATGCCCACGCAGTCCAGGTCGAAGAGGTCCTTGGAAGGCGGCGTTACGGGCTCTCCCAACATCACCTTGGTAGCCAGCTCTACGAAATTGATTTTGAGCACTTTGCTTACGAACGGGAAGCTGCGGCTGGCGCGCAGGTTGCATTCGATGACCTTAACGTCGTTCTCTTTTGCTAGGTACTGGATGTTGAACGGTCCGCTGATGTGCAGGCCGGCGGCTATCTGGCGGCTGATACGCTTGATACGGCGCACGGTTTCCACGTAGAGTTTCTGCGGCGGGAACTGTATGGTGGCGTCGCCCGAGTGCACCCCGGCAAACTCCACGTGCTCGCCTATGGCGTACGCTATTATCCGGCCGTGGTCTGCCACTGCGTCGAATTCTATCTCCTTGGCGTTCTCTATGAAGCGGCTCACAACTACCGGATGCTCCTGCGAAACGGTTGCCGCCACCTGAAGGAAGCGCTCGAGCTCCTCCTGGTTGGAGCAGATGTTCATAGCAGCGCCGGAAAGCACGTACGACGGACGCACCAGCACGGGGAAGCCCACCCTGCCAATGAAGCGGTCAATGTCTTCGTGCGAGGTAAGTTCTGCCCACTCCGGCTGGTCCACGCCCAGGCTGTCTAGCAGCGAGGAGAACTTCTTGCGGTCCTCCGCCCTGTCTATGTCTTCCGCGGACGTGCCCATCAGAGTAATGCCGCGCGACGCCAGCTTGACTGCCAGGTTGTTGGGGATCTGGCCGCCGGTCGACACCACCACGCCCTTCGGCGACTCGAACGCTACAACGTCCAGCACACGCTCGAACGAGAGTTCGTCGAAGTAGAGGCGGTCTGTTACGTCGTAATCGGTAGACACGGTCTCGGGGTTGTAATTCACCACCGTGCAGCGGTAGCCGTGGCGGCGTATGGTATTGACTGCCTGCACGCAGCACCAGTCGAACTCGACTGAGGATCCGATGCGGTAAGCTCCGGAGCCCAGCACCACGACACCCTCGCGTGAGTCTTCGCTGCCGGGTGTCACGTCGTTCTCCGTAGCCTGATAAGTCATATAGAGGTAGTTGGTCTCTGCCGGGAATTCGCCTGCCAGGGTGTCTATCTGCTTGACGAAGGGAGTAATGCCTTCGGCCTCCCGGCGGGCGCGCACGGCAAGCGGATCGGGTCTGGCACCGACGGAAGTGGCACGGGCAATCTGGAAATCCGAGAAGCCGTATACCTTAGCCCGGCGAAGCACCTCGGCAGGCAGTTTCTCCAGGCTGTACTTCTGCATCTCCCCGTTCAGGTGGATGATATTCAGCAGCTTCAGCAGGAACCAGCGGTCTATCCGGGTGAGGGCATGGATGCGTTCCACGCTGTAGCCCTGTTGCATGGCCTGGCAGATGGCAAAGATACGCATGTCGGTAGGCTCGCGCAGCGCCTTGTCGAGGTCGGGGAAAGGCAGCGGGTGGTTGCCCGTGAATCCATGCATGCCCTGCCCTATCATGCGCAGGCCCTTCTGGATGGCCTCCTCGAAGGTTCGGCCGATGGACATTACTTCGCCCACGGACTTCATGCTGGAGCCTATCTCACGGTCCACGCCATGGAATTTGCCAAGGTCCCAACGGGGTATCTTGCAGACTACATAATCCAGCGCAGGCTCGAAGTAAGCCGAAGTGGTGCGGGTCACGCTGTTTTTCAGTTCGAACAGACCCCTGCCGAGTCCCAGTTTTGCGGCGATGAACGCCAGGGGGTAGCCGGTTGCCTTAGACGCCAGGGCGGAGGAGCGGCTGAGGCGTGCATTCACCTCTATCACCCGGTAGTCGTCGGAATCCGGGTCGAAGGCGTACTGCACGTTGCATTCGCCCACGATGCCCAGATGGCGCACGATGCGGATAGACAGTTCGCGCAGGAAATGGTACTCCTCGTTGGTCAGGGTCTGCGACGGTGCAATCACTATACTCTCGCCAGTATGGATTCCCAGCGGGTCGAAATTTTCCATGTTGCACACGGTGATGCAGTTGTTGTATGCATCCCTGACCACCTCATATTCAATCTCTTTCCAGCCCTTGAGGCTCTTTTCCACGAGCACCTGCGGCGAGAACGAGAAGGATTTCTCTGCCAGTTTGACAAGTTGCTGTTCATCGTCGCAGAATCCAGAGCCCAGGCCGCCCAGCGCGTACGCGGAGCGCAGGATAACGGGATACCCCAGACGTGCCGCAGCCTCCTTGGCCGCATCTATTGAGTCGCAGGCCTCGCTGCTTATGGTCTTCACGCCTATGTCGTCCAGCTTTCGGACGAACAGCTCGCGGTCCTCCGTATCTATGATGGTCTGCACTGGTGTGCCCAGCACCTGCACGCCGTAACGCTCCAGCACGCCGCTCTCGTACAGCTTGATGCCGCAATTGAGCGCCGTCTGGCCGCCGAAGGAAAGGAAGATGCCGTCGGGGCGTTCCTTTTCTATGACCCTGGTCACGAACTCCGGCGTTACCGGAAGGAAGTATATCTTGTCTGCAATACCCTCGCTGGTCTGGACGGTAGCGATATTCGGGTTGATGAGTACGGTGCGTATGCCTTCTTCGCGGAGGGCCTTGAGAGCCTGCGAACCGGAGTAGTCGAACTCTCCGGCCTCGCCTATTTTGAGCGCTCCGGATCCCAGCACCAGCACTTTGTTGACCTGCTTGCAGGGCTCGGGGATACTGAGGCGAATGTTGCCGCTGATGGGCGGCCTGCCATCGGGGTTAGTCTGCTCCATAAGCTCGGCAAAGCGGTCAAACAGCACCTCGGTATCGAGAGGCCCGCCGTTGGCCTCGGGGTGGAACTGAACGGAGAACCATGGCATCGACTGATGCTCAAGGCCCTCGTTGGAGCCGTCGTTCATATTCACCAAAAGTGGCTTCCATCCTTCCGGAAGCGACTTGCTATCAATGGCATAGCCATGATTCTGGCTGGTGATGAAGCACTCGGTGGTGCCATTCAGGCGCACGGGCTGATTGTGCCCTCGGTGGCCATATTTCAGTTTATATACATGTGCGCCGGCGGCGATGCCCAGCAGCTGGTTGCCCAGGCAGATACCCATTATGGGCCTGACCCTGCGGCCTTCTGCGGCTGCCTTGCGTCCCTCATCCATGAAGCGGCGGAGTATGTCCACCGTCTCGCGGCACTGCCCGGGGTTGCCGGGTCCGTTGCTGAGGAAGAGACCGTCGAAGTCCATGCCGTTGTAGTCGTAGTTCCACGGCACGCGTATTACTTCCAGACCGCGGGAAAGCAGGCAGCGTATTATGTTGAACTTGCATCCGCAGTCTACCAGGACCACCTTTTTTCCGGGAGTGCCGTCAGGGAGATAACGGATCACCTCGCTGCAGGAGACGTCGGCAACATAGTTATGCCCTTCATAATCATGCACGTCCGTCTCTTCCGGCTGTCCCTCGACGACTATGCGGCCACGCATCACGCCCCTCTCACGGAGCGCCTTGGTCAGCGCCCGGGTGTCGATGCCGGTGATGGCGGGGATACCCTCGCGCCTGAGCCAGGCGTCCAGGCTCTCCTCGGCGTCCCAGTGACTGTAGGCACTGCTGTAGTCTGCCACAACCAGGCCGCTGGCGTAGATGTGGCTGCCCTCGAAGTGCTCCTCGAGGCCGTCGCTTTTCTGTTCGTGGGGCGGCACACCGTAATTTCCGATAAGCGGAAAAGTGGATACCAGAATCTGGCCTGCGTACGAAGGGTCGGTCAGACTTTCCGGATATCCGGTCATTGCCGTGTTGAATACTACTTCTCCAGAGACGTTCCGGAGGCTGCCGAAAGCGATTCCCTGATAGCGGGAACCATCTTCAAGGATTAATACCGCGTTTACACTACTCACGGGCTACAAAAATAGGAAAAAATTCTCTCGTTGTGAACTTTTTTCCTACTTTCTAAACCCTTTTATTCCCATTCTATCGTTGCCGGCGGTTTGGAGGAAATGTCGTAGACTACGCGGTTGACGCCGCGGACTTTGTTTATTATTTCGTTGGAGACCTTTGACAGGAAATCGTACGGGAAGGGGAACCAGTCGGCAGTCATAGCATCCGTAGAAACCACGGCGCGCAAGGCAACGGGGTTCTCGTATGTACGCTCGTCCCCCATAACGCCCACGCTCTTGACGGGAAGCAGGATTACACCCGCCTGCCAGATGGCGTCGTACAGATTATCTGCCATTACACGGGGATCGGAGGCTGACGGGAAGCCCATGCCGGTACAGTCGTAGGCACGCAGGCCGCGGATAAAGATATCGTCGGCCTCGCGGAGCACACGGAGCTTCTCTTCAGTAACGTCTCCCAGGATACGGATGGCAAGGGACGGACCCGGGAAGGGGTGACGTCCCACCAGCTCTTCCTTGATACCCAGGGCACGGCCAACGCGACGCACCTCGTCCTTGAAGAGCATGCGCAGCGGCTCCACTATCTTGAGGTGCATCTCCTCCGGCAGACCGCCGACGTTGTGGTGGCTCTTTATCTTGGAGGCGATTCCGGGAATGCCGGCGCTCTCGATCACGTCGGGATATATGGTTCCCTGGGCCAGCCAGCGGGCACCGTCGATCTGACGGGCATATTTATCGAAGGTTTCCACGAAGAGGCGGCCGATAATCTTGCGTTTGGCCTCCGGTTCGGAGACTCCGGCAAGGGCCGTCAAAAACTCCTTCGATGCATCGGCACCTATTACATTTAGGCCCATGTCGCGGTATGATTCTAACACATCCTCGAACTCGTTCTTCCTCAACAAGCCGTTGTTCACAAAGATGCAGGTGAGGTTATGGCCGATGGCCTTGTTCAGCAGCACACCCGCTACCGTGGAATCCACTCCGCCGCTGAGGCCTAGAATCACCTTGTCATCCCCCAATTGGTCACGAAGCCCGGCCACCGTGGTCTCGATAAAGGATGCGGGAGTCCAGTCACCGGAACAACCGCAAATATCCAAGGCAAAATTGGCCAGTATCTTCGAACCTTCGACCGTATGGTATACCTCCGGATGGAACTGGACGGCATATGTAGGTTCCCCGTCAATCTGGTAAGCGGCATTCTCCACATCCGCAGTGGAAGCTATCACCCGCCCACCCTCGGGCAGGCATGAAATGGTGTCACCGTGCGACATCCACACCTGGGAATGGGCGCTTACGCCCTTCAGCAGCGGCGAATCGGCTTTCACCACGTCCAGCATGGCACGGCCGTACTCGCGGGAGTCGGAATTCTCCACTTTCCCGCCACCGGTGTGTGCCAGATACTGGGCGCCGTAGCAGATGCCCAGCAGCGGCAGCCTGCCGCGCAGCAGCGAAAGGTCCAGCTGGGGGGCATTGTCCTGACGTACGCTACACGGGCTGCCGGACAGGATGACTCCTTTAACGTCGGCATCCAGGACAGGGAACTTATTGTAAGGATATATTTCGCAGAACACGTTCAGCTCGCGCAGGCGGCGGCCGATGAGCTGCGTAACCTGCGAGCCGAAGTCCAGGATTATAATCTTATTCACCTCTGGAGTAATTAGGGGTTTCCTTGGTAATGGTAACGTCGTGCGGGTGGCTCTCGGCCATACCGCTGGCAGTCACACGCGTAAACTTGGCGTGCTTGAGGGTCGCAAGGTCCGGAGCGCCGCAGTAGCCCATACCGGAACGGAGGCCGCCGATCAGCTGGTACACAGTCTCCTCCAGCGTTCCCTTGTAAGGCACGCGGCCGACTATTCCCTCGGGTACTAGTTTCTTGGTCTCGGTCTCCTTGTCCTGGAAATAGCGGTCCTTGGAGCCGGCGTTCATGGCGTCTATGCTGCCCATGCCGCGGTAGGACTTGAACTTACGGCCGTTGTAGATGATGGTTTCGCCCGGAGCCTCTTCGGTGCCGGCGAACATGGAGCCGCACATCACGCAGTCTCCGCCGGCGGCAAGTGCCTTGACGATGTCGCCGGAGTAGCGGAGTCCGCCGTCGGCAATAACGGGAACGCCCGTGCCCTGAACGGCCTGGGAAACCTGCCAGATGGCACTCAGCTGCGGCACGCCCACGCCCGCAACGATACGGGTGGTGCAAATGGAGCCGGGGCCTATGCCAACCTTGATGCCGTCGGCGCCGGCGGCTGCGAGCGCGCGTCCGGCTTCTGCAGTTGCTATGTTGCCGACTACCACGTCGAGTCCGGGGAAGGTCTCCTTGATGCGTCTGAGCTGATCGAAAACGCCCTTGCTGTGCCCGTGGGCGCAATCGATAACTACGGCGTCTACGCCTTCGGCGACCAGCGCAGAGGCACGGTCGACCGCGTCTGCAGTTACGCCGATTCCGGCGGCCACCCTCAGTCGTCCGAGCTCATCCTTGCATGCGGCCGGATGCAGCTTTTCGGTCAGTATGTCCTTGTAGGTAATGAGGCCCACAATGCAACCGTCCTTATCTACCACCGGCAGCTTCTCCACCTTGTACTTCTGCAGAACTTCCTTAACGTGCTCACGGTCGGTACGGCCTTCCTCGAGCGTGACCAGGTTGCTGCTGGTCATCACGTCCTTAATCAGCACGTTCATATCTTCCTGGAAACGCACGTCGCGGTTGGTCACTATGCCAACCAGACGCCTGCTGCCGTCGGTTACGGGGATGCCGCCGATGTGGTTGGCCTGCATCAGCCTGAGGGCATCACCCACGGTAGAGTCGGCACTGATGGTCACGGGGTCGCATATCATGCCGCTCTCCGCACGTTTTACCTTACGCACTTCGGCCGCCTGGTCGGCTATGGACATGTTCTTGTGAATCACGCCTATGCCGCCTTCGCGTGCCAGGGCGATCGCCATTGGCGCCTCGGTCACAGTGTCCATGGCCGCAGACACGATAGGAATGTTCAGAATGATGTTTTTTGAGAACCTGGTGTGCAGGTCAACTTCTCGGGGGAGTACCTCGGAATAAGCCGGAATGAGCAGTACGTCGTCGAACGTGAGTCCTTCCAGTGCAATTTTGTCGTTCATCTCCATAGTCTTACTGAATCAGGCTGGTAGCCTTGTTCCAAGAAAGTGTTTTATAGTAATTGTTAAGCTCTTGCCTGTTGGGATAAGGGAAGTACATGCTAAGGCCGCATACCCGCTCAAGCTTGAGGTCGAAGAAATACGGCGTAGCGGCAGTATACAGTAAGCAGTCATCCAGGGCGGCATTCAAGTATGCCAGCTCCTGGTCGTCAGCCCCGCCATTTGCAAGTATGTCGCGAAGGTCGTAGAACCAGGGCAGCGTATCGGAGCCGTTATTATAGAAATATGCTTGAATGTTTGACCTGTTAGCTTGGGAAAGCTCTTCCCGATGAGTGGAGATAATGTCTTTGCAAACCGTTGCCAGCGCCTCTGTCTTGCTGCAGTCTACAAGGGTAATGGTTGCAGCTTTATACTGGCCGCTTTGGGCATTATAGAAGTCGAAAAACTCCTTGCAGATACTTCGGAGATCAGGGGTTGCCGTGTTCAAGATATGCGCGGCCATGGTTTCATATATGAAGCCGTTGCTAAGTATTTCGGTGGGAGAGAAGACAATATACCTGCACTTGTCCCTCAGCTCATAGGCAACTTCCACGCAGCCCATAAGGCAGGCGTCCATAAGGAAAAAGTCAATCTTCATCGGGAGTGCGTCGGCAAGATCCCGTATATCTATTCCGGAGCCTTCAACATTCTCGATTGCAAGGCACCTTGTGCCGGATTTATCCCACCCCCAGATATCATTATACTGGTCCGGATCCTTATAGCCTACAGGAAGCCATCCCTTTGCATGAGACGAAACCAGCAGGCCGTAACTGCGTGCCGGAAAGTTATCTTTAACAAAACTCAGGACCTTGTGCAGTACTTCAGGAGAAGAGCTTACATCTGTGTCAGGGAATACTTTAAGAGTATCCCGGTGCTGCTGTCCCCCAAGATCTTTGTACACCCTGAAAAGAACAGGATTAGTGGGCGTCGTATAGCTGCCGCTGGGGCTCAGGTGATGTGCATACACAAGCATTATGTCGCTGCTGCCGACTGCAGGGATAACTCCCCCGCACAAATCTTCCACGTCTTGTGCGATATGAGAGGAAAGATTACTGTAGGCTGCGGCGTACATGAGAAAGACGCGGCGGGTGGGCACGGTTTCAGTCTCCGTTCCTTTACATGCGAAAAGGAGACAAGCCGAAAGGGCAAGAAATATGCACCGTGTCAACGTCTTCATTATAATTGGGCAAATATACGAACTTTTTTGCTATTTTTGTTACGTGGACCTGTATTCTTATCACCTTTCCATCGAGCGCCAGCTCTCCCCCAACACCGTAGCCTCCTACGGTGCCGAAGCGGCGGCGTTCAGGGAGTTCCTCGGCGGCAATCCGGCGACCTGCAGCGCAGACGATGTGGATGCGTACCTGCGCTCCCGTTCGAAAGACCTCTCCAAACGCAGCCAGGCCCACGTTCTCAGCGCCTTACGCTCCTACTTCGACTTTCTGATCCTGGAAGGCGAGCGGAAAGACAACCCCTGCGACATGCTGGAGGCCCCCAAGCTCGGCCGCTATCTGCCGGAGGTGCTGTCGGTGGAGGAGGTGACCGCCATCCTCGAGTCCGTGCCTGCCGTCAAGCCGGGAGACCTGCGCGACCGTGCGATTCTGGAGGTACTGTACGGCTGCGGGCTGCGGGTGTCGGAGGCCTGCGGGCTGCTGATTTCGCACGTCTACGCCAAAGAGGGCTTCGTCCGCATCGTTGGCAAGGGAGACAAAGAGCGGCTCGTGCCCATAGGGACCCCTGCCTTGGAGGCGCTGGCCGCCTGGCTGGAGGTACGCCCCGAGCCCGCCGCACCCGAGTTCTCCGATTATGCCTTCTTGAACCTGAGGGGGCGTCCGCTGAGCCGGGTATCGGTGTTCAACATGGTGAAAGACAGGGCGATGCTGGCCGGCGTGCATAAGGAAATCTCGCCTCACACCTTTCGTCATTCGTTCGCAACACACCTGGTGGAAAACGGCGCAGACTTGCGTGTGGTGCAGGAAATGCTGGGGCACGAGAGCATACTGACAACCGAGATTTACACCCATATCGACTCACGCACCTGGCAGAAGGAAGTGCTGGAACATCATCCCAGACGATAATAATATTTTGTATTTATCAAAAGAATTTCTATCTTTGCGTCCCCTTTTTGGGGGACGTAAAATTTATATTAACAAAACATTATGATCAAACAGTACGAAACCGTTTTCATTGCAACTCCCGTTTTGTCTGAGACCCAGATGAAGGAAGCGGTTGCCAAGTACACCGATCTCATCAAAGCCAACGGCGGCGAAGTCGTGTACGAAGAGGATTGGGGGCTCAAGCAGCTCGCGTAC
>CAMZEC010000003.1 GCA_947305645.1 uncultured Bacteroidales bacterium | reverse complement strand
TTACAAATCACACGCTCTGGCCATCTGAGCTACATCGGCAGTTATGTCAATGCCCCTTATTAAGGGACTGCAAAGGTAGGAATTTTTTTCAATTATCCAAAAACTTTTGCAAGATTTTTTCTATTCCTTCCCTGTCAAGTTTATACTCCGCCCGCTGCTCTTTCTGGCTGGCTTGCGACACGAATACATCCGCTATTCCCACAGGCTCTACGGGGATGGTCAATCCATGCCCGCACAAGTACTCGCTCACCGCTCCGAAGAGGCCGCCTATGAGAGTCCCGTCCTCGAACGTAACAATGCGCCTGTATTTCCCGGCGATGGTATCGAGCATGGCCGTATCGAGCGGCTTTACAAAGCGGAAGTTGTAAACTCCCACCCTGCCGTCGAAACGTTCCGCCGCCTCCAGCGCCCGGTTGAGCACGGGGCCCGTGCCTATTACAGCTATGTCGCTGCCTTCCACCATCGGCTCGGCCTTTCCGACCTTCAGCAGCTGGAAATGTACGTTCTCCCAAAGTGCGCCCTCCCCCATTCCTCGGGGATACCTTATTATATAAGGGCCGGTATCCTGCTTCAGGCCGGTGTACATCAGCTGCCGCAGCTCCCATTCGTCCTTGGGGGCGCAGACGACGGCTCCGGGTATGCTGCGGTAGGCCGCAATGTCGAAAGCTCCCTGGTGGGTCGCTCCATCCTCCCCTACCAGTCCGGCACGGTCGAAACAGAGCACTACCGGCAGATGCTGGAGGGCGATATCGTGGATTATCTGGTCGTACGCCCTCTGCGAGAAGGACGAATAGATATTGCAGAACGGCCGCATGCCCCCGGCTGCGAGGCCGGCGGAGAAGGTTGCCGCGTGCTCCTCTTCGATGCCCACGTCGAAGAAGCGGTCGGGGAACTTCTGCGCGAAAACCGTCATGCCGCAACCGCTGGCCATGGCCGGCGTGATACCGACCACGCGGTCGTCGGATGCAGCGAGCTCGCACAGAACCTGCCCGAACACGTCCTGATAGCGGGCGGCGGTACGTACGCCTCCCTTGCGCTCGCCCGTCTCCGGGTCGAACTTCCCGGGAGCATGCCAGGTCACCGGATCATCTTCGGCGGGGCCGTACCCCTTGCCCTTCAAAGTGCAGCAGTGAAGCACGCGCGGGCCGGATATGTCCTTCAGCTTTCGGAGATTGTTAACGACGGTGCGGATGTCGTTGCCGTCGATGGGGCCGAAGTACCTGAAGCCAAGCGCCTCGAAAAGGTCGCCGCCGCTCTTCTTCACGGCGTACGACTTCACGCTGCGTATCCATCGCTGCACGCGGGCACGCAAACGGCTGTCGCCCAGATGGCGCCACACCTTATCCTTCAGGCGGTTGTATCGGACGCTGGTGGTCACCTTCAGCAGATAATTGTGAAGGGCACCGGTATTATTGTCTATGGACTGGTTGTTGTCGTTCAGCAGCACCAGAAGGTCCGACTGGCTGTTGCCGGCGTTGTTCAGGCCTTCGAAAGCCAGACCGCCGGTAAGGGCTCCGTCGCCTATCAGTGCCACCACCTTGTGCTTGAGGCCCTGGAGTTTTGCAGCCTCGGCCAGACCGAGCGCGGCAGAAACGGAGGTGGAGGAATGGCCTGCGCCGAAGCAGTCATACTCACTCTCGGAACGGGAGGGGAAGCCGCTTAGTCCGCCCTTGGTGCGATTCTTACGGAAAGCCTCGCGGCGGCCGGTCAGCACCTTATGTGCATAAGCCTGATGGCCCACATCGAAAACTATCTGGTCCGCGGGGCTGTCGAACACGTAATGGAAGCCAACTATAAGCTCAACCGCCCCCAGGCTGGAGGCCAGATGGCCGGGATTTACGGCGCAACACTCTATGAGATAAGCACGTATCTCCGAGCACAATTGTTCCAGCTGGCCGAGGTCCAGTTTGCGGAGGTCGGCAGGGGAATCAATTTTGTCAAGCAGTTCGTACATATCGACTGCAAAAGTAATAAAAATCCGAATTTTCTGTATATATTTGAAACCTATTAAATATGTAGTATTATGCCATCGTTGAATAAAGTATTGCTTATTGGTAACGTTGGAAGAGACCCGGAAGTACGTTACCTTGATCAGGGATCCGCCCAGGGCGGACAGAGCACTAAAGTCGCAACCTTCACCCTTGCCACTACAGACCGTTATCGTGACCGCAACGGAGAGCTTCGTGAGAATACGGAGTGGCACAACCTAGTTCTTTGGAGGCAGCTTGCAGACCTCGCAGAGAAGTTTATCCGCAAAGGCAGCCAGATTTACGTAGAGGGCCGGATCCGCACCCGCTCCTATAATGACCAGCAGGGACAGAAGAAATTCATGACAGAGATCGTTGCAGATAACGTGCAGCTGCTCGGACGCCGCGACGGAGAAGGTGCACCAATGGGCGCACCCGCCCCGGGAGGATATGCCGCTCCGGCATACCAGGCGCCCTCAGCTCCTGCTGCTCCGGCGTACCAGGCTCCCGCGTACCAAGCACCCGCTCCCGCCGCTCCCGCTCAGGACGGCTACCGCAGGCGCGAACCGGTTCAGGCCCCGTCCGCTCCCGACTTCGGAGCGCCGGCACCGGACGACGATCTGCCGTTCTAAAAACTACTATTTCTGATAAGTGCTGCCGGTCATCCTTTTCATGGGATGACCGGCAGCGTTTTTGGCCGTTTTTGCGGTTCGTCCGCCCACTAAAAAGCAGACCGACGACAGCAAACAATTATTTCTTGATATTCGGTAATTCCAGGCCGTAAGACTTCTTGCGGTCTTCGGTTTTGAGCAGCAGGCTGAAGATGAAGGCCAGCACGCCGAAGCTGGAGAACACTATCATCGGGATGGTGTAGCCGCCAGTGCTCTGGCGCAGGAAGCCTATGAGCATGGGAACCAGGCAGAGACCTATGTTCTGCACCCAGAAAATAAGGCAGTAAGCGCTTCCCAGCACTTTCTCATCTATAATCTTCGGCACCGAAGGCCACAGGGCCGCAGGTACCAGGGAGAAACTGACGCCCAGGACTACTATGAGCAGTACCGCGAACCACTTCTGAGGGAAGAGAGGCAGCACGAATGCAAAACTCAGGTGGCATACAATCATGATTATTGAGCCTATCATCAGCATGCTGGCACCCTTGCCGATGCGGTCCAGGAAGATGCCGAGCAGCGGTGTGAGGCACATTGCCAGGATGGGGAAGCAGCTGAAAAGGCGGGCCGCCACGGCTGCGTCTATGCTGAGGGTTTCCTCCAGGAAGTTGGTGGCGTAACGCTGGAAGGGGAAGATGGCACTGTAATAAAGGACACAAAGCAGCGCCACGATCCAGAACATCTTACTCTTGAAGATGGCGCCGAGGTCGCTGATATGGAATTCGTCTTCGGGTGACTTTTCATCGGTGGCGAGGCCGGCGGCAACCAGCTGGTTGTCGAACTTACGGTCCATTACGCCGAATATGATGAAGTTGATGAGACCGATGCAGAGCAGTGCGCCGCAGAAGCCGAGAGGGGCGAGTATTGTTCCGCCTGCAGACTCCGAAATAATCGGTGCAATCCACATGACGGCGAACACACCAAGTCTTGCTATAGCCATCTCCAGGCCCATTGCAAGAGCCATCTCTTTACCTTTGAACCACTTGGCCAGAATCTTGGATACGTTCGTACCTTCCATCTCACAGCCGCAGCCGAAGATCATGAATCCCAGGGAAGCCATCTTTGCACTGGCCGGCATCTCGACCCACCAGCTGCCAAGCCACTGGGCGAATCCCGTTCCCTGGAACCATTCGCTTATGCCGACGAACTTTATCGCGGCGCCGGCCACCATAAGGCTGGCGGAAAGCACACCGGAGAAGCGCACGCCAAGCTTGTCGAGGATGACGCCGGCTATAATCAGGAAGCCGCATACATTGAGTATGTATTCCGAAGCCGCATAAGTGCCGAAGACGCTGCTGTTCCAGCCCAGCTCGCTTTCTACAAGCGATTTGAGGGGGCTCATCACGTCTACGAACATGTAAGCGAAGAACATCATGAGGGCCACCAGCACCAGCACTGTCCAGCGCGCCAGCGGCGAATCATTCATCAGTTTTGCAATTTTTTCTGACATGGTAATTCTGTTAAAACGCGCTAATATAGCAATATTCACCGAAAAATACGTATTTTTGCAAGTTATGAATATTGAACTAAGCGAACAGGAGCAGATACGCCGCGAATCGCTGGCGAAGCTCAGAGAATTGGGAATAGAGCCTTACCCCGCTGCAGAATACCCCGTAAACACCACTGCAGCCGAAATCCTTGCGGGCTACGACCCGGAGAAAGGCAACTTCAGTGAAGTATGCATCGCCGGCCGTCTGATGAGCCGCCGTATCATGGGCGCTGCGTCCTTCGGCGAGCTCCAGGACGAGAGCGGACGCATTCAGATATATGTCAAAAGGGACGAAATCTGCCCGGAAGAAGACAAGACCATGTACAACACCGTGTGGAAGCGATTGCTGGACATCGGTGACATCATAGGAATCAAGGGTTTCGCCTTCATCACCCAGACAGGCCAGCTTAGCGTACACGCCAAGGAGCTTACCCTGCTGAGCAAGTCTCTCCGCGTGCTCCCTATTGTAAAGGAAGCAGAGGGCCAGGTATTCGATGCCGTAACCGATCCCGAGCTGCGCTACCGCCAGAGGTATGTGGACCTTATCATCAACCCTCAGGTGAAGGACGTATTCGTCAAGCGTGCCCAGATTATCGCCACCATGCGCGAGTATTTCAACGAGGCCGGCTGCCTGGAGGTGGAGACCCCTATCCTGCAGGGCATCCCCGGCGGTGCAACGGCACGGCCCTTCGTGACCCATCATAATGCCCTCGATATTCCCCTGTACCTCCGTATCGCCAACGAGCTCTACCTCAAGAGACTCATCGTAGGCGGCTACAGCGGCGTTTACGAGTTCGCCAAGGACTTCCGCAACGAGGGTATGGACAAGACGCACAATCCCGAATTCACCTGCATGGAGATATATGTGGCCTACAAGGACTACAACTGGATGATGTGCTTCGTGGAGAAGATGCTGGAGAAGATTTCCCTGAAGGTCAACGGTACCACAAAGGTGAAGATCGGCGACAACGAGGTTGACTTCGGCGGCAGCTACCGACGTCTGCCCATTCTCGAGGCCATCAAGGAATACGCCGGCGTTGACGTGAAGGGCATGGACGAAGACGAGCTGCGCGCTACCTGCAAGAAGCTGAACGTTGAGATTGAGCCTTCCATGGGCAAGGGCAAGCTTATAGACGCCATCTTCGGTGCCTATTGCGAGGAGAAGCTGGTGCAGCCGACATTCATTATCGACTATCCCGTAGAGATGTCCCCTCTGACCAAGCGTCACCGTACCGATCCTACCCTCACCGAGCGTTTCGAACTTTTCGTGTGCGGCAAGGAACTGGCGAACGCTTATTCCGAGCTGAATGATCCTATAGACCAGCTGGAGCGCTTCGAAGAGCAGGCTGCCCTCAAGAGCAAGGGCGACGACGAAGCGATGTATATAGATATGGACTTCGTGCGCGCTCTCGAGTACGGTATGCCTCCGACTTCCGGTCTCGGCATGGGAATCGACCGCCTCACCATGTTCATGACGGGCCAGACGACCATCCAGGACGTGCTTTTCTTCCCTCAAATGCGGCCGGAGAAGGCATTAAAGAAGGAAAACGCTGAGAAATCCGAAGCGGAAGCCTAATTGTCATTCTGAGCGAAGCGAAGAATCTAAACATGCCGGCGGAACTCATAACTTCGGCGCAAAATCCCAAGATAAAGCGCTTGCTCGCGTTGCAGAAGGATTCGTCCCTGCGGCGCGAGTGCGGCTTATTCGTGGTTGAAGGGCAGCGTGAACTCCAGCATTGCATAGATGTCGGATTCGAGATTGATTCTCTGTTCATATGTCCGCCGCTGTTGCACTCCGGCGACGGGGACGCTATGCCACAAAACTTCGCGCTACGCGCTCATCCCTCCCAACCTGTCGGTTGGGCCCCTCCCTCCAACGCGTCCGAGGGTGGACACGGTTTTGTGGCACAGGTCCCCGGAGCCTCCGCCGCAACAAAAGTGCGCCCGGAGGTACAATCAGTGGTACCTCCAGCAGCAAAAAAGGCCGAAAATGCGCTTGGAGGTCCATCCGAATGTACCTCCGGCAACACCAGGGTTTTCGAGGTGAGCGAAGCGGTGTATGAGAAGGTGGCGTATAGGGGTGGAACCGAGGGCGTGATTGCGGAGGTAAAGGTCCGGAACAGGAAGCTGGAGGAACTGGAGCTGCCGGAGAATCCGCTGATTGTGGTGCTGGAAAGTGTTGAAAAGCCGGGGAACCTTGGTGCGGTGCTCCGTAGCGCAGATGCGGCAAAAGCCGATGCCGTGTTGATTTGCGATCCTTTGACCGACCTGTTCAACCCGAATCTTATACGTGCGTCAATCGGCGCCATATTCACCGTACCTTGCGTCGCCTGCAATTCGGAGGAGGCCATCGCCTTCCTGAAAACACGCGGAATCAACATCCTGACGGCTCAGCTGCAGGATTCATCGCTTTATTACGATACCGACATGCGCCGCGGTACGGCCATAGTCATGGGAACGGAGAGCACAGGCCTGTCGCAGCAGTGGCGCGCTGCCGCCGACGCTCACATCCGCATCCCTATGCTCGGACAGCTTGACTCCCTCAACGTTTCCGTGAGTGCGGCAATACTGCTCTTCGAGGCTGTCCGCCAGCGGCAGGGCTAGGCCCATGCTAATAATTGGCGCAGGTCCGATTATAATTGGCGCAGGTCCGTTTTCTGGCGGGGGACCTGGTGTCGACCAAATAATCGGACCTGCGCCAATTTGCGAATCAGAAAGGTAGGGGATCGCCTCCCTGTGCCACTGGGGGCGGTTACTAGAACGGCAGATCGTCGTCTGGTGCCATCGGCTTCTTGAAACCATTAACAGTCAACTTATTCCACCCTACAACGGATGGAATTACCCCTTGCTTTCTGCTGCTTTTTAAAAGAATAAGTGCTTCCTCTCACATCAAGACTATAAGCTTTATCCCCGGAATACTGATCGGCGCTCCACACGGCAGACCGATCGGTAGCGTGTTGCCACGCGCCACCACAATCATCTCTGTATCCAGCATAGGGGAATACCGCACCTCCTAATTTAAACCAATAGAGATCTGGATTAAACTCCCATCCATCTGAACCCCACACTGGATAATAGCCGTCCGTATCCGGAACCCTATATCCAGGAGGACAGGGGTCATAAATACCTTTTGTATCGTAAGTCCCCCATGCCTCTTTTGTTGATTCAATCGTCCAACTCTTTCCTTCATAATCAGGCGCCACAGCGGTAGCAGAATTATAAGCAAATACTGTAGGGTTGGCGATAGAATAATCAATAGTAATCTGATTTTTAGATATGGCAGCCAAGGGTTTGCTGGTTGTAGCAGCTTTTGTGCTAACTTCCATGATACCTACCCCGGGGAATGGATCTTTGCGTCCCCATTGATAAAGAAGGCCGCATGACTCAATATCTTCAGCCTCATCATTAGAACCACTTGCATCTATCAAAGCTCCAAGGTTGCGGCTCATGGCATCAACGCCAAAGATGTTCATAAATGAGGCGGTTTTTATTGGCGTCTTTGGCACCCAGATGTGCCAGCTCCAGATTATTGAACCGTCCAATCCTTTAGCGGCAACAAGGGCATTGCCTGGCCTTAGCGTTGACGGTGTCTGGATATAAATCCAATTATTCTCGAAATCGACTTTGGAAATCACGCTGTTTTCAGTAACCGCCTCAAAGTTATTCCAAGTTTCCCATAAGATCTCTACACCATGAACATACCCCGCCGACTCTGTTGTATTGCCCATACAAGCAGGGAACTTATATATTCCTGGAGCCGATACTATGTAACTGTTCGCCGTTTCATAAGAGCTCAAATCAACCGCATTTGAAATGGGAATGTCAGATTTATGATCGCTTGCTGTATCGGATTTGTAAACCGCCCTCATAGTAATGTCAAAAGGAATAGAGAGACCTCTGCCAGATACTCCAGTATCATGGCCTTCGAAACAAGCACAAAGGTGATATTTGACATCATATACTCTCAGAAGTTCTGTGGTAAGATTATCATTCTTTACAATATCACACCCCTGTTTTACGATATCTGATACTTCAAAATAACCAATTCCATTATCGACAGGTCGGTCATAATGTGCATCAATAGAAAACCTATCTTTAATCACGCCTCCTACCACTAATTCGAAAGGTTTAGTAACCCTATCATATTTACTGCCATAAGAATCACTTTGTCTTTCAGAAGATGCTGCCAAACTTGTAACAGAGCCGATAAAAGCCGTTTCTCCTTCCGGATTAACCGTTACTTTGTACTCCTTTGTTTCTAAACGCTTGATGCCAGCCTTAAGCTCGAACTGAATCATCTGGTTATCCTTGAATCCAATATTGGCTTGGTTTACAGTTACGTATTCTTCCTCGCTTTCGGATACTTGATAGATATACTTATAACCGCCAACTGTAGTGTGTGTGTCGGCTATATTACTAATATTGCCGATATTTAATAGATAATCCTTAGCGATAACAAGTTGCTTCGACACGGTTTTTTCTGAGTATACCCAATCATCCTTAAGCATCTGAATCTTAAAACCGCCAAGTGTAACCGGCAAGATAGAAAAATAATACGTACCAGGACCATTGGATATATCCACTTCTATAGTATCAGGACCACCCGGAACATACTGCGAGTCAATATCACTATGTAACGACACTGAAACATCCCCTGATATCTGGGTTCCATCGGTAGCCTTAAAAACCAGTTTGTCAAGGTATATCCCTTCCGGTACAATAAACTTGATTATACTAGTGACATTCTGGAAAAAGAGGGATGGGGACTCCGTCGTAGGACTGTAAGCTACAGCAACGTGAGCGGAGCTAAACTGCCCATTTTGTACATTAGGAACAGCTTCTTTAATCACGATTTTCGAATCAGTGTTGGATGTGATTCCAGTACCACCATAAACAGCAACAAAGAAAGGATCATTTTTCCCTATAAGTGCCAGCATCTCAGATTTTGGACCGGCATTCTCCACAAAGGCACTATTTATTGGCCCGCCATCAGAACTATAATAGCTAATCTTATCTCCAGCGTTCCAATAGACAGCGCCGCCCTCTTGCAATTCTGTCTTTGTACTGCCAGCTATTACCTGAAACTTCTTTTCGATTAATTGCTCTGCCATATCTGTTGGCAACTCTTGCATACAGCCAATCACCCCAACCAATACGCCAACAAACAGAAGTTTGTTTTTAGGAGTTATCATAATAATTACCAATTATAATCTGTTTCGATATAACCTTGAATGCCATCACCACCATCATAGTATGGCAGGCCAGAATAAGGAATAATCTTGAACTTGTAATCAGCCCATTCAGACGCATAGGCATCCAATGAGGTTTCTGGAACATGGATATTTGTATCCACATGTATAGGCGGATAAGTGGTACCAACCATCCAGCCGCCCATGGAACTATTTATCACATTGTTAGACCACTCGAGTTCCGGCGGGGTTGCAGATGATATATAGATATCCTTAAGGCCCTTGCTTCTGAACGAGAATGTTCCCATTGCCAAAATAGCAGGCGGTAGCACTATCAAAGTAAGATCCGTATCATAGAATACTCCGGCCCCAATATACTCAATCGGATATGACTGAGTCGTTACCGGTACAACATAATAAGTAAGACCACCTTGAGCACAGGCTAACAATGTACCATCATATGATACCAGGCACCTGCCGTCCTCGGAAGCCTCTATGGATGTGGACGAACTTACGAACTTCTCCAAAGAGCTACAACCACCGAAAGTTTGTGATGAAATAGCACCTACCTTACGACCAAGAGATACAGTTTTAAGGCTTGTGCAATTTCCGAACGCTTCACTTTTGACCGTGGCGCTCTCAACGGTGACTTCAGTAAGGGAACTGCAGTTTCTAAACGTGTATTCGCTCAATACCCTAACTGAAGACGGGACTAAAGTACTGGTCAGTTCCGAGCATCCCGAAAAGGCATCTTTACCGATGGACGTCACACTTGAGGGAATGACAAGCTGCTGAAAACAGCCATAGCAGAAAGCGCTTTCCCCAATTGTAGCAACACCGTCAGGAATAGTCAAAGACTCGAGTGGACATCCATAAAATGCATTATCACCAATAGTAACCACAGATGAAGGCAAAGATATGGATTTCATCTCCTTACAATTGTAAAAAGCACCGTTGACAATCTCTGCCAAAGACGAGGGGAGATTAATTTCACTCAATGACTGACAGTTATAGAAAGTTCCGTCCAATGTAGTTATTGTTTGCGGTAATGAAACCGTCGATAATTGTTTACAAGCACTAAACGTATCTTTCAAGGAAATAGCGTTGCCTTTCACTTCTGCGGTTCGCAATTGTTCGCAATCATGAAACGCAGACCCCAAAGAGCTTACCGATGATGGAATTGTAACCTCCGTCAGCTTGGTTCCGCTAAAAGCACTATTACCAATTGTTGTTACTCCTTGCGGTATTGAAATGCTTTGCAAGCCTGAACCATAAAAAGCAGCCACTCCAATTCGTTCCAACCCTGACGGAAGATCGATACTGGAAAGAGCGGTACAATTTTGAAAGGCCCCGTAGAAATCATAATCTGCGTACGATGCATATGGTGCACTGGCAGTATAAATAATATCTGTCAGCGTAGACCCTTCAGCAAAAGAAACTCTACTTAAGTGTGTGCAGTTATAAAAAGTTGACCCATTAATAGTTCCAATTTGCGAGGGAATCAAGACCTCTCTTAGATTTGAACAATCTTTAAAAGCTGCGAATCCGATAGAGACCAAAGACTCGGGGAGGTTGATGTTTCTAAGCGAGCTGCAGTAAGTAAAACATCTTTGCCCTATGGACGACAGAGTGGATGGAAGCTCAACGGAGAACAGAGAAGTACAACGATTAAAAGCATAGCTCCCTATCTCCCGGACTCCTTCCGGGACAACCACTGAGCGAAGAGTAGATTGCTGGTAAAAAGCATCTGTTCCTATAGTCTCCAGTTTCCCTTCAAACTCAATAACGCCTTCGTTAGCATCTTCATCGTAAGTATTTGACAGCATGGCTGCACTAAACATAGTTTGCAGTTGTGTCTGGGAGAATCGGCTAAAATCCAAAGGGAGACAATCAGTGGTAACATAATGTATCTTACTGTTTTCCTGCTTGTTAAAAGTAGCATAATCATCAATATGTTCCTTTCTTCCAAAACAAGAACGCTTAATTGATACCGGCGAAGTATACACAAACTCACCAGTTTCGTTCTCCGTCTCCAATGTTATGGTGAATCCCTGGCTGAGATCAGCAGGAAAACAAATAATATAATAAGGGGTCTCGGGGGAGAATACGCCACCTGACTCCAAAGTGACCTCCGAAACACCACTAGATACAGTAAGGACTGGGGCATCGCCATCGAAAGAAACTTTATACAATCCGGCAAGGCTTCCTCCATTGTTTGCTTTAAAACGAATTGTTTTAATATCTGCCCTCCTAAATGTAATCTTGATACCTCCACAGATGTTGCGGAAATTAAGATTGTTCGTATTAGAATGTGCCACCATTGGGCACAGGTCATCCCCGAATGAATACGGGATACCGGTTTGTATATAGGGCAGACTGGAAGAAATAGAGGATCCGTCACAAGAAACATTATCGCTGTCGGGATACAATGCCCAAACATTATCGCTAGGGATCACGGTTCCTTGCATTCTTCCACTAATTGTGAAAGTGGTCGTCTGTGAACCTCCTTGATCAGCTTTAAAATAATAGTATTTAGTACCATAGAACAAACTAATCATGTCCCCTGCAAGCCATTTAATCTTGCCAACTCCATCTTGGTTCGTACTCAAAAAAGTCTTTGAAATCCGAGGCTGCTCCAAACTCGCAATAATGGTCGGACTATAGTTATCTTGAACTTCATAACAAACTTCTTTTGCGCAAGCAATCGCGAGTGAGGTCAGGAAAAAGATTGCGCTTAACTTCAAGACCATACTAAAAAAGTTCTTCTTCATAGGTGTCATCGATTAAATTACCACTCGTGCAAAGTATATCCTCATTTTGGATACTCGTAAATTCCAGCTTCGGTCGTGAATAGAATAGAGCCATTTCGTAAATACTCCGGTGAGGCTCTGTCCGGGAAATCATAAACAAAGAAAGTGTGGGCCTCTAAACTTATCCAGTGGTGGGCTCTCGACTGCCGCGACGTGAATAAGAACGATGCTCACACTTTACCATAAATTGAGCATACAGCCCAAGATATAGCCAAGTAAGAGCGTTACTGCCTATCCTTCGTCGCTTTGAATTGTCGAGATTCACCAGCAAGGAAAGCTTAACGCTTTCTAGTATGTATTTTGCCGTCTATTGTGGCGACGATTCAAATATAATATAATTTTGTCATTTATCTGTTTATTATTCATAAAAATGCCGTCAGTCGTCCCATGAAAAGGACAACCGGCAGCACTATATTAATAAATCCTATTTGGACGGGTCGAAGGAATACGGCCGGTTGAATGTCTCCTCATACTTGAGGGAGCCGTCGGCGGCAAAGATGCGCACCGTTACCGGAGTCTTGGCAGAAGATGTTTTGGCTACAAACATGTGGTACGTGGCATCTTTAGCGTTCCCGTGGCTGTGTTTGTAGGGGTTCATCAGGCGGGGCAGCTCGTAAGCGATATTCTTTGTAGGATCTTCGTAACGGGTAGCTTCGACCTTCAGCTTCCTGCCTTTCTCATAAAGCTCCACGCTGTCTCCGGGCTCCCAGCCCCAGTAATTCAGCATCACGTAGTTACGCCACTTGCGGGCGCCGTAGTCAAGCCGGGTGTCCGGATACAGCTTCTGCTGCTTCCTGATACCCTCGTTCGCCCGGTAGGCCTCTCCGACGGAGTTCAGATCGTAGAAACGGTAGTACTTCTCCCCGTACAGGTAGGTCTCCAGACGGTAGCGCGGCCCGCATCCGGAGGCAAACTCCCCTACCCAGAAGCCTGCGTCGGCGCCCTCACTGTTGTACAGGGGCCAGCCGACAGGTGTCGTCCACATTATGCCGGAAGTCGCGGGCAGCGACCTCTGGTGCAGACGTGGGAAATCCGCATGGTCGCAGATATCGTTCCTGTGTATATGCCCGGAGAACACAGTGGCATCGTGGGAAAAAGGAGCGAACATGGCGTACAGGCGTTCCACCTGCTCCCTGGGCATCAGCAAACCGCTGTTCCGGCCTGAATACAGCACGGGGGCGTGTGTGCATACGAAAATGCGCGTGTCCTTTCCGACCAACGAAAGGTCCTTCTCCAGCCATTTGAACTGGGCTTCGGTAAGGATGCTGTCGTAACTGCGGTCGCCACGCACTCCGGGAGCCTTCTTGCCCTTGCCTTCGACATTTATGTATACAATGTTGTCCAGAAAAATCCAATGGTCGCTGCCGATGTTGACGGAGTACTGCCCGGGGCCCCAGCAGTCGCGCTCGCGCCAGCCGGCCCGGCGGTCCACGTCTTCCCCCGTTATCGACGGGTCATGGTCGTGGTTCCCCATTATGCTGTACATCGGCGTAGGGTAGCAGACGTCCTGCAAGAAACGGAGGCCGTCGGACTCGTTGAAGTTCATCTCCGCCCAATAGATATCGTGCGTGGTATCGCCGAGGTTGGCCGTATAGACGGGCCCCTTCGCCTCGGCCGCCTCCCTGCGGATTACCGGCAGCACCTCAGTACGGAATCTGTTAAGGTCGTCTCTCTCAGGGTCGTTGGAAAGATGGAGGTCGGCCAGAAGAATCATAGTGTAGCTGCTCTGATTCTGCTTTTCAAGCACGAAATCGTGCACTTCCTCCTGCTCCGGGGGGAGATAAAGCGGCTGCCAGAAGCCGGGACGCAGGCCATCCAGACTACGGGCGATATAGCCGGAGGGCGTTATCACGAAAACGGAACCGTCTTTCTTGTCGGAGTCGAGGGAATAGCGTCCGAGGGCATTCGTCAGCACAATCGAGACGCCGTCTGACACGGCAACACCCTCAACGGGGCAACCTTCACAAAGCACGCGGCCGTTGACGTTCCCGGCCATAGCGACGGCGCACCAAAGGCACACGGCCGCAATCAAAACCAGCCGTTTCATGCTTTCTTAGCTTTTCCGGCCATGCAGACCAGGGTGGAGACGAGGCCGCCGATAGGGCACCACCACGTCCAGGCTATGTAATTGTGGCCGAAGAATTCCTTCTGGAACATCAGCGGGATGATGATAAGGGCGCCGACAACCAGAGCCGCCACCACGCTGCGGGCATTACCGCGTTTGGTGAAGATGGCGGTAAGGAATACGCCTATCATGCCTGCGTACGCGAAACACATGATACCGGTGGCGAAGTCCACGAGATTGAGGCCGCTGCTCTGCTGCATTACGCAGGTTACGATAGCGAACCCGGTAAGCATCATGCCCATAAGGCCCACCATCCAGCGTGAAGACGAAATCTGGTCCTTGTCGCTCTTGACGGCCTTGCCATGTTTAGCCCTCAGAGGCAGGTACAGGTCGGCCACGAAGCTGGAGGCCATTGAGTTGATGGCTGAGTTGAAGCTGGAAAGCGCCGCCGCCAGCAGGCCGGTAATCATAAGGCCACGCACGCCGGCAGGGATGTGATTCTTGATGTACTGGGGGAAGATGTCGCGCGCGTCGCTGAAGAAGGCGGTGCTGAGGGCTCCGTCGCAGGCGGGATCGTGGATGTACTTGACGTAGAGCAACAGACCTATACTCAAAAAGATAAGCACGACGGGCAGGGCCAGCAGCTGGGAGGCCACAAGCGAACGGCCGGCTTTGCGGACGTCCTTGCAGGCCAGCTGGCGCTGGACGAACTCCTGGTCCGTGGTGTACTGGGCAATCTTGAAGAAGGCTACGCCTATCATGCCGCCCAGGATGGTGTACGGCTTGCTGAAGTCAACGCTGGGGTCGAACATCTGCACCTTGTTGCCGGGCACCCATCCGCTCAGGGTACCGTCGGCGGCAAGCCCCGGAGCGACTCCGGTAGCAGCGGGAGCCTTCACCATTCCGTTGGCGGTCAAGGTCTGCCACACCTCGCTCAGACTCAGTCCGTTAAGGTCACAGGCAATGATGACCAGGCCTACCACGCCGGTGAAAATCATCAGCAGTGTTTGGAAGGTGTCGATGTAGAGCAGGCCCTTGATACCGCCCATCATGGTATAGAAGGTGGATACTACGCCAAGTATTATTATGCTCCAGACCATGAACTGGAACTGTATGCTGCCGAAGGCGATTACGCTTATGGCTATGGCCGCTATGAAAAGGCGGCTGCCGCTGGTAAGCAACTGGCCGATGAGGAACATAACCGAGTTGGCCTGCTTGGAGGACTCGCCGAAGCGGTCGCCGATGAAGCCGTAGATTGTAATCGTGCGGGCATTATACAGCTTCGGCAGAATCAGAGCTGCCACAAGTATGCCGCCGAATATAGAGCCGAGCAGGTTGAGAACATAGGTCAGATTTGTATTGAATCCCAGCTCGGGCGAGCCCACGAAGGTCCCCGCGCTTATGGTGGTGCCGGTAGCGGCAATGGCTACAAGCCATCCCGGCATGGATCGTCCGGCCACGAAATAATCTTCTATGTTCTTGTTTTTGTGGGAGAACAGGTAGCCTATGGTGACGAGTGCACCAAGGAATAAAGCTACAATCAACCAGTCTACGAAAGCCATATTTTTTCTTTAAAAATCTTCCAAATATAATAATAAAACGTATTTTTACAGCTAAATTCTCCAACTATGACGAAATTCATTGAAGAGCCTGCCAGGCAGATACCAGTTCGCGAAGAGGTGGACGTGCTGGTAGTCGGCGGAGGCCCCGCCGGTCTTATGGCAGCACAAGCTGCCGCACTGGTAAAAGGCACCAGGGTAATGCTGATAGAAAACCGGGGCTCGCTGGGCGGAAACATGACCCAGGGCCTGCCGCTGCTGGGCTTCCTGGGCCGGAAGGGGAACGAAGTAATCAAGGGCCTGCCGTTGCAGTTCGTGGAGCGTCTGCGCGAGCGGGGCCAGGCAACGCATCACCGCGCCTGCCCGCTTCACGTAAGCCTTACTATGATAGACCCTGAAGGGACCAAACGCCTTGCCTGGGAAATAATGGAGGAATGTGGCGTGAAAGTGCTTATGTACGTGATGTTCGTTGACGCCATCATGGAGGGCGACAATATAAAAGGCGTTATTATCGAGTCCAAGAAGGGCCGCGAAGCCATACTCGCCAGAACGGTAATAGACTGCACCGGCGACGGGGACGTGGCCTGCCGGGCGGGCGCACCTATGGCGTACGGCAACGAAAACGGTATCGCCCAGCCGCCCACGCTTATGTTCTCCATGCGCGGCGTGGACTCACGAAAGCTGCGTGATGCCGTGGCCGATCATCCCGATATCTACGACATCGACTTCATACCCAACGAGTTCTTCCGTCCCATGGACAACTGTACCATGGTAGGCTTCCGCAATCAGATCAAGCAGGCCCGCGAGGCGGGTTACCATCTGCCCGTAGAACGTACCATCTTCATGACCGGAATGGCGGAGGACGAATGGTGGGTGAACATGTCCCGCGTGAACGGGGTTGACGCCACCGACCCGGAGCAGTACACAAAGGGGGAGGAGCTCTGCATCAGGCAGAACGAAGAGATCGCCCGCTACCTCAAGGCCTACATTCCCGGTTTCGAGAACGCCTACGTGGACAGGGTGGCGCCTTTCATGGGCATACGTGAAACCCGCCGCATCGTGGGCGAATACGTGCTCACGGAGCAGGATATCTTCGACTGCGCCCGCTTCCCGGACGCCATAGGAGTGGCTGCGTATCCGGTTGACCTTCACCACCCCGTCGGCGGAGACTGCACGCTGATGTGGTGCCCCGACTGCTACGACGTCCCTTACCGCTGCCTCGTGCCGCAGAAGGTGGACGGCCTGCTTTGCGCCGGACGCTGCATCTCCGCAACCCACCTGGCTCTGGCATCCGTTCGTGTAATGGGTCCGGCGATGTGCCTGGGCGAGGCCGCGGGAAAGGCAGCTGCATTGAGCGTGCGCGAGGGCGTTGAGCCCAGGGCGCTGGACGTGAAGCAGTTACAGGACGCCCTGCGTGCCGAAGGGGTCTACTTCAGAGATTGATACGTTTGCATAATCGGCAATTATTGACTATAATTGTTGCATTATGCAAACGAACAAAATCTTGCTTACTGCAGCGGCGGCCGCCGCTTGCGGATGCACCGGAGCAGATAAGCTTCCAGAGAAGCCCAACGTGATATTCCTGCTGTTCGACGACCTGGGTTACGGAGACCTGGGCTGCTACGGCCAGCAGATGATAGAGACGCCTAACATAGACGCCCTGGCAAGCCACGGAATCCTCTTTACCGATATGTATTCCGCCGCCCCTCTGTCGGCCCCGTCACGGTGCTGCCTGGTTACCGGCCAGCACATGGGACACAGCCAGATACGCGGCAACGAGGAGCATTTCGTTCCCACAGACGGGCGCGGATGGAACACCCTCTTCCTGGACGACACCATGGAGGGACAGTATCCTATGCTACCGGGTACTCCCACTATAGGTTCCATGATGCAGGCTGCCGGCTACAAGACCGCGATGGTGGGCAAATGGGGCCTTGGGTTCCCTGCCAGCGACTCTACGCCCAACAAGATGGGCTTCGACTATTTCTATGGTTTCAATTGTCAGGCCCTGGCTCACTCATACTACCCCACCCACCTTTGGGAGAATGACGTCAAGATTGCCACGGGCAACGAGACCGTGATGCAGGGCGAACCGCTTCCGGAGGGCCTGGACCCCATGGATCCGGCAAGCTACGACCGCTACGGCGGCAAGTTCTACAGCCCCGACCTGATGTACGAGAAGCTGGAAAAGTTCATCTGCGACAACGCCGGCGGCCCCTTCTTTGCCATGTGGACGACTACCGTGCCGCATTCCGCAGTGCAGGCGCCTGTCGACGAAGTGATGTACTACGTTGACAAGCTGGGCGACGAAGAGCCGCGCACCAACGGCGGCATGTACCTGCCAGTCCGCTATCCCCACGCCTCCTATGCCGCCATGGTCACCCATATCGACACCCAGGTGGGCAAGCTGGTGGCCAAGCTGAAAGAACTCGGAATCTGGGATAATACCGTTTTCATAGTTAGCTCCGACAACGGACCGGCGCACAACGGCAACTCGCCCATGGAGTACTTCCAAAGCGGCGGGCCCTTCAGCTGCGCTGCCGGATGGGGCAAGAGTTCCCTGCACGAGGGCGGCATACGCATGCCTTTCATAGTGGCATGGGGCGACAGGCTCAAGGCACGCAAGAGCGGGCACATTGCCTATTTCGCCGACTTGATGCCCACGCTTGCCGAGCTGGCAGGCACGGAAGCGCCGAAGAACGACGGCATATCTTTCGTCCCTGCCATTTGCGGAAAGGAGCAACCGGAGCACGAATACCTTTACTGGGAATTCCCGGGCGCCAAGGGCTGGGTGGCAGTGCGAATGGGCGAATGGAAGGGCCTGTTGAAGAAGGTCCGCGGCGGCAACAACGAAATGGAACTCTACAATATTGTGAACGACCCCCGCGAGACTACCGACCTTTCGGCCGGGCATCCCGGGATTGTAGAGAAGATGTGGGAGATTGTGCGCGAGAACCACACCGAACCGGTGCTTCCCGTAGAACAGTTCCGGATGGATATCAATTATCCCAACTGAGCAGGCGGGAGCCGTCAGGATTAACCGAAATACTTACTTTGAGGGTCTCCTGAGGCAGGAGATCCTCAATGTTTTCCGGCCACTCCATAAGGCAGAGGGCACCGCTGTCCAGGTACTCGTAGAGGCCTATGTCCAGGGCCTCGGCGGCTTTCTCAATGCGGTAGAAGTCAAAATGGAAGACCGGCTCGCCCGTCGCGCTGCGGTATTCGTTGACAATAGCGAACGTGGGAGAGCTTACGGCGTCTTCGTTAACCCCGAGAGCCTTGCAGACTGCTGTAGTAAAGGTGGTCTTTCCTGCTCCCATGGGAGCGTAGAAGGCAATAAGCTTGTTGTCTCCTATTTCTTTCAGGAATACCTCTGCAGCCTTGTCGAGGCTTGCCAGATCCGGTATGAGTATTTCGTGTTTCATCTTTGCCGTGGCAGCCTGGCTGAGCGAACTTCGAGCGATTATGAAAATGCAGAGCATTTTTGTATCATGAGCGAGGAGGCGCTCTGCCAGGCATAACCACGGCAAAGATAAGAAAAACTATCAGAACCTGGCACCCGGAGTGCGGTCCAGAAAGCGGTAACAAGCAGCCTCCGAGATATGGGCGGGCTTGATCGGGCCTCCGCCTTCCAAGTCGGCGATGGTGCGGGCAACCTTGATTATTCGGAAGTAGGCCCGCATGGACAGCCCCATCTTTTCCATCAACGCAACAAGCAACTCGTTGCATTCAGCATCCATCTTGCAGAAACGTTCTACCTGTTTGTTGCCCATCTCGGCATTTGAAAAAATGCTCTCTCCTGCAAAGCGCCGCCTCTGGACCTCGCGTGCTGCCGCCACCCTGGCAGCCACTGCGCTGCTGGACTCCGGTCTCATCTGTCCGGCTCTCAGGCGTGCCAGCTCGGCCGCCGCCAGATTGGGCACGGACAGTTGTATGTCGATTCTGTCCATCATGGGGCCGCTGAGCCGGGCCAGGTAATTGAGGCGCTGGGTGGGCGTACAAGTGCACCTGTCCCCCACTCCCCAGTAGCCGCAAGGGCATGGGTTGGACGCCATGACCAGCATGAAGGAGGCAGGATATTCCACTTTCGCCTTAAGCCTGGAGATAGTTACTTTCCTATCTTCCACCGGACCGCGCAGGGCCTCGCTGACGCTCCTCGGCATTTGAGCCGCCTCGTCAAGAAAGAGCACCCCGTTGTGTGCAAGACTGATTTCTCCCGGGATAATGCCGTCTCCTGCACCTCCGCCAATTATTGCCGCAAGAGAGGCGGAATAATGCGGGGAGCGGAACGGACGGGTACTCATAAGACCGCAACGCAGCTTACCCTTGCCGGCGATACTGAATATTTTGGACGTAACCAGGCTTTCCTCCATGCTCATGGGAGGCAAAATGCCCACCAGCGCTTTTGCAAGCGAGCTCTTTCCGGATCCGGGAGGTCCAATCATGCAGATATTGTGTGCACCTGCGGCGGCTATCTCCAAACCGCGTTTCGCGCCTTCCAGCCCGAGGATATCCGAGAAATCCGGTATGTCGTTCCCCGGACGTCCCGTTCTCGAAGCGAGCATGGCGGAGTATTCGCCCGTGTTCTTGATTTCCAGGTCGTCACAAAGGTCGCCGGAAAGTATCCGGACGACGTCCGCCAGGCTCCTCACACCCATTACCCTCGTGCCCTCCAGCTCGGCTGCCTCCAACGCTGAATCCATGGGGAGTATTATGCCCTCAAGGCCTTCCTGCACCGCCAGTTCGGCAAATGGCAAACCTCCGGGAATCGCCCTCACGCTGCCGTCCAGGCCCAATTCTCCCATCATCATATATTGGTCGGCCAGAGGCAGATTGCATTGGCCGGAGGCAGCAATTATGCCTATAGCTATGGGCAGGTCGTAACCGCTGCCGTTCTTATGCAAATCCGCCGGCGCCAGGTTAATTACCATCCTCTTGCCCGGGATGTGATATCCAAGCGCCTGCATGGCCGTGGTCGTGCGAAGGAGGCTTTCCTTTACCGCCACGTCGGCCAGACCGACCAGATGAATCCCTATTCCGCGGTCCAGACTGACTTCTACCGTTACGCTAACCGCCTGTATGCCAATACACTTGGCACCAAATACCCTTATCAGCATATCATTCCCCCTTTTCTACGGCAACGCCTGTCAGGTAGCCGTTCAAATTATACTTCAACATCTTGCCTCCGACCTCCAGGAATGGTGATTCCGACATATCTTGAGGAGTGAATACAGCGGCCAGCTCCTTCCCCAGCTGAACGGCGCAATCACGGTGGAAGAAATAGCATCCGGCGTTTCTTTTAAGCAGTTCGTGAATATCCGGACAGTGTTTTCCGTCGCAGTAGATGTATTCCGAGCCCGAATCCATAAAGACAATCTCATCTTTCCATCCTATCGCAGATTGCAACCCGCCCAATTTCCTGCGCACGCGGCCCGCTATTGCATGATGGCCGTCGTATTCTATCAGGTTGGCGTTGTACCACATCAGCCCGACTCCTGCGTCAATCTTTTGCGATACGCCATCGGCCGACAGTATGGAAGTCCGGAGTTTCTCGTATAGGACCAGTTTTTCTCTGTTTATTATTCTGGCGTCCATAACCCTTGCGCCGGTGACAGCCATGACGGTTTCGGGAATACCGTCCATCACCAGCACTGCAGTTTGGCTGATGTTGTCCCCGGTATAATATGCAAAGCAGACATGCTCGGATTCTTCATAAAGAGCCCCCGTGGCACCGTACCCGTTGCACCCGAAGCCACCGCATGCTATTCCTCCTTCTATCTTGAGAACAGGCAGGCCGTCTTCACGGTAAGTGAGAACATTATTATCTTCCGACTGCCCCAGACTATGCAGAATACCGTCTTTATAAAGCAAGCCGAGTAGCTTTTCCGGCTCTTCCCACCATAATACGGACTCGCCGTTTTTCTTGACCTGTGTCCCGCGTTCATCCGTGTACTCCGTAAAAATGGAGTCATCTATCAGATGATGCTGATTCGGTGAGACACCAATCCCCGCTTCTGCTCCGGCAGGCAGTTCCAGCACCCTCTTTTCATTTCGGAACAGAAGAAGCGTACAGGGGGCGGATTGGTAGTTACTGTCTTTCTGCCAGTCGAAATTGGCAGGGTACGCCACTGCAGACACCAGAAAACAGGTATCGGAGGAGGAAATCAGTTTATTTAATCCGCGAGCGCCGCCAGGCGGCAACTCGGGATAAAAAAGCGAACAGGAAACGAAAGCGGCCAGAGCCAGGCACAGAACTGAAGTTTTCATTGTCAGGTTTTTCTGCAAAGAAAAGCAATTCCAAGCAGAATGAACCTGCAAAGCCGCAGTCATTCGTCACATTTTTATGATTCTTTCGATTTTTGCTGATTCTTTCAGAAAGACCAGCCCAGATTCAAGTAGTAATACGGGGCAGCACTGAAAGAAAGGCTCTTGAAGGGAAAGTGAAGGTCGTGATGATGACCGAGGGTAACCCTCAAATGCTTCTGGATTTCCACCCCAAGATACAGATTAAAATCTGGTCCCCACCAGAAACCGGGGTCGATATTGCGTCCGGGAAATTCCGTATAACGGCCCTGTACGCCTCCGCCGATGCCGGCAAAAAAGTTCACGGCACCTCCGGACAACATTTTATACTCGACTAAAGCATCTATCGAGTGATAATTGGTCTTAAGGTCTATCTGAGTCTCTTCAGACTTGGTTAAACCGCTATGTGTGGGAACAAAAGAATACTGTGCTCCTACCGAGAGATTGTTTGATATATCGTATCGGTATGCAAGTGAGAGATTCAGATGCGTTTTTTCACTGAAACCCTGCTCATACAACAGATCCCCCGGCACGGCAAGACCGACACTGGGTTCGATATGGTGTTTGCCAAGAATCTGGGCCTGAAGGCCGAAAGGCACGAGAATGCAAAGGAGAACAAATATCTTTTTCATACAGCAAATCTACAAGTTTTTCAATTATCCTGCAAACATTCACCGCCGATGAGCACTTTCCCGATAAACGGTGTGGTATAATTGTAGGCCAGGCGGGTGAGGTTCCATCCAGGACTGGTAAGAATAAGGTTGGCCCGCTTGCCCCTGGTAATGGAGCCGAGTGTGTCACTGACGCCCATAGCGTACGCCGAATTGAGCGTGACGGCGTTGAATGCCTGCGCAGGCGTGAGACGCATGCGTATACACGCCAGGGCCATCACAAAACGCATGTCGCCAGATGGCGAAGAGCCGGGATTGTAGTCGGACGCCAGAGCCAGAGGCAGACCTGCAGCTATAAACGCACGTGCATCCCCGAACGGAATCCCCAGGAAGAAGGACGAGCCAGGCAGCATGGTAGGCATGGTCGCGGAGCCTTTAAGGGCCTCTATCTGGGCCGGCGTGGTACGCTCAAGATGGTCCACCGACAAGGCGTCATGCTTTACTCCGACCTCCACTCCCCCGCTGACTGCCAATTCGTTGGCATGAATCTTCGCACGCAGGCCGCAGGCGGCTCCAGCGGCCAGCATGCGTTCGGTCTCTGCCGGGGAGAAGAAACCTTCGTCGCAGAAAACATCCACGAAATCGGCAAGCCTTGCAGCCTCCGGCATCATGTCGATGACCTGCTGTACATATGCCTCCTGGGTGAAGCCGCGGCCGACGGCGTGGGCACCGAGGAAGGTGCTGCGTACGGTCGCCGGCACGTTCGCTTTTATTCGCGCAATGACGCGAAGCATCTTGAGCTCGTCGGCAGGATTGAGGCCGTAGCCGCTCTTGATTTCCATGGCTCCGGTGCCTGCAGCCATCATTTCGCGCACCCGCACTATGGACTGCTCGTACAGTTCATCTTCGGAAGTCTCATGCAGCAGGTCGGCGGAATTCAGTATCCCGCCTCCACGAGCCGCTATCTCTTCATAGCTCAGGCCGTTAATCTTATCCAGGAACTCCCCTTCCCGGCTTCCGGCATATACTATATGGGTGTGGGAATCGCAGAATGCCGGCATTACCATGCCGCATTTAGCATCGAGGACTTCGGGAGCCCCATGACAGTCAGCACCCCGGAGGACTCCGCTCAGCTCCGCTTCGCTCCGGCCCCTCCCACTGTTTCCTGCGTCATCGCTATGCGATAACTTGTCTCCAGCGGGCCCCTCCCCCTGCCCGTGTCCGGGGGTGGACACGCCTCCGGGACACTGACTGCCACAGGGCTCAACTCCGAAGTCGACGATGCAACCGTCCTCGATGCGGAGCCAGGCGTTGCAGAGGATGCCAACTTCCGACATCTCCGCGCCGCGCTTCAGCAGAACGCCCTCGGGAACAATCCCCACAAGCTCACCTATATTCTTGATAATCATATATATTCTTCGCGCGAAAGGAATTCCACGGAACGCTGGATCAGCGGACTCATGTAAGTATCGTTCTCTATGAAAGGAACCACTTTGCGGTAGTCGGAGTAAATCTTCTCAAGGGCCGGCGAAGTCTTGGCGGGACGACGGAAATCAAGCGCCTGGGCAGCGTTGAAGAGCTCAATAGCGAGCACCGTCTCCACGTTGTCCACTATACGCACCAGCTTGGTAGCGGAATTGGATCCCATGCTCACATGGTCTTCCTGACCCTGGGACGAAGGGATGGAGTCACAGGACGCAGGCCAGCACAAGCCCTTGTTCTGGGAAACGATAGAAGCCGCCGTGTACTGCGGAATCATGAATCCGCTGTTGACACCCGGATTGGCCACCAGATACTTGGGCAACCCGCGCAGGCCGTGTATCAGCTGGTAGGTACGTCGCTCGGAAATGCTCGCCAGCTCCGACATCGCTATGGCGAGGGCGTCCATCGGAATGGCTATGGGCTCACCGTGGAAGTTGCCTGCAGAGATAATCATATCCTCGTCGGGGAAGATGTTAGGGTTGTCGGTAGCAGAGTTTATCTCGTTTTCGATCACCGACTTAACATAAAGGATATTATCTTTTACGGCACCGTGCACCTGAGGGATGCAACGGAAGCTGTAGGGATCCTGCACATTCTCCTTGGGCCTGCGGATCAGCTCGCTGCCGGCAAGAATGGACATGAAAGCCTTCCCTGTAAGTATCTGGCCCACATGCGGCCGCAGCTGGTGAGTCAGCGGCAGGAACGGCTCTATACGGCCGTCGTACGCATCCAGCGACATCGCTCCTATACGGTCGGCCCAGCGGGACAGGCGCATGCTCTTGAGTATGGCCCAAACGGCATGGGCACTCATGAACTGGGTACCGTTCAGCAGTGCCAGACCCTCCTTGGACTGAAGTGTAATGGGCTCCCAGCCGAGTTCCGCCCAGACTTCGGCCGCCGGACGCACCTGACCTTTATAAAGCACTTCGCCCATGCCGATAAGCGGCAGGGACAGGTGGGCCAGCGGCGCCAGGTCTCCCGATGCACCCAGCGAGCCCTGGGAATACACCACCGGCAGCACATCGTTGTTGAACATGTCGATGAGCCGCCGAACCGTTATCAGCTGCACTCCGGAGTGCCCGTACGACAGATTCTGCACCTTCAGGAAAAGCATCAGCTTGACTATCTCAGGGCGCACGGCGGGCCCGGTTCCGCAGGCGTGAGACATCACCAGGTTGTGCTGCAGGGCAGAAAGATCCTCCCTGGGGATGTTCACGTTGTACAAGGAGCCGAAGCCGGTGGTTATGCCGTAGAGCGGCTGATCGAGGTTTTCCGTTTTGTCGTCCAGATACTTGCGGCACTTCTCCACTGCCGCGACCGCCGTTTCGGAGAGTTCCAGGGTTGCGTGCGAATCGATTATTTCCTTAAGGCGCTCGAGAGTGAGGCGCGCGGGGGTGATATAATGTACCATAGATCGTTAACTTTTAGATTCTTCGCTATCGCTCAGAATGACATTTCGTATCAATTCGTCATCTGCTATGTTGGGGAGAGTCACGCGGAGCTCCGGGGTGCGTGCCATCTGGCGTTCGATGGCTGCGCGTGCGCCGTCGTTGCGTGCCCAGCTGCGGCGGGCGATGCCGTTGTTGACGTCCCAGAAAAGCATCTCGCGTATGTGGCGCGCCGATTCTTCGGAACCGTCGATTACCATTCCGAAGCCGCCGTTGATTACTTCTCCCCAGCCGACTCCGCCGCCGTTGTGGATGCTCACCCATGTGGCGCCGCGGAAGCCGTCGCCGATTACGTTCTGCACCGCCATATCGGCCGTAAACTGCGACCCGTCGTAGATGTTGGAGGTTTCGCGGAAGGGGCTGTCGGTGCCGGAGACGTCGTGATGGTCGCGCCCGAGCACCACCGGCCCTTTCAGGCGGCCGTCGCGTATGGCGTCGTTGAACGCAAGCGCAATGCGGGTACGGCCTTCGCAGTCGGCGTACAGGATACGGGCCTGCGAACCCACGACCAGGGAGTTGCGGCCGGCCTCCTCAATCCAGCGTATGTTATCCCTCATCTGGCCGGCTATCTCTTCCGGCGCGGTTGCGGCAATCTCGCCGAGCACCTTCACGGCGAGGGCGTCCGTCAGCGCCAGGTCTTCCGGTTTCTCGCTCATACAGACCCACCTGAAAGGGCCGAAACCGTAATCGAAGTACATGGGGCCCATGATGTCCTGCACGTAGCTCGGATAGCGGAAGCTGCCGTCTTCCCGTAGCACGTCGGCGCCGGCACGGGAGCTCTGAAGCAAGAAGGCGTTGCCGTAGTCGAAGAAGTACATCCCTCTGTCGCTCAGGCGGTTGATTGCCGCCACATGCCTGCGGAGCGATGCCTGCACGGCCTCCCGGAAGCGTTCCGGCTCTTCGGCCATCATGCGCTTGCTCTCCTCCAGACTGTAGCCCACAGGGTAATAGCCGCCCGCCCATGGGTTGTGGAGCGAAGTCTGGTCGGAACCGAGGTCCACCCGTATGCCTTCGTCGGCCAGGCGTTCCCAGAGGTCCACCACGTTGCCCACGTAGGCCATGGAGACCACCTCCTTACCGGCAACCGCCATGCGTATGCGGGGGATGAGTTCGTCGAGATTGTCGTGGAGCTCGTCCACCCAGCCCTGGTCGTAGCGTTTGCGTGCGGCGAGGGGGTTGATTTCTGCGGTCACGCTTACTACGCCGGCTATGTTTCCGGCTTTCGGCTGTGCGCCGCTCATGCCGCCGAGGCCGGCGGTGACGAAAAGCAGGCCTGCTAAAGATTCTTCAGCCTGAGGCCCATATTTGTCATCCTGAGCGCCAGCGAAGGATCTATTGCGTAGCAGCTTCCTTGCAGCATTCATGACGGTAATAGTGGTCCCGTGCACAATGCCCTGAGGGCCTATGTACATATAACTGCCGGCTGTCATCTGGCCATATTGCGAGACGCCGAGCGCGTTCATGCGCTCCCAGTCGTCGGGCTTGGAGTAGTTGGGGATGACCATTCCGTTGGTCACCACCACGCGCGGCGCGTCCTTGTGGCTCGGGAAGAGGCCCAGCGGGTGGCCGGAGTACATCACCAGAGTCTGCTCGTCGGTCATTGTGGCGAGGTACTGCATGGTAAGCCTGTACTGCGCCCAGTTCTGGAAGATGGCGCCATTGCCGCCATAGATGATGAGTTCGTGCGGATGCTGGGCCACGCGCGGATCCAGGTTGTTCTGTATCATCGCCATAATGGCCGCAGCTTGCCTGGATTTGGCTGGATATTCATCTATCGGACGCGCGTACATGGGATACGCCGGGCGGAAGCGATACATGTATATGCGGCCGTAGCGTTCCAGTTCCTCCGCGAACTCGGGAGCAAGAGCTGCGTGGTGCCGCGGATCGAAGTAGCGCAGCGCGTTCTTCAGCGCCAACCGCTTCTGCTCCTTTGTCAGTATGTCCTTGCGCTTGGGCGCGTGGTTAATAGTAGTATCGTACGGCTGATGCTCCGGCAGTTCCTGCGGGATACCTTCGAGAATCTGTTCTTTAAATGTCATTCTGTTATTTAAATGTCATTCTGAGCGAAGCGAAGAATCTACTCAATATGTCCGTTCACCGCGGCGAGCACCTGCGACTCCAGGTCGGCGGCCTCTTTTTCGATCGCTGCTGCGCGCTCCAGCAACGGGGCGGCGGCAGCCTGATCGGCAAAGCCGGAGAGGTTGATGCGGACGTTCAGGTGCGCCCCGCGGACGGCGGCAAGAGCGGCGAGGGCGGCCACACCGGCGTCGGAGGCCGATGCGGGGTTGCCCTTCTGAGCCATATCCAGGGCCAGCGGAAGAGCCTTAAGGGAGGCCTCCATGGTCCTCAGCGGCACAGAAGCAGCGTACAGAGTGGCCTCATGCATAGCAGCTTCGCGGGCGGCTTTTTCCTCCGGAGTACCCTTAGGCATGCCGAATACATCCATCACCCGGTTGAACGCGGCCGTATCCTCATCCACGAGGTCCAACAGCTCGTGCATAAGCGCCTGCCCCTGTTCGGCAACGTCGGAGAACTCTTTCCAGCGGTCGTCCCAGCCGCGCTTGTGGGCGGAGAGGTTTGCGACCATGGTGGCGAGGGCCGCTGCGAGCGAGCCCATGTATGCCGATATGGAGCCGCCTCCGGGAGCGGGCGATTCGGACGCCGTCTCACGGGCAAGTCCTTCCGCGCTAAGGCGTACCAGGCGGTGCTTTACGGCTTCCGCATCCTCGTCAAGCATCAGGTATTCAATGACTTTCTCTCTGGGGTCGAAGGGGCGCAGGTCGTCGAGCGACATGCTCTTGACGGCAATCTTTAGTATCTCGCTCTCGTCTATTCCGAGCGACCGCTGCTGGCGTTCCAGGTAGAAACGGCCGGCGTCGATGAGCACGCGCTTGGGCACCAGGCCCACTATTTCGGCACCTGTCACGCGGAGTCCCCTGGCAGCTGCGGCACGCGTCACTTCTTCGTACGCTACATGAAGCGGGGTGGCGTCTATGTCAGTGATGTTCATTGACACCTGGGCGATGCCGTATTCATCTATGTACCAGCCTATTGCCTTGCAGCCCTTGAGAGTGCCGGGAATCCAAATCTGTTCGCCGTCGGCATCTTTGAGGAGTTTGCCGGTGAGCGAGCCGCCCTCGCGTGCCTTGCGGCCCTTTTCTCGTACGTCGAAGGCCACTGCCATTGCGCGACGGGTGGAGGTTGTATTCAGGTTGAAGTTAACTGCTACCAGGAAGTTGCGTGCACCCACGTTGGAAGCGCCTGATTTCGCGGCGGTTTCGTCCCATTCTCCGCAGAAGTCGGGCCGGCGTTCGGGATCCTTGATTTTGTCGGGAAGCGCCTCGTACTCACCTGCGCGGCAGACCGCAAGGTTCTTGCGCTCAGGCTTGAAAGCCGCGGCTTCATAACAGTAGCACGGGATTCCGAGCTCCTTGAACATGCGTTCGGCAAGCTTGCGCGCCATTTCGGCACACTCTTCAAGGGTGACTCCGGATATAGGTATAAGTGGGAGTACGTCGGTGGCGCCGGAGCGCGGATGGGCCCCGTGATGCTTGCGCATGTCTATGAGTTCCTGGGCCTTAGCTGTGCCTCGGAAAGCCGCTTCGCATACCGCCTCCGGCTCTCCCACGAAGGTCACCACCGTGCGGTTGGTCGCCTCTCCCGGATCTACGTTAAGGACTTTTACGCCTTCAGTTAATGCGACAGCCTCCACTATGGCGTCTATCACTTTCCTGTCTCGTCCCTCACTGTAATTCGGGACACATTCGATTATTCTATTCATACGGTGGTCATCTGTTCAGCATATAAAGATAGTCATTTTATTAATGATTTTGATTATTTTTGTAAAACATGAAAAGAACAGTCTTTATTATTTCTTTGATAATCTCTCTGGCTTCCTGTTCACAGAAAGAGTTGAACCTGCTTGACGGCGCAATGAAAATAGAACTTTTGCAAGGAGATTGGGACGAGTATTATGAAGACCCGTCCTTTGCCATGGACGGAGGGCTTACCTGGCAAATCGGGAAAGAAGAAATAGTGCTTCACAGCTGCGATGTCCTTACTGATACGTCGGAGGATGTGCATATAGGCTACGACGTTTCCAGGCAAAATGGGCAGTACATCATAACACTCCATTATACCAAATGGGCGTACGACGACTCCTTCCAGATTACCGTCCTGAACGACAAGGAGATGGCATGGCAGAAAGTCGGCACCACCTTCTCCGCCGGTTCTTATTCCGGCGATTACAAGCACTTCGTTAACGACAACTACTGGAAGCAGTAATCTTCCCTACATCATCTTCCACATGGCGTCGCGGGCGGCGCGCTGGTGCGAGGCGTTCATCTTGCCGAAGTTCCAGCTCACGCCGAGCAACACGTAACGGCCGGGGGTGAGGGTCCAGGAGTTTTCGGAATAGTTTGCGTTGCGGGAAGTGATTATGTGGCGGTACTGGTCCAGAAGGTCGGACGCCTTGAGGCTGAATGTCCAGGACTTCACGCTCTTCGATATCTTGAGGGCCGTACCCACAATGTCGTTGTCGAAGCCTTCCCCAAGTCCGCGTTGCACGGAATAGCCCACATTTGCCGATATATCCAGCACGTCCGGTATGCTCCAGTCGGCTTTCAGTGAAGCGCGTACACCCCAGTAACTTACGTTGGCATCCGGATTAACGCTGTATAAAGTGATGTGGTATTCTCCGGACGTACTGGCCCGGACAGTCAGGTTCTCAGTCGGTTTGTATGTCATATCCATACTGAGCACCGGTACGATACTACTGGTAAGGCTTTCACGGAACCCGCTCGCTCCGCTGTAGAAGCGGCTTCCGGAGGCATCACCATAGACGTCGGCGATAAAACTGCCGTAGTCCAGGGCGCCCAGGTCCGGAGACGGTCCTGTCCCAGCCATCTGGTAAGAAGTCGAACGCTCGTAAGAAAAATAAGGACTTAAGGAGAACCTGAGCTTCTCTTCCTTGCCTAAAGGGAAACCGTAATCCACTGTGGTCCAAAAGCTCAGCGACGGCTTTTTAGAATTTACAGGAAGTGAATACCAGACTCCCGAGCCGTCGAACCAGCCGGCCTGTACCTCCCCGTTGAAACCTATGCCTCCCGAAGAGTAAATGTTCAGATTTGTTCCGGCCGCGTTATCGCCGATGTCCAAATCTATGTAAAGCGTATGGTTGAAATACGGCTTGAGGTAGATGTTGCCGGCGCTTATCCTGGTCGGGTTGGACAGGTTGAAGGTCGGCAGCTGGGAGCTCATGGACGGCTTCTGCGAGTTGCCGTTGTAATTGATGTTGATGCTGACGTTGCGTTTGTCCTTTTCCCAACTGTTTCTGTAGCGGATAAATGGAGCAAAGTTCCATTGCACTTCCCCCTCTCCGGTGTAAGTGTCTATGTTGTAGGAGCGAGCGTGGATAGTATTGGTGATTGCGCGCACCGACCCTCCTGCCTGTATGTTGCGACGCCCCTTCTTGTACTGGAGCAGCAGGCGGGCATAGTTGGAGAGGTAATCATTCTCGTTAATGGCGGAGTACCAGCTGCTCGGAGCTCCGTCCTGGGTGGCGTCCCGCGCCGATATTGAATGCCGGAAGAAGGAGGAAACGTAAGTCTGCACCGCCCACTCGTCCCCGAAGGGCTCCACGTACTGAAGGCTCCCGCCGAAGCGGTAGCTGTCGTCGGTGTCGGCATACTGGAGATTACGCATCTCCGGGACCCTGCCGTCGGCGAACTCCGTCATGGATGAGTCGCCCGAAGTGCCTTTACCTTTCTGGAAGGAGTAGGTGCCGGTGATGGTGAACGAGCGGCGTTTCTTGCCCAGGTCCTTCACTCCGAGGGTAAGGTCCCCGTCGGTGCTGAAAGTACGCATGTTGCTGAAGGTGAGGGCGTCGGAGCTGTTGAGGGAGGCGGCGTCCGCAGAGGTAACGCTCTCCGTCTGCGAAGCCTTGTCCTTTATGGTGTACCGCACTTTGGGCTCGAAGGTGAACGCCCACTTCTTCCGGTCCTTGTTCCTGATTTCCATGTTCATCTGGAAGCCGTCCTGGGTGGTGACGGTGCTGCGGTCCGATACGGAACGGACGTCGGATGCCGACTCCTGGAAAGTGGTGCGGTCGGAATGTGAGAGAACGTCCGAATGGGCGTCGTTGAAGGATGCGGCGGCGTTTATCTCCATTCCCTTTATTCGCTCCGTGTTGTAGTTCACGCCCGCCTGGGCGCTGCGGGGGTTGCCGCGGATGAGGTCGAGGTCGGTATCTCCCGATGCGAACACCCTTACCGTGTTTTCATCGGTTGCATTCATGCCGGACAGCACCGCCGTCAGCTGGTCTTTCTCGCTGTAGGAGGAAATCATACCGCTGCCGTTGTAGAGCAGGGGGCGGTAACTCACGTACGGTTTCTCTTCCTTCCCAGGTATGGAGGTGCCGCCGGAGAGCCTGACGTTGCCGAAGAAGCCTTCTTTGTACTCCTCTTTCAGCACTACGTCCATCACCTTTTCTTTCTTCTCGTCCGCTATGCCGCTGAATGCCGCGGCGTCGGATTCCTTGTTGATTACCTGCACCTTGTCCACCACCTTGGCCGGCAGATAGTTAAGGGCCGCGCTGCGGTCGCCGCTGAAGAAGGTCTTGCCGCCTACGGTTATCTTGTCCACAGACTCGCCGTTCACCTTTATCTGGCCGACCGAGGACACTTCGATGCCTGGCATCTTCTTCAGGAGGTCTGCCAGCACGTCGCCCTCCATCACCTTGAACGCCGCGGCATTGTAGATGAGGGTGTCCTGGCGGATTTCCAAGGGGTTGGCAATCGCGGAGACTTTGGCCGCCTCCAGCATCTCTTTGTTCTGCTGCATCCTGATTATGCCAAGGTCCCGGCTCTCCCTGATATACAGTTGCTTGCGCCAGGGGTAGTAACCCATGAATTCGGCCGTGACCACATATTCGCCGCGGGTGATTTCTTTAAGCTTGGCTTTGCCGTCGGGGCCCGTCAGGGTGAAATGGGTTATGAGGGTATCGCCCACTGGCTGCATGTACAATGATGCGAAGCCCAGCGCCTCACGGGTGGTTGAGTCCTGCACCTCCGCTTTCAGCTCATAATACCCTGGGCGGAGCATGTCGTATGAAAGAGTTATTTGCGCATTCAGGGAAGCGGCCGCCCATAACAGCGCCGCCACAAAGGGGATTATATGTTTCATAATCAGGAGTTTATCTTTCTACAACGGCTGTCGGAAGTATATTTTTGAATAGTGTATAGCGACGGATGCCGTTGCCTTCGTCGCTAACAAGGACCGGGTGGCGTTTCATGGAGAGCAGACGGCTGAATTCTTCTACTGGAACCGGCTCGCTTACGAACAAACGTTCGCCAGTCGCGCGCTTGCGAACGTATTTGTATCCGTCGGATATTGCGAACACCGCCCCTTCGGATACGAGCCTTGCTATATTCAGTGTGTCAGATTGCCAGATGCCGCCTTTGTCCCATAACTCTTGAAATTCATTTATACTCCCATACTTCGCACGGGGCTTATAAGTATCATTCTGCACTACCGCCTCGTCCAGCATCAGGGCCTCCGGCTGGAGCTCGAGTTTCAGATAGAAGAGTTGCGTGCCGTGCCGGGCATTCACGTCCAAAGTGCGGGTGGTATATCCGAGATGAGAGATGCCGATTTGCTGTGCGCCCTCGGTAGCGGCGAGTTCGAAACGGCCCTGGGAATCGGTCAAAACTCCGATGTTCGTGCCTTCAACCAGCACCGCTGCGCCTTCCAGCGGCTCTTTAGTGTCCGCTGCGGTAACTATTCCGGCCACCGAGCAGCTGCCGTCGGAACGGTAGGAGACCACCACGACGTCGCCCGCGTCTGCGCTGCCGACGGAATCGGAGGACTCGTAGATTGTCCTGGTGTGCGCCGTGAGCACCAGCGTGGCTGCGGTAAGCGGCAGGAAAACCAGCAGCTTCCAGGCGCCGCGTGCTCCGGAAGGGCGATTCTGCATCATCCGGATACGGCCCCTCAAGGTGCTGAAGGAGAAGCCGTTGGCAAGGGTGTAGCCGGACTCCGTCATAGCCTTGCGTACCAGCAGCAACTGGTAGGCGCGCGCGTCGGCACCCGCGTCGAGCACCGCCTTGTCGGCCTCATACTCATGCACCACGGAGAGGTCGCGCCGCAGCATCCAGATGGCAGGGTTGAACCATTGGACGGCCTTCACAATGTCCACCAGCAGCAGGTCCCAGGAGTGGCGGAGGGCAATGTGGGCACGCTCGTGGCGGATGATCGAGGGTTCGGGCGACCCGGCGTCTTCCGGGGACAGGAAGATGTAGTGCATCCAGCTGCTGGGGGTGGCCCCATCGTCGGTGACGATTACCGTGGTGCCGTCGTCCTGCGGGATCCTGCGGCCGTTGCGGATGACCCGGCGGATGCCGAACAGCGATGCCAGCAGCTTCCAGATCACGAACGCCGCACCTGAAAGATACAGCGCAAGGGCCGCCGTCAGAAGGATACGGCGCCAGTTTGCGGGAGCGGTGTCGATGGTGGCGGGGGCTCCTGCCGCCACTTCCGCTGTGCTGTATCCGACGGCCGCTTCCATTATGTCGACTGCTGTTAGCACCTGATTGGTGGTCTCCGGAGCCACGGTGACGGTTTTGTGCATGGTGACGAACCCAGCCGGCAGCACAAACGACAGCACCGCTATTGCCAACAGCACAACGCGGTTGAGACGGTGTAGCGACTCGCGGCTGAGCAGCAGTCGGTAGAACATATAGAACACCGCCAGCACCGCCGCCACTTTGACGGAATAAAACAGGAATTGTTGCATGGATTATCTGGATTTCTCCGGTTCTTCTGATGCTTCTATCTGTGCCACAAGGGCCTTGAGCTCGTCGAGCGACAGGTGTTCATAGCGCACGAAGGCGGAGACCACGTCACGGTAAGAGCCTCCCAGATAATCCTTTACGATTCCGAAGATGCCCCCCTTGCCGTATTCTTCCCGGCTGATTGCTGCGAAGTACTGGAAGGTGCCGCCGAAGGGGCGGTGGCCGATGAAGCCGTCTTTCTCCAAGGTGCGCACTTGCGTGGAGAGGGTGTTGAAGTGGGGCCGGGGCTCATCGTAGAGGGCCTGGAGCTCATGGATGAACATGGGTCCCCGGCTCCAGTAGAGTTCCATTATCTGCTCTTCTTTCTTGGTGAGTTTGCGCATATCATTTGTATTTTTTAAGTGTATTCTCCAATTTGTCCCGGACCTTGTCGTTCCAACCGACGCGTGTATATACCCTGCTGCCGTCCGGCGCGACTACCATGTAGGCGTGGAAATTGTTCGGTCCGAATTCATTAAGTACTGATTCCATCTGCCCGTCGTTCAGGTAGTAATGCTCTCCTTTGATTTCCGGTATCATCGCGAGCCATTTGACGCGGGGCGACACCGTGCCGGTTATGTACACGAAAGTCACATCTTTATAACGTGTACTCTTGTGTGATTCTATTGCCTTGATTGCCTGTGTGCTGAATGGATAGCCCGTTTCCCACACGGTAACAAGCACCGTCTTCCCTTTATAGCGTTCGAGTATAGTGTCGAGAATATGCTCCGGAGGAAGGTCGGGGAACGAAGATACGTTATCCGGTAATTGCTGCATTGCTCCGGCATAGTCCTCCATGGCTTTGAAGATGCCTTTTGCGAACAAAGGGGTTTTAAAAGATTTCGCCTTCGCAAGCTCTTCTTCCGTAAGGCTCTCGCCGGAGCGCACCTTTGCTATCAATGGCAGGGCGTACTTTATTTCCGCGAGGTAGCCTTCTCCCTTGGGGCAGGAATAAGCCAGCACGGAAGGGTCGGCCAGGTTTGCGTAAACATGTCCGCTGAATGCCCTGTCTGGAGAATCCAACTCGAACCCGCTCAGCCATTTATATGCTTCCACGGGGATGGTCAATGATTCCTTTCCTTGGGTTTCCAAGATGTACAGTGCTGCCTGGATGGCGTTAAACGCTTCCGCTATTATGGCAGACTTGTAGAAGGCTCGGCCAATTGGTGGAATAGAGGCGTCCGCGTCAACTGCTTCCATCTTTCTCTCGCAAGAATCTTTCACCGCCATAAAAAAATCTTCTCCGCTATTGGCGCCGGAGGAAAAAATGACGTCATATAAATTGAAGGAGTATTTTGAATCGGAATCGCTTGAGATGAAATTGTTAAGGTCTGAATATGAGCCGCTGAAGACCGGCCTGGACGGGGCACTTTCGTCCAATCCGAACCTTTCAATCGTCTTATTCCTTGAAGATCCGTCCAGAATCACTTTCACCGTACCGCCCGGTTCTACGAAGAAGCTTGCACGCGCATTGTCCTCATCTATCCAAACGTGGCATTCCCCTGTACCGTTGAGCCAGAACTCAAAAACCGCTGTACCGGTGTCGTCAAACTTGGCAGAATACTCTTCCACTTCTAAAGGGAAAAGTGATTGGCAGTACAAGGTGGCGTCCATCTTTGGCAGGCCCCTGAGGCTGCACCCGAGCACGAATTCCACCCTGGCCATTCCCGAGTCGAAAGAGGGTGCCGGAAGGGTTTTCGTCCTGATTTTAGGGGCCTTCGACGGTTTAGCGGGTTTGCCTGTGAGGTCTATGTGCAGGAAGTTGAAGGAGCTCCTGGCGTTGCCTTCTATGAGGCTGCACTCCTCAGCGTCATACGGAAGGGGCGAGAAGAAGAGTTTGTATTCTGCTATTCCTTCGTTGGGCTCGCCTTTCTTTGGCATTATGAATTTCTTGCCGGGCGTGATGCTCTCCGTTCCAATGAGGGGGTACTTCTTCCCGTCCGCCAGAAGGTGAATACCGGGGTCAATCCTTATCCACCAGCCGGGGATAAAGAAGGATTTCATGCTTACCACGGTTGCGGTATCCGTCTTTTCTATATACGTAATCTCCTGATTGTCAACATTGCGTACGGCATAATGCGGGAACGTGATTGTCCTTGACAGTTCCTGCGAGCAAGCCATGATACCGGCCACAGCAAGCACCATGGCTATGAATTTGATGGATAATTCAACTGCTCGCATACTAACTTTTAATAACTATTCGCTGCAAAGTAAACTAAAAATTTTCTTTTATGCAACTATTTTTTTTCGTTTGTACAACGCTCAACGGTGCTCTCCCGCACACCGTTGAGCGAGAAAACGCCCCTTTTCTCGCGCATAGGTGCTTCAAAACGCACCGTTGCGCGAAGGGGAGGTGCAAATATCCGCCATAATTACTATATTTGCGATATGGCATCCCTCAGAAATCCGTCCCAACCTCATCTGCCGTCCGTCGCGGCTGCAGTTATTCCGTCAGTGGCAGCACTTTCGGCCCTCGCCGCCCTTTCCGGCTGCAGCAACAAGGCCCCCGAGCGCCCGAATATAATATTCCTGATGTTCGACGACCTCGGATACGGAGACCTCGGATGCTATGGGCAGGAGCTCATAGAAACTCCTAATATCGACGCCCTGGCAGCACAGGGTATCGTTTTCACCGATATGTACACCGCCTGCCCGCTGTCGGCTCCCTCCCGCTGCAGCATCATGACGGGGCAGCACAGCGGCCACAGTCAGATTCGATCCAACGACGAGAGGGTGCCTCGTCCCGATGGCCTGGAGCCCAACAACTCCGACTGGTTCTTCGAGCGCATGAAGGAAGACCCGTCGTTCGAAGGCCAGTGGCCGATGGCTCCGGGCACGCCCACCATCGCCTCCATGATGCAGGCCGCCGGTTACCGCACCGCCATGGTAGGCAAATGGGGGCTCGGCGGACCGGGTTCCGGCTCCACGCCGAACGATATGGGCTTCGACTACTTCTACGGCTTCTACTGCCAGATGCTGGCCCATTCATACTACCCCGACTACCTCTGGGAGAACGATACCAAGGTGCTCACCGGCAACGAGTTCATGCCCATCGGCCGCCGGCTCGACCCGGGCGCCGACCCCTACGACATCCGCAGTTACGACAAATTCAACCAGCAGCACTACTCCTGCGACCTGATGTACGAAAAGATCGAGAATTGGGTAACGGAGAACGCCGGCAGTCCTTTTATGCTCATGTGGACCACCACCGTGCCGCACAGCACCGTTCAGGCGCCGGAAGAAGAAGTGATGTACTACGTCAACAAGCTTCAGGAAGAGAAGACGCCCATCACCGACGGCGGCTGGTACTACCCTGTGCTGTATCCCCATTCGGCCTACGCCGCAATGATTACCCATATCGACACCCAGCTGGGGCGTCTGGTCGCGAAGCTGAAGGAGCTCGGCATCTACGACAATACGCTGATAATCATCACCTCCGACAACGGCCCCGCTTGCAATTCAAACTCGCCGATAGAGTATTTCCGCAGCGGCGGACCGTTCAAGTGCGGCAAGGGCTGGGGCAAACGTTCGCTGCACGAAGGCGGCATACGCATGCCTTTCGTGGTCAGCTGGCCGGGGCACGTCAAACCGGACACCTGCGGCTACGTGGGCTTGTTCACTGACCTCATGCCCACTTTCGCCGAGCTTGCAGGGACGGTGGCGCCTGCGAACGACGGCATCTCCTTCGTCCCGTCGCTGAAGGGCGGCAGGCAGCCGGAGCACGACTTCCTCTATTGGGAGTTCCCCGGCGGCAAGGGGCTTGTCGCAGTACGCATGGGACCATGGAAAGGCCTGGTACAGAACGTCAAAGGCGGTGCTCCCGTCATGGAACTCTATAATCTGACGGACGATCCCGGAGAAACCACCAACCTCGCCGCGGAGCACCCGGAAATAGTCGCACGCATGTGGGAGGCGGCCGAAGCCTCGCACGCCCCCGTGCCCAGCGGCAATCCCAATTTCGAACTGAACATCAATTATCCTGAATTATGACACGAAAAACCATTCTTGCCGCCGCCGTCCTTTTGCTGTCGGCCGCCGTATCCGCCCAGACCGCTACCGAGGCCCGGGACCAGATTGTCCGTGACGCTGCAGCCATCTCTGCACCGGATTACAGCGAGTACATCCTTACTCCGCCCGCCCCCGACACTCCGCGTATCAACGGACCGCGAATCTACGGAGCGCATCGTAAAGCACCGTTCCTGTTCCGCATCCCCACAACCGGCGTGCGCCCCATGACCTTCAGCGCCAAGGGCCTGCCGCGCGGCCTCAAGCTGGACAAGGAAAAGGGTATCATCAAAGGCCGTGCAAAGGCGCGCAAGGGCACTTACAAGGTGAAGATTACCGCCACCAACGCCCTCGGCTCCGACACCCGCGAACTGCGTATAGTCATAGGCGACCGCATCGCCCTCACACCGCCGCTGGGATGGAACTCCTGGAACGTATGGGGCAACACCATCAGCCAGGACATAGTGTTGGAGGCCGGGCGCGCGATGGACGAGAAGGGCCTTGCCGACTACGGCTGGTGCTACGTTAACATCGACGACGGCTGGCAGGGCCTTCGAGGAGGCAAGTACAACGGTATACAGCCGAACAAGAAATTCACCGACATGAAGGCGCTCGGCGACTCCTTGCACGCCCGCGGCCTCAAGTTCGGCATCTACTCCGGCCCTTGGATTACCACGTACGCCGGCCACATCGGCACCTCCTGCGACAGCCCGGACGGAATTTACTGGTGGGTAGAAAAAGGCCTCGTAGATGAATTCGAGAAGACCGACCGCGAAAAGATAAAAAGGGACACCCTACGCAGCTTCGGCAAGTACTCGTTCGCCAAGGCCGACGCCAAACAGTGGGCCGACTGGGGCGTGGATTACCTGAAGTACGACTGGAACCCCAACGACGTATGGTGGATACGCGATATGCGCGAGGCCATCGACGCCACCGGACGCGATATAGTTTACAGCCTCTCCAATCATTCACGCACCGTACTTGGTCCCACGCTTGATAAATATGTCGATTGCTGGCGCACTACGGGCGACATCCGCGACAACTGGGAGAGCATGTCCACAATAGGCTTCGAGGGGCAGGACAGCTGGGCCGGATGGCGCAAGCCGGGCCGCTGGCCGGATGCCGACATGCTGGTGCTCGGCAAGGTGGGCTGGGGACGCAAGATGCGCTGGACCGAGCTCAATCCCTGGGAACAGTACACACACATAACCCTTTGGTCCATACTGTCTTCGCCCATGCTGCTCGGCTGCGACATGGCTGCTCTCGACCCGTTCACGCTGAGTCTCCTCTGCAACAACGAGGTGCTGGACATCAACCAGGATCCGCTTGGCGCACAAGGTGTCAGGTTCAACTCCGGCGAGGGTCACGTAACATACATTAAGCCACTGGAAGACGGAACCGTTGCCGTCGCCCTTTTCAACCTCTCCGAGGAAGAGCGTACGATGGGATTCAATCCCTTCAAACTCGGTCTCTACGGCGAGCAGACCGTCCGCGACCTCTGGCGCCAGCAGGATGTAGGTAAGGTAAGCTGGAAAGAGCGCTGGGAAGTAAGCGTCCCCGCCCACGGATGCGCATTCTACCGCCTGAGCCCCGGAGTCACCGAAGATAAGCTCGAGGGGTTCTACAGATACTAAGTCTTTTTATATCCGAATTCTCTTAGATTCGCCCCTTTCTTCGCGCAACGGTCCATTCTGATGTACCCTTGCGCGAGAAAAGGGGCGTTTTCTCGCTCAACGGTGTGCGGGAGAGCACCCTTGCGCGAACCGAAAGTGAAAAAACACACAACCGAAACGTTGCGTAACGTATTTTTTATTATATTTGACATCTAAAATAAACGCGCAGCGCGCGTGCACACACAAACTAGTGACCGATGAAAAGACGTGAGTTCCTGAAGACCAGCGGGGTAGCAGTAGCCGGAAGCATGCTTCTGGGAGGTACGGGGAGTCTGGCTTCATCTTGTTCCAGCAAAGGAAACGATATTGACCTAGGGTCAACGGATGTTCTTGTAGTAGGCGGCGGCCCTGCAGGCGTATGTGCTGCAATAGCCGCGGCCCGTTGCGGAGCCGACACCCTCATAGTGGAGCAGGGCAACTGCCTCGGCGGTATGGCCACCAGAGGCCTCGTCGCCCCTTTCATGACCTGCTACGACACTACCGGCGAGATAATGGTTATACGCGGCATATTCGCGGAGATAGTGGACCGTATGGTAGCCCTCGGAGGCGCCATCCACCCTTCGCAGGTACGCGCAGGCACCCCCTTCAGCGCCTGGATAACCAAGGGACACGATCACCTCACCCCCTTCGACGCGGAGACAATGAAGTTCGTGCTCGACCAGATGTGCGCGGAAGCGGGCGTTAAGGTGCTCTTCCACAGCACCCTGGTGGAGCCCGTCGTGAAGAATAACGCCGTAAAGGGCGTACGAGTCCTCGGACGTGAGGGCATAGGCCGCATCGGAGCGAAAGTCGTAATAGATGCCACCGGCGACGGAGACGTGGCCGCAAAGGCCGGCGCCCCCTGCACCTTCGGCAACCCTGAACTGGGCAAGGTACAGCCGTCCACCCTCTTCTTCCACATCAACAATGTAGATACGCCCAGGCTCATCAAGGACGTAGAGGCGCATCTGCACGAATTCCGCAAGGTCAACGGGGTCAGCTACCGTGCCCTCCACTGGCGCGTAGAGGAGGCTGAAGCCGCCGGCGAGTGGGACATCAACCGCAAGAGCGTGAACATCTACCGCGGCGTGCGCGAAGACGAGTGGGCAGTGAACTGCACCCGCATCGCCAATGTGGACGCCACCAGCACCGAGAGCCTGACGGCAGCTGAAATCGAAGGCCGCCGGCAGGTGCAGGAGATGATGAACTTCTTCCACAAGTACGTGCCCGGATGCGAGAACGCCACTATCAAGAGTTCCGCCTGCACCCTCGGCATCCGCGAGTCCCGCCACGTTCGGGGCGAGTACCTGCTTACCGCAGACGACCTCCTTCAGGGCGTAGTGCCTGACGACAGCATACTCGTGGCCTCCAACAGCGTGGACGTCCACGGCCGCAACGGAGCCAATACCACGGAATACAAAACTATAGAAAACGGACAGTGGTACGGCCTGCCGCTGCGCAGTCTCATACCGCTCGACATCGACGGCCTAATCGTGGCCGGACGCGCCATCTCCGCCACCTCCGATGCCGCAGGTGCCGTACGCGTAATGCCGCCGTGCATGGCCATGGGTCACGCCGCCGGAATAACCGCCGCACTTGCAGCCGCCGGCAGCTGCACTCCCCGCAGCATAGACGCCACGGAAGTCAGGCACAAACTGCTGGAGCAGGGCGCCTTCCTCGGATAATTTATTTACTCACATATTATTAACAGCCAATGAAAAAACACATTCTGATCACACTCCTGTTCCTTGCCCTGGGATCGCTGGCCCTCAGCGCCCAGAACGGGGTGAAGGTAACGGGAACCGTCCTGGACAAGGACGGGCTTGCCGTCATCGGAGCCGGTGTCCTTGAGCAGGGAACGCTCAACGGAGCCGTTACCGACGCAGACGGAAAGTACAGTATCCAGGTTGCATCGGCCAACTCCGTATTGGAGTTCTCATGCATCGGATACCAGACCGTAACCCAGACTGTCGGCAACCGCAAGGTTATCGACATAGTCATGGAAGACGACAACAAGCTCCTCGACGAGGTGGTTGTTATCGGTTACGGTACCGTTAAGAAGAAAGACCTTACCGGAGCCATCGCCAACGTGGACGGTGGCAAGCTTTCCGCCATCCAGGGCGTCGGCCTGAGCCAGGCGTTGCAGGGCTCGATGCCCGGCGTGCAGGTCACGCGAACCAGCGGCCTGCCGGGCGCAGGAGCCACCATCCGCGTCCGCGGTATCACCACCATCGGCGACTCCGACCCGCTCATCATAGTTGACGGCGTGCCCGTAGGCACCATCAACGACGTGGACGTGGACGCCATCGAGAACATCACCGTGCTGAAGGATGCGGCCTCCGCTTCCATCTACGGAGCCCGCGCCTCCGCCGGTGTCATCCTCATCACCACCAAGCGTGCCAAGGAAGGCCAGCTGCACATCGACTACAACGGCAGCTTCTCCGTCCTCACCCGTACCCGCCATCCTCAGCAGGTCAGTCCCACCCGTTTCATGGAACTCCAGAACGAGTGCCAATGGAACGATGCAGGCAACCCCGAAGGTGCAAACTACTACCAGTACGAGCAGGATTATATCGAGAACTACATGGCAAACCATGAGTTGGATCCCGATACTTATCCCCTTGCAGACTGGGATGCATTGATGATCGACAAATGGGCCCCTCAGCACAAGCACCGCGTGGGCATCACCTACGGCAACAAGATTATCAAGAGCCGTGCAATGCTCTCTTACGAGAACGAAGACGCCCTTTACTACGGACGCAACGTAGAGCAGTACACCGCACGCTTGAACAACGACATCAGGATAAACAAGTTCATCTCCGCATCCGTGGACTTGACTTTCAACCACAAGCTGTCAAACAACAACCAGATCAACCCTGTCCAGGCAGCCTTCAAGTACAACCCCATCTATTGCGCAGTATGGTCAGACGGCACTATGGGCCCGGGCAACAACGGAACCAACTCCTATGCCCGCCTGCATGCCGGCGGCTTCGACAATACCGAACGCGACGCCTTCTACGGCAAGTTCTCAGTAGATATCACTCCGTTCAAGAACTTCAAGATTTCTGCAGTGTTCGCCCCTTCGCTCCGCCACAGTGCAGAAAAGAATTATGTTCAGAAAGCTTTCTACTACCGCGAGCCGGGCGTCCTCAGCGAGAACCCCCTCAGCGGATGTACTTCCACGTCCCTGACCGAGAGCCGCACAGACGCCAAGACCATCACCAAGCAGTTGCTGGTCAACTATAGCGCCGACTTCGGAAAAGATCATCACACCACCTACATGGTAGGTTACGAGGACAGCTACAATTTCTCCGAGAGCCTGGGCGCCAGCACGGACCAGATGGAGCTTGCAGGTTATCCTTACCTCAACCTTGCAAACAATAACTTCCTCGGAGTAAGCGGTAACGCCTCGGACAATGCATACCAGTCAGTTTTCGGCCGTATCACTTACGACTACAAGGGACGCTACCTGATTCAGGCAAACGCCCGTTACGACCGTTCTTCCCGCTTTGCCAAGGAATACCGCGGCGCCTTCTTCCCTTCCGTCTCCCTCGGCTGGGTCGTTACCGAAGAGCCGTGGATGAAGAACGTCGTAGGAAGCACCCTGAACTTTGCCAAGATCCGTGCATCCTACGGTACCCTGGGCAACGAGCGTATCGGTAACTATCCTTACCAGAGTCTCATCGCCTTCGGCAGCGTGCCCATGTACGACTCCCCCACCAGCATCGCTTCCGCGATGACGGCTGCCCAGACGGCATACGCCATCTACAACATCACCTGGGAGACCACCAAGACCTGGGATGTAGGTTTGGACATTTCGTTGTTCAACAACCGCCTCAACTTTACCGGAGACATTTATCACAAAGACACCTACGGCATGCTCCTGAGCCGCAAGATACCCGACGTGCTGGGTTACAGCGACCCGGAGGACAACATCGGACAGATGTACACCAACGGATGGGAAATCCAGCTCGGATGGAACGACCGCAAGGGTGACTTCACATATGCCATCAGCGCCAACCTCTCCGATTACACCTCGATCATGGGTGACCTCGGCGGATACCAGAGCCTCGGAGCCCAGATCATCCGCGAAGGTGACGAATACCTTGCATGGTACGGTTACCGCAGCAACGGTCTCTACCTGACTGAAGAGCAGGTGGTCAATTCCGCCAAGCTGTACAACAACGTGGGACTTGGAAACCTGGAGTACAAAGACCTCAGCGGCCCTGACGGAGAACCCGACGGAATAATCAACTCCGCATACGACCGTGAAGTACTCGGCAGCTCGATGCCTCATTACCAGTTCGGCGGCAACATCAATCTCGGCTGGAAAAACTGGGATCTGTCCATGACCTTCCAGGGCGTGGGCAAAGTACTTGCATGGAAGAGCAACGCCATGATATTCCGCGACGGTGACGCCTACACTTTCCCTCAGGAATACGCCGACCATTACTGGAGCCGTTACAACACGGACGAGGAAAATGCAAAGGCCCTTTATCCGAGGGCTATGCTGAAGAACTCACAAGCCAACGATTACGAACAGACCTCCGACTACTGGCTCTTCAACGGTGCATACTTCCGTATGAAGAACATCACCCTCAGCTACTCCGTGCCCCAGCGCATCATCAACGCTATCAACCTGGAGAAGCTGCGCGTCTATGCCAGCGCCACCGACCCGTTCTCCATCGACGGTTTCCCTCAGGGCTGGGATCCCGAATCCTACACCAACCTGAGCGCCTATATGACCAGGACCTTCACTCTTGGTCTGCAGGTTGTCTTCGGCGGCGACACCTCCATAGCCCAGGCATCCACAGGAGCCGGATATGTAACTCCCGCCGCTGCCTCCAGGGCCTCCAAGGCCTCCAGGAAGAGCGAGCCTGAAGTGAAGGAAGTTATCAAGGAAGTCGAAAAGATCGTAGAGGTTGAGAAGATAGTCGAAAAGAAGGTCGTCGAAAAGGTCGAAGTGCCCGTGACCACTCTCAAGGGAGAACATCAGGAGGTCGTTTACTTCTTGATCAACCTTGCAGAGATCCGTCCCGACGAAGCCGTCAAGATCGGCCGCCTGTGCCAGATTATGAACGACAACCCTGACGCCAGGATGGTCGTTACCGGTTATGCAGATTCCGCAACCGGAACTCCTGAGTTCAACAGCGTACTTTCCGAGGAACGCGCCAAGGCCGTTGCCGCCCTGCTCAGCAACGCCGGCATCGCCGCAGACCGCATCGTCTGCCATGCAGCCGGAGGCGACAGGGATGCTTCCGCAGGTCCTGACGAGAACCGTGTAGCAGTATGTATCATCAAGTAATCAAGGTTATGAAAAAATATATAAGTCTTCTAATCTGCGCAGCCCTGGCTTTCGCCGCCTGTAAACCCGAGACCCCGGAAATCACGGACGAGGTGTATGCGGGCATCCGGGCGTCTGTAGAGATGTCCTCTTCCGAAGCCATTCCTGCCGAGGGCGGAAAGCTGGTAGTGACCGTACATAAGAGTCCGGCTTTCACCGTTTCCCTTCCCAAGACCGCCACATGGCTGACTTGTTCCCAGGCAGACAGCGTGCTGACTTTCACCGCCGCCGCCAATCCGTCCGCCGTACTGCGTTTTGCAGGCGTGAGCATCATAGATGCGGAACTGCATATTGCCATCACCAATTTCGATGTGACCCAGGCCGGCACCGCAAAGGATGTGGTGCGTAAGAGTTTCCTGGTTTCCACCCAGTCACTGCTGGCCAAGGCCGAAGACACAAGTGCGTCATTCGCCGTCACCAGCGAAGTCGACTGGACCGTAACCAGCTCCAATCCTGCTTTCGTCCCCACCCCCGCTTCGGGCAACGGCAACGGTACCGTGACCGTCAGTTTCCCGGCCAACACCAAAACTGAAGAAGTTACTGCCGTAATTACCGTCAGCACCACTGATGAGGCCGTGGCGAATAAAGAGCTTGCTGTTACCATCACCCAGGAGGCCGCAAAGAACACAGAAGGAGCCGTTAAACCGGCAGCCGGAACCGTGCTCGCCGAGTGGTGCTTCGACACCGACCAGGTTGATGCTCTCAAGGCCGGAGGCATAGAAGGCGTCTCACTCGACGATGACAACGCCATCGGCAATGTCGGCAACCCGTATGTACCTTCCAACGTTTCCGGAAAAGGCAAACTTGAGTATTTCAACGGCACAGACAAATCCATTGTCTCCACCAAGAAAGCCAAACGTCGTATCGGCGAGCGCGGAGAGCTGGCTGTCTACTGCTCATGGGAAGGCGACTGGTTCACCTGGACCGCCGAAGCCGACAAGCCTCTTGCCGCAGGCACCAAGTTCAAACTCAATTTTGCTCTCCGTCCCAGCCATGAAGACACACCGAAGTACTGGAAGTGCGAATTCCTTAACGGCGACCAGTGGGTTGAGCTTAATACCATAAGCCTCGAATTCCACAAGGATGCCGCAGGCACCGCTGCAGATCCCAAGCAGATCAATACTTTCATCGAGGAGACAGCCACCCTTACGGCAGACACTCCTTACGCCCAGTTCCGCTTCACCTGTACCCAGAATGCAAGGTGCTATGACGGAGCTCCCGTACCTGCACTTACCTCCAAGTACGTACTCCGCTTCGCAGGAAAATGGTCGGATGCATCCGATGATAACAAGTATCTCCAGGTTCCTGATAACCCCCGGATTATTGTCGTAGAATAAAATGACAACGGATATGAAAAAAATCGTATTCTCTATATTAGCAGCTGCGGTGATGACAACCGCATGCGTGGATCTCGACCTGACTCCTAAATCCCAGGGATCCAGCGAAAACTGGTACTCCACCGAACAGGAGTTGCAACTCTCCCTCAATGCATTGTACAACCCGACTCTCTGGAACTTCGAGTGCAACCGTTTCTTCCACACGGACCGTTACAGCGACGACTGGAGCCAGAGAACCGAGCTTTATGACTGGCTCGCCGGAAGCGTTGCGGACGACTGGGCCAAGGCCAAGAACGAATGGGCAAACGACTACAAAGGAATAGCCCGTGCCAACACCATTCTGAACAGCCTGGAGAAAAACAGTGAGAATCTCAGCGACGCTACCATTCAGCTATACTCGGGAGAAGCCAAGTTCTTCCGCGCATCGTTATACACCTACCTTATCTTCCTCTTCGGCGATGTTCCCTTCTACACGGATTATATCACACTGGAAGAGGCTTACAAGATGGGACGTGCCGATCGTTATATGATTCTCGATCAGGTGTATCAGGACTTTGATGACGCGGCCGCTGCACTCCCCGTATCTTACAACGGTGCACAGCGCGTCACCAAGGGCGCCGCTCTGGCCATGAAAGCCCGTGCAGCCCTGCTCATGAACGACTGGAAGACCTGCGCCGCAGCAGCCAAAGCGTGTATGGATCTGGGAGTCTATTCCCTGCATCCAGATTATCGCGAGCTCTTCCTCTCTTCCTGCAAGAACAGCCCTGAGCTCATTTTTGCTCTGCCTTGCTCCAACGAGCTTGCCAAGCACTCCTATGGAGAAGCGGCCACCCGTTCTTTCTATCCCCGTAATAACGGCGGCACATCCGTAGCCCAGCCCTCCTGGGAGCTCTTCTTCGCATACCCTTGCACCGACGGCAAGAGAGTAGAGGAATCCCCCCTCTACGACCCTGCAAATCCGTTTGCCAACCGCGACCCTCGCCTCAGCGAGATTACGGCTCCCTTCGACGAGGAATTCATGGACTACATCTATAATCCCCGTCCCAGCGCAAAGCAGACCCTGAAGGTTTCCACTGGCACGATGGTAAAGAACAACGATTCCCGCCTGAACTCCAAGGACTGCTCATACAACGGACTGATTCTGAAGAAGTACGTTGATGAAGAATGGATAGACGACCGTCTGACCGATACCCCTCAGCGCATTTTGCGATATGCAGACGTTCTTCTGATGTACGCCGAGTCCAAGATGGAGATGAACGAGATCGACAAGTCGGTTTTCGATGCCCTCAACAGCCTTCGCGCACGTGCTTACAAATGCGGCCTCAACGAAACCGACAAGTATCCTGCGATTACCGAAACCAGCCAGAAAGAGCTGCGCCGCATTATCCGCAACGAGCGCCGCTGCGAGCTTGCATGGGAGAACCGCCGCTGGTCTGACCTCATTCGCTGGAGAATTTGCGAGCCTTGCCTTACTGCTCCTATTTACGGACTGCCCGCAAATGCCCAGATAGAGAAGAATGAGGCCACAGGTTATTGGATCTGGCCTAAGGATTTCCGCCCGCACATGCGAGAGGATACCACCATAGACCTTTCCGACATCGAGAATTATCCCGAATACTACGTGGTAAATGTAAAACGCGCATTCAACCCCAGGCAATACTTGTTCCCTATTCCGCAGAACGAGAGAGTTGTCTGTCCTATGTTAACCCAGAACCCCGGATATTAATACATTACTGTTATGAAAAAGTTTTTAGCACTGTTTGCAATGGCATCCCTGGCGTTTATCGCCTGTAATCCTGAAAATCCTGATAAACCGGATAATCCGGACAATCCCACTCCCACCGAGAAAGCATTCAGCGTTTCTCCCGAGACCATATCCGTGGGCGCAAACGAGACCAGCGCAACAATCAATGTGACGGCTGAGGTCAAATGGTCCGCAAAGAGCGACAACTCAAAATTCACCTTAAGTACCTCTTCCGGAGAAAGCGACGCCACGATTACAGTCTTCTTCCCTGCAAACGCTGTTGCCGAGGAGGTTAAGGCGGCCATCACGGTTTCCACCTACGATCCTCTTGCAAAGACCCAGACTTGGGTGGTGAACATCACCCAGGCAGCTGCCGAGGTCACCAAAGAACCCAAGGTGCTTGCAGAATGGGAGTTCACTACCGACTACCACGACTTCTTTGCGGAGCACTTTACATTCGAGGCCGCTAAAGACGCCGACAAGAAGCCTACTGCCGAATCCAACGCCCAGGGCTTCCTGAACGACGACCACTACTGTCCCTCCAATATCGTACAGGGCGGTAAGATCCGTTTCTGGAACGGCTCCGACAAGACCGCCATCAATCCCGACGGACGCTGCAAGAGAGGTATGGGCAACTCTGACGAACCTTGCTGGTATGGCAACTGGGTCGGAGACGTCGTTTACCTCAACGCTCCTACCGAGGCTCTTCAGGCAGGCACCAAGATCCACATTGTCCTTCCTCTGCGCCCCAATACAAGGAACACCCTCAAATACTGGCTGCTCGAGATTAAGGATGGCGAGAACTTTGTTCCCGTAGGAGAGGTTAAGAACTATGGTGAGGCTAAATACAATGTTGAGCTTTTCTACAATCCGGAAGGCAGCAAGGATATTACCACCGACGAAGCCGGCAATATGACTTACCCCGAGAATCCCCAGCAGATTAACACCGTCATCGACAGGGAGTATACCCTCACTGCCAATGTAAGCGAAATCGAGTTCCACTTGACTTGCGTCGCCCTTATGATGGCCGACGGCAGCCGTGAAGTCACTGATTTAGGTGATACTTCAGGCAGCAAGAGGGAGAATCCCGTGCTTCGCATCCCTGGTAAGGATACCACCAACGGCGGATGCAAGCCAGTGGGAGTGAACACGAAGATTGAAATTGTTTACTGATGAAATATAAGCTATTGCTTGTCGTACCCTGTCTCATTGCACTCCTCACGGGGTGCAATGAGAACAAGGATAAGGACAACGACAAACCGAAACCTGGCGACAAAACCGAGACCACCGTCGATCCTGCCATAAACGTATCAATCGGACAGGTGTTACCGGCCTGGCAGGAAGGGTACCTTGACATTCACTCCATCAACGGAGGCCGCGGAGAGGCGTTTTACTACATCTTCCCCGACGGCACCACGATGCTTGTAGATGCCGCCGGAGCGCCTCAGAACGAGTATTACAGCTATGGAAGCGGAGACTCCGAAGGTGTACCGTCCAAGCCCAATGCTTCTACCAGCAGCGGATCTGTCATTGTCGAGTATATCAAGCATTTCGGGCCCTCGGTAAGCAACGGCCGCCTGGATTACTTTATGACCTCCCACTATCACGGAGACCACATAGGTGCCTGGCGTAGCGAGTACGCCAAGCTTGGATGGACGCCCTACAACAAGGAGGGAGAGAAAGTGAGCGCGATTGATCTCAACAATGGCGGATTCCTGCTGAATGGAGTGGCCGAAGTGGGTCTTGCCATACCAATCGACAAGGTTCTCGACCGCGGCGACTGGGCCAGTCGTCCGTCTGCCGATTATTACGATGACGGAGGGCAGAAGCGCTACAAGTTGTATGTCAACTACCTGGACTATGCTGCACGCAAGCAGGGCACCGTACGCGAGACCTTGAAGATCGGGCATACCGACCAGATAGTTTTGAAGCACGATGCTTCCAAGTACTCGACTTTTAGTGTCCGTACGATAGCGTCCGGCGGCGACGTCTGGACCGGAAGCGGCACGGACGTGAACACCAGCTATGTTCCCAGCACGGAAGAGTGCAAGGCCAATCACGCCGCCTGGGCCATTAACGAAAACATTTTCTCCAATGTCTTCATGGTCAAATACGGCAACTTCGACTTCTTCAGCGGCGGCGACATACAGTATTCCGGACGTTCCTCTTACTCCTGGAAAGACATAGAGAAGCCTATCTCCCAGGTGGTCAAGAAAGTCGAGGGCATGAAAGCCTGTCATCACGGCACATCCAACACCAACAGCGACAACTTGCTTAACAAGCTCAAGCCCGACTTTTTCATTGCCGGGGTCTGGCGCGAAGTACAGCCAAATCCCGATACGATAGAGAGAGTCCTGGAGTCCAATCCTTCCGTCCGCATATTCACCACAAATCTGGCGGAAAGCAACGTGGCCACACTCAAGAGCAAAGGAATCGACACGTCCAAGTTTGCAGCGACTGGGGGGCATGTGGTCATCCGCGTGATTCCCGGCGGCGCAAAGTACTACATTTATGTCCTTGACGACTCCAACATGGAATATAAAGTCAAGGCCAAGTACGGTCCATTCATGTCCTTCATATAATGAAGAGTATTTTCTGGTTGATTATTACGGCTGTCGCCATGGTGTCGTGCGAAGAAACGGTTAAACCCGGCCCCGCGACACCGGGCGGCGACGTAACAGTCGATGAATTCAAGGCCGATGCCGTCGGATCCACTCTTTCAGCCTGGAAGGAAGGACAGCTTGACATCCACTTCATCAACACCACTACGGGAGAGAGCACTTTTATTATCTTCCCGGACGGAACCCAGATGCTGGTAGATGCCGCAGGATCCACAGTCGCTACAGGCATTGTCGGCTCAACATCCAACACGGGCATACGCTCACGCTGGGATCCCACCAAGGACAGCGGATTCCGTGCCGGAAAGTTCATTGCCTCATATGTGAAGGACTGCATGGAGTGGACCGGCAACAAGACTGTGGACTATGTGCTCCTGACCCACTTCCATGGCGACCACATGGGAGGCATGACGGACATACTCGACCTGCTGAATGTCAGCAAGCTGCTGGACCGCGGCTGGCCGGATTACAATTACCCCTTCGATATGCAGACCAAGGCTGCCAACGCCGGGGCCGTAAAGACCTATGTTACGGCCGTCAAGAATAATGTGGCCAATACCGGCATGAAGGCGGAAAAGTTCGAAGCCGGATCAGCAAGTCAGATAACAATGGTGCACAAGGCAGCCGAATACACCAGTTTCAACGTTCAGAACATTGCCGTAAACGGTGAAATATGGGACGGCAAGGGTACCACAACAGCCACGGCAACCTTCCCTGCGCTGAAAGACATAGTCGTAACTAACCCCAAAAGCGTTGGCAATGACGACAATTGCCCCGAAGAGAACCACTGCACCACTGCATTTAAGCTTAGCTATGGTCAGTTTGATTTCTATCACGCCGGAGACGCCCAGTACGACGGCTGTTCCACCTTCGCCTGGAAAGACATGGAGACTCCCGCAGCGCAGGCCTGCGGCGCCGTAGACGTGATGAAGGCCGATCATCACGGAGTAACCAACACGAACGGCTACGGCTACAAGGCCAAAAACGGTCACATCTGCGAGGCGATGAAATACCTCAATCCCCGCTGCTGGATCGTCAACAGCTGGACCGACGGGCACCCTCGTCAAAAGACTTACGAAGGGGTTACAGGACTGCTGCCCGCAATGGACATATTTATCACAAACACCTGCAGCGACATGCAGGCGTACAACAACTTCAACCAGGTGAAAGGCTGCGACGGGCACATTGTGGTGCGCGTCGCCAAAGGCGGTGCGAAATACTTCGTGTACGTAATCTCTGATTCAGACGGAAAGAACACCGTCAAGAAGGTCACCGGTCCCTATAACTCCCGCTAGACTGCGCGCCAGCTTTCAGGGTTCCTGAAGCCCAGCAGGAACGCCCCAACATCCATACGCTTCTTGCCTTCCAGCTGCAAGTCCTTGATGCTGACGGCGCCATCGCTGCAGCCGATGGCCAGGTAGGTCTTGCCGTCGCTGTAGATCCGTCCCGGCTCGGCACCGTCCTTCTTCATCACTTCCGCCTTGTAGATCTTCATCGACTTTTCAGAGCTCGTGCCAGAGGCAGAGGGAACTGACACGGCAGAACCGTGTCCACCCTCGGACGCGTTAGAGGGAGGGGTCCACGGAGATTCGGTGGACAAGGCAGGAGCTTGCTCCTGGCTGAACATTGAATTGACGTGGGAGGGATGAGCGCGAAGCGCGAAGTTCTGCCGGTCAGTCCCCTCTGCCGGTCCAAGCGCGAGCTCAGCGAACGCCGCAGGATAAGGTGACAGGCCGCGAACGAGATTCACAATCTCCTTCGCCGGGCGGTTCCAGTCTATATGGCACAACTCACGGGTAAGCTTGGGAGCCGGGTGCAGCACCTCGGAACCCTGAACGAACGACCGCTGCATGCGCAACTCTACATTGTGCTGGATAAGAAGGTCAACGGTATCGGCAACCACTTTGCGGCCCATCTCCATAAGCTTGTCGTGCAAGCTGCCGGCATCGTCGTCAGGTTCGATGATACACTCCTCGCGAAGGATGATGCCACCGGTATCGATAGCATGGTCAATCATGAAAGTAGTGACGCCCGTACGATGCTCGCCGTTGATGAGAGCCCAGTTGATAGGCGCCGCGCCGCGGTACTGCGGCAGGAGCGAAGCATGCAGGTTGAAGGTACCCAGGCGGGGCATCTTCCACACCTCCTCAGGCAACATACGGAAGGCCACCACCACGAAGATGTCGGCCCTGAAAGCCGCCAGCTGCTCCAGGAACTCCGGATCGCGCAGCTTTACCGGCTGCAGCACCGGAATACCGTGCTCCACAGCATACTTCTTGACGGCACTCTCGTTCACCTTAAGGCCTCGGCCGCTCGGCTTGTCCGCAACCGTCACGACACCGACCACCTTATAGCCCTTGGAAACAAGTTCATCCAGCGGAGCCACGGCAAACTCCGGCGTACCCATGTAAACGATACGTGGTTTGCGGAAGAAACCCCATACGACGCTCCACAGCTTGCGCCAGGTAGATTTCACTGTATCCATATTGAACAGCTCTGCATCTTTTATTGCCTTGTAAGTCAAGAAAATACCCATTGGCGCCAACACAAAGGCCGAAACAAAGTCTCCGTTGAATGCAGAAATAGAACCGTCCTTGGCCAGCTTCTCTCCGGAAATCTGGACTATCCAGTAAATCACAAAGAAGAAAACGGAAATAATGGCGCTGATGCCCAATCCGCCGCCCTTCTTTATCATGGCACCCAATGGCGCTCCGATGAAGAAGAATATAAAGCAGGCAAGAGCCTGGGCAAACTTTTTATACAACTCCACATCCGTACGCCTGAGATAAAAAGACGACTGGTAAATGTCGTGATTGTATGTCAGGATTTCGCCGGACATGCGGTCGGCCTCGCTTGCCGCCCTGTCATATGCACTCTTTATCTGTTCGTATCCGGACCAGCTCCACATTTTGTCCGACTCGTAGAAAGTGCTCAGGTCTCCCCTCTTGGCCGTATCCAGCTGCGAACGGTTGGTGAAGTAGCCCATGGTGCGGAGACGGCGGTAGTGAGTGTCGAAAGCGGCTTCATTCTTTCTGGACAGGGAATCGCTCTGCGCCATCAGCTGGTCCAGGCGCATGGATTTTGCCTGGTCGCCGAAACGGCTGGAATCCGAATGTTCGAAAGTATAATTGGACAAAGGAATAATAAGGTCCTGCCTCAAGAAATCCACCCGGCTAAGCGCCAAAGAGGTGTCGTTATAAGTCATCTTGTTAGACTCCAGGTAGTTAGAGCCGTTATGCAAGGTGAAAATCAAATAATCTTTATTCTTGGACATCTTCAGGAGGGCAGAATCCGCGACAATCAGGGAAGTATTACCCTTTCGGGCGGTGTGGTCGTAAACCTGCACCTTGTACATCATCCCCGATTCGTCGTCCTGTCCGTCAACCCTGAGCACATACCCCTCGATACCCTCATAGAAAGTACCTGAAGGGATTTTTATGCTTTCCTTTGTACGCGTAATGTCGTCGCGGAGAGTAAAAATCTCATTATACGCCTTGGAAACCAGGTTGTTACCTATGAAAAACGCTCCTACAGCGATAAAGAAAGCAGTAACGATAAGCGGTGCTATCAGGCGGCCGAGGGAGATGCCGGCCGCTTTGATGGCCATAAGCTCCTTGTTCTCCCCCAGCTGTCCCATTACCATAACGGAAGACAGCAGCACCGCCAGCGGAAGCGCCGTAGGCAAGATGGTGCAGGCACCCCACATCATGAATTCCAGTATGACCCAGATACCCAGGCCCTTGCCTACGAGCTCATCGATGTAGAGCCAGAGAAACTGAAGCAGCAGGATAAAGATTACGATCAGCAGTATCGCGACGAAAGGTCCGATAAACGACTTCAGCATGTACTGATCGAGCTTCTTCATCCCGGCTTGAGGATATTATTTGCCCGTAGCTGTTTTTACAAGAGCTTCAAGGGCGTCCTTAAGACCTGCAACTTCCTTGCCGCCGGCAGTGGCGAGGCCGGGCTGGCCGCCGCCGCCTCCCTGAATGAACCTGGCGGCGTCACGGATGTCTTTTCCGGCATTGCGGCCGGCAGCCACGAGGTCGTCGGAATACATAAGCAGCAGCTGCGGTTTGCAATCGGCTTCGTAGGCCGCAACCAGAGCGGTATTCTTAAGCTCCTTCTGGATGGCCAGGGCGGCATTGCGCATCATGGCCGGATCTATCGTATTTTGCTGTCCGGCAGCACATACCTGGATAAGCTTTATGCCGTTCACCTCGCATGCCTTTTCGCAAAGGCTGCGGGCAAACTCGGCGGCTTTCTGCTTGGCAAACTCCTCAGCCTGCTTCTTGAAGGTGGCGTTGTCCTCCACCAGCTTCTGGATGGCGCCGGCGAGGTCCGGAACGTTGTTGAAGAAGGAACGAGCCGTCTTGAGCGTATCTTCCATCTGGTGTACCCTCTCCAGTGCGCATGCTCCCGTAACAGCCTCGATGCGGCGTACGCCTGCAGCCACGGCACTTTCCGATACAATCTTGAACAGACCTATGGTGCCTGTGCTGGAAGTGTGGGTACCGCCGCAAAGTTCAACTGAATCGCCGAAGCGGACGACACGCACAACGTCTCCGTACTTTTCTCCGAAGAGGGCCATTGCTCCCATCGAGCGGGCCTCGTCCATGGAAGCGTCACGCTTCTCCACCAAAGGGAAGTCGGAACGGATGAGCTGGTTCACACGGATTTCCACGTTGCGCAGCTCTTCGTCGGTCATCTTTTGGAAATGGGAGAAGTCGAAGCGGAAATAGTCAGGTCCAACGAACGAGCCCTTCTGTTCCACGTGGGTGCCAAGCACTACGCGCAAGGCCTGGTGGAGAAGGTGGGTGCAGGTATGGTTGTTCTGTATGTGGCGCCTGCGGGCGTTATCCACCACCAGATAGAACGACTGGGTGCTGCGGGAAGGCAGACGCTCGGCCAGATGGATGGTGAGGTTATTTTCCTTAACGGTGTTCAGGATCTGGATGCGCTCGCCATTCTCGCCCTCAATGAAGCCGGTATCGCCCACCTGGCCGCCCATCTCTGCGTAAAACGGAGTGCGGTCGAAGACCAGCTGGAAGTATTCCTTGTTCTTCTGCTTCACGGTACGCTGCTTGAGCAGGCGGGCGCCCTTCACACGAAGCGTGTCGTAACCGACAAACTCCACGTCGGCCTCGCTGAACACCATCCAGTCGCCGAATTCGTTGGCGGTGGCGTTGCGGGCGCGCTCTTTCTGCTTCTGCAACTCGACGTCGAAGCCCTTCAGGTCCACGGTATAACCTCTTTCTGAAGCAATCAGCTGCGTGAGGTCGATGGGGAATCCGAAGGTGTCGTACAGCACGAAGGCATCAGTACCTGCCACAACCTTTGTGGCCGTATTCTTGTTCATAATGTCTTCCAGCATACGGATTCCGCGGTCCAGGGTACGAAGGAAAGCGTTTTCCTCTTCACGGATGACGTTGGCGATAAGTTGCTGCTGGGCTTTGATTTCAGGGTAGGCCTCGCCCATGTCGGACACCAGCTGAGGTACCAGGCGGCAAAGGAAGGGCTCGGTGAAACCGAGGAAGGTGTAGCCGTAACGGACTGCACGGCGAAGGATGCGGCGGATGACGTAACCGGCCTTCACGTTGGAGGGGAGCTGACCGTCAGCGATCGAGAAGCTGATGGCACGGATGTGGTCTGCAATGACGCGCATGGCCACATCGACGTCGGCGCTCTCGCCGTACTTATGTCCGCTGAACTCGCCTATTTTGTTCAGCATTCCGGTGAACACATCGGAATCGTAGTTGCTGTTCTTGCCCTGAAGCACTGCACAGAGACGCTCGAATCCCATTCCCGTGTCGATATTCTTGGCGGGCAGGGGCTCGAGGTGGCCGTCGGCCATACGCTGGAACTGCATGAAAACGAGATTCCAAATCTCTATAACATGCGGATCGGACTTATTCACAAGTTCGGCGCCGGGAATGCCGCTGGCCGACTTTTCTTCAGGGGTGCGGATGTCGATATGAACCTCCGAGCAGGGGCCGCAGGGACCGGTATCACCCATCTCCCAGAAATTGTCGTGCTTGTTGCCGAGGATAATATGGTCTTCGGGAAGGTGCTTGAGCCATGCCTCTTTGGCCTCCTGGTCCATGGTGGTTCCGTCTTCCTCGGAACCTTCGAACACGGTGGCGTACAGAAGATTCTTGTCTATTTTGTATACGTCGGTAAGCAGCTCCCAGGCCCAGTCGATGGCTTCTTGCTTGAAGTAATCTCCAAAGCTCCAGTTGCCGAGCATCTCGAACATCGTATGGTGGTAGGTATCGTGACCGACCTCCTCAAGATCATTATGTTTTCCGCTGACTCTCAGGCACTTCTGACTGTCCGCCGCCCTATTGAACGGGGTGGCTTTGTTGCCGAGGAAAATATCCTTGAACTGGTTCATACCAGCGTTCGTGAACATGAGAGTGGGGTCATTCTTGACCACCATGGGGGCGGAGGGCACGATTACGTGTCCTTTGGAAGCATAGAAGTCCAGGAACTTCTTGCGAATTTCTTTAGATGTAAGCATAGCTTACAAAGGTAGTAATTTTTTAGATATTACAGATAAGCTACTTGCGCAGACCGGCGCAATCAGCCTGAAGCTGCTGCCTGAGCTCCTCCAGGGAAGCGAAGCGACGCTCGTCGCGGATGCGGCCGAGAAAATCCACGGTGATATCCAGGCCGTAAATCATTTCGTCGAAGTCGAGGATATAAGTTTCGACCGTTATGTCCGTGCTGTCACCTACCGTCGGACGTATGCCGACATTGGTCATACCGTCCAGCCATTTGCCCAGAACCTGCACTCTGGTGCGGTACACGCCCTTGCACGGAATGAGCATGAGAGGGTCGTACAGCTTCATGTTTGCAGTAGGAAAACCTATTGTGCGGCCCAGGCGGTTGCCGGCGACGACCACTCCATACAGGCGGTAAGGCCTGCCGAGAAGCGTAGCGGCCAACACCACGTTACCCTCTTCCAGCGCTGCCCGTATGCGGCTGCTGGACACAGGTGCGCCTTCTATGCATACCGGAGGCGTGATAACGGACTCCATGCCGCTGCGGGCCGCAATCTCGGCAATTTCCTGCGGGCCGGCCTGCTCGCATCCGAAGCGGGTATCGTAACCCAGGACCAGCTTCGTGCAGCCGAAATCGCTTCGGAGCATCTCCAGATAGTCGGAGGCCGACATGGATGCGAATCGCCTGGAGAAAGGTACGGTCTCCACCCTGTCCACGCCCATGGCGCGGAGAAGAGTGTCCTTGCCCGTTCTGGTGCTGAGGTAGCGGAGCGAGTCCGCATCACTCTGCAGAACTGCTCTGGGATGGGGCCAGAACGTAACAACCACACTCTGCTCCCCACGCGAACGCGCTTCGGAGAGCAGAGTGTCTATTACTAGACGGTGCCCGGGATGGACACCGTCGAAGAATCCTGTGGCGACTACAGCCATTTGACGAGCGGGAAGTCCTGACGGTGAGGCAGGGCCGGATTACTGGCATACATGCGTATACCCACCTGGTACATGCCGGTGCGCTCAGGCTGAACGGAAGTGGCGTAACGTGCGATTCCGTCCGCATAATCCACCACGTCGTACTGCTGAACCTCCTGGATGTGCAGGGCGCCCTTGGCGTCGCTGGTCGCAAAAATCATTTCCACACCTATGTCTTCCGGTTTCAGACGCCCGAGGTCGAGCACGACTTCGCCGTGGATAGGGTCGTGTTTGGACACGATGTATGATGCGTCGGGCTGCTGGCAGGAGACCACGCGTATGTTGTACCACTCGGAGAGCACCTTCTGCTTCCATGCGGCTATCTCCTTAGCCAGCTTGTTATTGTTGGCGACAAGAGAATTATAGCGCTCTGCCTGAGGCAGATAGTACTGGTTGCAGTAGTCCGTGAGCATACGGTTGGTGGTGAAGTTGCTGGCCACCTTGGCGATAGTGTTCTTGATGTAGCCGACCCATTCCTTGGAGATGTGCGTACGGTCGTTGAAGTTATAGTATGCCGGGGCAATCTCGTTCTCTATGGTAGCATAGATGGTTGCGGCATCCAGCTCGTTCTGGTACTGCTGATCGTCGTAGGTACGCTCCATCGGAAGGGCCCAGCCGGCATCTTCCTGGTAGCCCTCGACCCACCATCCGTCAAGCACGGAGAAGTGCATGACGCCGTTCATGGCGGCCTTCTCTCCGGAAGTACCGGAAGCCTCGAGCGGACGGGTAGGATTGTTGAGCCATACGTCGACGCCCTGAACCAGACGCTTTGCCAGACGGATGTCGTATCCGGGAACAAAGACTATGCGTCCGAGGAACCTGTCCTGCTTGGAGATTTCGATAATCTGCTTCAGGAACTCCTGGCCTGCGCCGTCGGCGGGATGAGCCTTGCCGGCAAACACGAACTGAACGGGGCGCTCGGGGTTGTTCACTATGGCGTCGAGGCGGTCCAGGTCGCTGAAAATAAGCGTAGCACGCTTGTAAGTAGCGAAACGGCGGGCAAAACCGATGGTAAGCACTTCGGGACGGAAGGTCTCGTTGATCTTTACGATCTGGGTAGGAGTGTAATGGCTGCAGAGAGAGGGATCGGAGATTCGCTCGGTAACGGTCTTCACAAGCTCGTCCTTAAGGATCTTGCGGACGTTCCAGATTTCCTCATCGGAGACCTTGTAGATGCGGTCGAAGCAGCTCTTGTCGTAGTGTGCGGTACGGAACTCAGGGCCGAAGACCTTGTACTGAACCGCCTTCCAGTCACGTGCGGCCCAGGTGGCATGATGAACGCCGTTGGTTACGTAGCTGATATGCAGCTCCTCGGGCAGATATCCCTTGTACATGTCCTTGAAGATATCGCGGCTGACCTTGCCGTGAAGCATGGATACGCCGTTCACATTCTGGCTCATGTTGGCCGCAAGCACGCTCATGCTGAACTTCTCGTCACGGTTCTCGGGATGAATCTTGCCCAGGGAAAGCAGGGTGTCCCAATCTATGCCGAAGCGGCCGGGATAGTGTCCCAGATACTTGGCCAGAAGACCCTCGTCAAAGGCATCGTGACCGGCAGGAACAGGAGTGTGCGTGGTGAACAGCCCGCTGGCGCGTATGAGCTCCAGGGACTCGTTGAAATCGAGATGCTTAACCTGGATGTACTCACGCAGGCGCTCCAGGCCGGCAAAAGCGGCATGTCCCTCGTTGTAGTGGTAGATGGTAGGGTTGAGTCCCAGCATGCGCAGGGCCCTCACGCCTCCGATGCCAAGCAGGATCTCCTGCTTCAGGCGGTTCTCCCAGTCGCCACCGTAAAGCTGATGGGTGACCTGACGGTCCTCCGGAAGGTTGGCTTCGAAGTCCGTGTCGAGCAGGTAGAGGTCTGTACGGCCGACGGAGACCTTCCACAGACGGGCGGTCATTTCGCGGCCGGGAAGGGCCATATGGACGGTCCTCCAGTTATCGTGCTCGTCGAGCACAGGCTCGGCGGGGATACGGAGGAAGTCCTGGGCGTCGTATTCGGCCACCTGGTTGCCCTGGGGCGTGATGCGCTGGGTGAAGTAGCCGTAGCGGTAAAGCAGGCCTACCGCCACCATGTTCACGTTCATGTCTGAACTTTCCTTCAGATAGTCACCTGCTAGGATTCCCAGACCTCCGGAATATATCTTAAGGGAAGTCTCAAGGCCGTACTCCATGCAAAAATATGCAACGGAGGGCTCTTTGCGCTCGCTCTTGAGCGCCATGTAGCGGTTGAACTCGTCCATCACGGCTCCCAGGCGGGAGAGGAAGGATACGTCCTGCGCCAGTTCGTTGTATCTCTTGAGGCTTACCTTGTCAAGTATTGCCATCGGATTATGGCCCGAAGTGTGCCAGATCTCCGAATCGATGGACTTGAAGAGCAGTTTGGCATCCTCGTTCCAACACCACCAAAGGTTCTTGCAAAGGGTTTCAAGTCCTGAAAGCTCCTCCGGGAGGTGGCGCGTAACCATTACGCTTTTCCACGCCGGATCGCTTACATCAAATCTGTTGTTCTGCATAATTAGTTCTGATAATGAAATCACTGAGTACGTTCATATAGTTGATGAACGCCTCGAAGGGAGTGTCGTAAGGGCTGAAGCGCTTATGAATCTCACCGTCGGAGAAGAACTTTGTACACATGTAGTAGAGATGGTCGCTCTCCTGCAGGTGACCGAAGTCTGCCCAAAGCTCGGGATCGTTGATAAGGGCGAGCTTCTCGGTAAGACGATAAAGCTTGTTATATGCATCCTGCTGCAGCTCGTTGCCTAACCAGGCACTCAGATCGCGCTCCTCGTCCGCCCACGAAATGGGATCGGGCACGCTGAGGCTGTCTGCCGGCTTGATGTTCTTGACTGCCTGTGCGGGGGTCACGAAGTCCATTCCGGCCTTGATGACGGCGGCAGGAAGGGCGCGCATGAAATCGAAGATTCCGCTTTCTTCTGTCTGATGCTCGCCAAAAGTCTCATAGTCCATGAAAAGGTTCACGATATCGCCTTCCGCCTCATCCAGCCAGCCGACGAACTTATCCGTGGTCAGCGGCCACTCGTTCCATCCCTTGTTGGAGAAACGGAACGCGATGTCGTCGCTGAGGCCGTAGTTGCGGAGCAACAGGCGGAGCTTCGGCTGGGAAGCGGCAGTGTAGACGTAGTTGGGGCTCTGCCAGCCCATGATGTGGCGGGCGCCCTCTGTCAGCATGGTCTTGAAGCCGAGGTCGTACACCTGGCGCGCGATTGCGTCGGAATAGATGAGCTCGGTGTTGCGGAAGGTAACGGGCTCCACGCCCAGGGCATCTTTGATATGGGCCTTGTGCTTCTCTACCTGATGAATGAACTCGGAAGGAGAGGCAAGGGATGCCAGGGAGTGATAATAGGTCTCGCAAAGGAACTCGACCTTCCCGGTAGCTGCCAGCTTGCGGAAGCTTTCCAGCACCTCGGGGGCATAGCGGTCGAATTGCTCAAGGGCCGAACCGGAGATGGAAAAAGCCACTTTGAACTTGCCCTTTGTCTTGGTGATTGCCTCCAGAAGCAGCTCGTTCATAGGGAGATAGCACTTCTGGGCCACCCTCTTCAGGATAGTCCTGTTGGCGAAATCATCATAATAATGAGAGTCCTTGCCTATATCGAAGAAGCGATACTGACGGAGTCTTGTAGGCTGATGGACCTGGAAATAAAGGCAGACTGACTTTTTCATATCAAAGATTCGTAAACTTTTTTCAATTTGGCGGTAGCGCCGTTCCACTTGAGTTCATTCACCTCGTCGTAGCCCTGCTTTGAAGCGAACTCGGTAAGGGCGGGATAAGAGACGAGGGCATAGATGTCATCGGCCAGTGCATCTACATCCCAGAAATCGACCTTAAGGGCGAACTTCAGGATTTCGGCCGCACCGGACTGGTGGGAGATTATGGAAGGCACCCCGGTACGCATGGCCTCCAACGGGGAAATGCCGAATGGCTCGGAAACCGAGGGCATGATGTACACGTCAGACAGGGCAAACATCTTCTGCACGTCAGCTCCGCGGAGGAAGCCGGTGAAGTGGAAGCGGTCGGAGATGCCCAGGCGGGCGACCTGCTGGATGGCGCGGTTCATCATGTCACCGCTGCCGGCCATCACGAAGCGCACGTTCTTGGTACGCTTGAGCACCTTGGCGGCAGCATCTATGAAATACTCGGGACCTTTCTGGAAGGTGATACGCCCGAGGAAAGTGACAACCTTGTCCTTCACGCCGCGTTCCACGGTAATGTCTTCGCGTCCGCTGAAGTCCACGGCATTGTGTACGGTAACCACCTTGTCGGGGTTTATGCCGTACTTGTTGATGACTATGTTGCGGGTAAGGTCGCTGACGGTGACTACACGGTCGGCGGCCTGCATGCCGCGGGTCTCTATGTCGAGCACCCTGGTATCGATGTGCTTCTCGTCACCGCGGTCGTAGGAAGTCGCATGTACGTGCACAACGAGCGGCTTGCCGGTAAGCTCCTTGGCTGCAATGCCGGCCAGGTAGGTAAGCCAGTCGTGCGCATGAATGATGTCGAACTCGTCCACGTGCTGCATGGCTATCGTTCCGCCCACCTGCGCGTAACGGGAGACCTCCTCCATGAGGTTGGCGCCGTACTTGCCGGAGAACTTGAATTTCTGGCCGAAGCCCACGGTGGTCTCGCCGAGCCCTTTGGCCTTCATCTTCTCAATGGCCTCGTAGTACTCGTCGGGATCGACGTAGGGAACGATATTGGAGTCCACATATACGAACTTCACCTTGTTGATGAACTCCTCAACCGTGCTGCTGACATTGCGCACCTCGACATCGCTCGCATTGAGTATGGTCGTTGCGCTCTGGTCTTCGTCGCCGGAGGCGTTGGGCATCACGAACAGGGTCTCCACCCCGTTGTACGCCAAACCCTTGACGATGCCCTCGCAGGCCGTGCCCAGACCGCCTGCGATGTGGGGAGGAAACTCCCATCCGAACATCAAAACTCTCATATTATTTGACCTCCTTGTTTTTTTCGATTATGTCCACTACCGCCAGCAGCGCCGCCGTGCTGAGCGCAGAAGAAATGGCTCCGTGAGGCTCGTGGGGCGGATCTCCGTCGTAGAGTTCGGAGAAGGTTCCGACGCCGTGCTTGCTGAGGTCTGCCCAGAAGCCCTCTATGAGCCACTCGGCACGCTTCACGAATGAAGGGCCCTTGACCTTGAAGGCCATCTCGATATACGGCTCAAGCAGGTTGGGGCGGGTGCATCCCTGATGATAGGCAAGGTCACGCTCGATCTGCGCGCCTTCATAGACTCCGCGATACTTGGGGTCGCGGGGCGAGAGGGTGCGGATACCGCGGGACGTTACGAGTTCCCTGTCGATCACGCTGATGACGGCAGGAGCCATATCCTCGTCGAGCGGGGAATATTTAACCCAGATTGCGTACAGCTGGTTGGGACGGACGTCCATGTTGCGGCCGGCGGCGTCCACGTAGTCGGCAAGGCGTCCGGACTCGGGATCCAGGAACACGCGCTGGAAATTGGCGCGCACAAGGTCACGCACAGGCTCCCATTTCTTAACGAAGGCGCCCCTCTTGGGACCGTACTTGCCTTCCATCTCGATGGCGAAGCATATGGCATTGTACCAGAATGCGTTTGTCTCTATCTGGTAGCCGGCGCGCTCGGTGACCGCACGGCCGTTCACGTAAGCGTTCATCCAGGAAAGCGCCACGCCGTCCATCTGGGCCCACAGCAGGCCTGAGGGGTGCATCGCAACTTCCTTCCTGCGGCCGGGAAGATAGCTGTCGAGTATCATCTTTATTGTCTCGCCGTATTTCTTCCAAACCTTTGCGGGGTCGGCTCCGTAATCGATATACTGCTGAAGGGCCACAGCCATGTAAAGCGGTGCCTCCACCTGGGTCGTACGCCTGGTAAGACGCTCCTGCTCGGCGGCGATGAGGTTGTCGAGTATCTCCTCGAACAATGCGGGATCGTGGGCGCCGTGGAGCGTGAGGCCGGGAAGGGCCACGAGGGTTTCGCGCAACAGGCCTGTGTTAAGCCACGAAAGGCCGGCATTGATCATGGCCACGCCGTTGTGGCGGGTAATGAGCCAGTCTGCGCAGCGCACCAGCTGGTCATGGTAACCGGACACCTCCGGCAGTTTGGCCAGATATGAGTTGAACTGGCGTTTGAGACCTGCAGGAGAAGCCTCCGTAATCGATGCCGAGAAAACTACCGAAGAGCCGCTGGACAACTTGAGGCTGAAGATTCCGGGAGTGAAAAGATCTTCCTTGCAATCGTAGCCGCGGCGATACTCGTCGGAGTAGGTGACGTTGTTGTTCCAGCACGGAAGGTACTTCCATTCGGCCTTGGAGTCGCTGAGCTGCAGATTCAGGTCCGGGAAGTTGGGATACATGCGGAACGAAACGCCTCCGGGAATCTCCGAGAAGGCAGTGTTCGCCTTGTCGTTCTGATGGGTGAGATCGTGAACGTTGCGGAAAGCCAGGAACGGCTTGACGATGAGCGTTACGGGAGAAGGAGACTTGACAAGTTCGTACTTCACGAGCACCTGGTCCTTGTCCGGAGCCAGAATGATACTCTTGCGGAAAACGATCTCTCCTACCTGGTAGGTAATGTTCGGCACTGGGTCCTCCGCAAAGTCCACCACGTATTTGTGTCCGCGGGGCTCGTAGATGTCGCCGTAACAATGGATGCCCAGGTTGAACTGCTTGCCGTTCACGACCAGACTCTCGTCGAGGGCGGACAGCAGCATGAAATGGTCGCCGCCGAAGCGGTCCAGGGTAACGGCGAGCAAGCCGTGGTAGCGGCGGGTGTTGCAGGTCACGATGGACGTGTTGCAGTAAGCACCCGTCTTGTTGGCGCAGATGATCTCGCGCTTAAGCGAGTAAGCCAGGTTCACCAGCTCGTTCTTGTTGAATTTCAAGAATGCCATATCAGTCAATCTTTTTCAAAACTATGGCGCACCTGCTGGGCAGGTACATATACAGGGTGTGGTCGTAGGCCTGGTTGCCGTTGGGCGATTTTTGCGGCAAAGCCACATGCTTTTCGTCTTCAGGCAAACGGCCAAATCCGCCGAATCGCTGCTCGTCGGAATCGAACACCTTGACGAACTCTCCCGCCGGAGCTGAAAATCCGTAATCCTGGAAAGAGCCTTGGGGGTTGAAGTTCAGCGCAAAGATACAATTTTCCCTGCGGAAAACCAAGATTTGTTTCTGCTCGTCTGCAACAAGCAGTTCAGGGTAGCCTTTCAGGCTATGTTCTTTCTTCAGGAGATGTATCATGGCGGCATCGAATTCCTCCAGCCCATGATAGCGCAGCTCGGGGTTGTCGGCAATGGACCAGAGGCGCCTGGCATGCTGGTACGACCATCCGTTCCCCTCTCGGGGGAAGTCTATCCATTCGGGATGTCCGAACTCGTTGCCCATGAAGTTCAGGTAACCTCCGCCGCATGTTGCAGCAGTTACGAGACGTATCAGCTTATGGAGGGCTATTCCCCTGTCTACCAAGTCGTTCTGCTGATCCTTGCGCATGCTGAAATACATCTCTTTGTCTATCAGGCGGAAGATGATGGTCTTGTCGCCCACCAGGGCCTGGTCGTGACATTCAGCATAGCTCACGGTCTTTTCGTCAGCCCTCTTGTTTGTAAGCTCCCACCATATCATGCCGGGAGTCCAGCCCTCGTCGGGCAGTTCCTTGATCCACTTGATCCAGTGATCGGCGATGCCCATGGCCATGCGGAAGTCGAAGCCCACGCCGCCGGCAGCAAAGGGAGCAGCCAGGCCTGCCATTCCGCTTACATCTTCGGCAATAGTTATGGCCTTGGGATTCATTTCATGGATGAGCATATTGGCGAGACCCAGATAAGTCACGGCATTCTCGTCCACTCCGGAGTTGAAATAGACGTCATAGCTGCCGAAGTCGATTCCGAGACCATGGTTCCAGTATAGCATACTGGTCACGCCGTCGAAGCGGAAGCCGTCTATGTGGTACTCTTCCATCCAATACTTGCAGTTGGAGAGCAGGAAATACTTCACCTCGTCCTTGCCGTAATCGAAGCAGCGGGTGCCCCATGCCGGATGATGACCGGCGTCTCCGGGATAAAAATAAAGGTCCTCACGGCCGTCCAGTCGACCAAGGCCCTCGACCTCGTTGCCCACTGCGTGCGAATGCACTATGTCCATGATGACCGCAATGCCTGCGGCGTGCGCTTCATCCACCAGCCGCTTGAACTCCTCCGGCGTGCCGAAGCGCGAGCTGAGGGCGAAGAAGCTGGAAACCTGATAGCCGAAGGAGCCGTAGTACGGATGCTCCTGAAGGGCCATTATCTGAATGACGTCGTAACCGAGACGCTTGACGCGCGGCAGCACGTCGCGGCGGAAGTCGTCGAAGCTGGCGACACCTTCCTTCTCTCCGCTCATGCCGATATGGCATTCGTAGATGAAGGGATGGGGACGCGGTCCCGGATTGCGGTGCTTCCAGACATAGGGTTTGGGGTTCCAGACCTGAGCGCAGAAGACTTTGGTTTCCGGGTCCTGAACCACACGGGTACAGTATGCGGGAATGCGCTCCCCTCCTCCGCCGGGCCATTCTATCCAAAGCTTGTAAAGAGCTCCGTGGGTAAGGAAAACATCGGGCAGACGCAGTTCCCAGTTCCCCTGCCCTACCGGGGTAAAGAGATAGTCCGGAGTACGCTTCCAGTTATTGAAATCGCCTATAAGATAAATCTTGGTGGCACTGGGAGCCCACTCGCGTATGACCCAGCCTTTGGAATCATGGTGGAGGCCGTAATAGAGATGGTTGTTTACAGCCTCGGAAAGCGGCTTGTCGCCCGCAAGCTTGCGTTTGTCTGCGAGTATGCGTTCATGGCGTGCCTCGATGGCGCCTTTGAAAGGCTCCAGCCAGGGATCGGTTTGATATATTTTCTTCATCTGTTAAGATTATCGATTTTCTCTCGGGCGCTGCGCAGGTATTCGCGGCAGGCGGTAATCAGCTCTTCGCTGCGCTTGATGTATTTGTCTATGTCGTCGAGTCCCGTGGATGGGTCCTCAACCCTGGCGGCTATCTGCTCCAGTTCCGCCATCGCTTTGCTGTAGTCAAACTTTTCCATTTACCGTGCAATTGAGGGTTCCGTCCTTGTAAAGGACCTTGATTCTGTCTCCTGCGGCAGCGTCCGCCGCAAGCTTTAGTATGGTGCCTTTGTCGTTGGTTACAAGGGTGTAGCCGCGTTCCAGCAGGAGCCTGGGATTGGCTGCCGTTATACGGGTCTCCAGCCTTGAAACGGCGGCGTCCAGAACAGCCAGCTTGGCGGAGAATGCCAGTCTCAGGCGGTTCTGGAAGCTGGAGATGCATTCGTCTTCCGCCGCAACGGCGTCTATGAACATGTCGGCCAGGGCCGTGGGTGTCTTCACAGAGCCGCAGGCCACCAGGTCCGCGGCATGCTCGTCGCGGTCGTGGCCTATGGCGGTAAAGACCGGCAGCGGGCAGCGGGCTATGGCGGCACAGAGATCGTAATCGTCGAAGCACGCCAGGTCCAGGCTCGACCCGCCTCCGCGAAGGATTAATATTGCGTCGAAGTTAGATCCTTCGCTTCGCTCAGGATGACATGAGACGCTGTCATTCTGACCGGGCGCAGCAACGGGAAGAATCTTTTCCAGCGCAGCGATAATCGACGCGGGAGCACCTTCGCCCTGCATCGTAGCGGGGAAAAGAGTAACGTCAAAGGCAAATCCGTATTCGTTCTCCAGCAGGTGACGGCGGAAGTCTCCGTATCCGGCAGCATCGGGGGCCGATATGACCGCAAGCGAATAGGGAACCGGCGGCAGGGCGAACTCCTTCTGCAGCTCCAGCAGCCCCTCCTTCTCCAGCCTGTCCAGAGTACGGCGGCGCCTCAGCTCCGCCTCGCCGATGGTGCTCGTAACATCTATGTCCTCTATGATAAGCGATACGCCGTAGAGCTCGCTGTAGTTTACCTTAACCTCGAAGATAACAGCCACGCCTGGCTGAAGCGGGGCGCCGGTGGCCTCGGCAAACTTTCCCAGAATCTCCGCTGCTTGCGAACGCCAGATTATGGCACGCACCTTCGCCAGCTGAGTACGTTCGTCGCTCTGGCACAACTCAAGATAGCAGTGGCCATTGGTACGCTGCTGCACAGACGCAACTTCCGCACGCACGCGAACGGCTTCGGGAACGGCATCTTCGACCCCTTCCTTTATAATCTGCTGCAGCTCAAGCAGCTCCAGATAATCCTGCTCTATCATAGTCTTCCAAATATAACGTTTTTGCTCGTATTATGCAATACTCGCCAGACAAGCTGGAACGTAACTACATAGAAATACGCAACATGATGATTTTGCCTGCATTGTTTTTCATGCAGGCAAAATCATCATGTTACTGAAAAACAGCAGGTTGCGCTCCAGCGGCTATTTAAACAACTTCCGAAGGAAGGCCAGGAAGGCAGAATCGACGACGGCGGGACGGATAGTGAACAGATGGGCCTCGCGGGGGATGACGGTATATTCGCAGTTTTGGTATATCTCGTTGTACTTGTCGCTGTACTTGACTGGAACTATTTCGTCCAGCTCCCCGTGGACCAGGCAAACAGGCCCTGTATAAAGGGCGGATTCTTCATAAATCGGCAGAGTCTGGGCGCTCAGAATGTACTCGCGGCTGAACTTGTACCAGCCTACCTGGACATATTCCGGCGGATTCACGGGATCGCACTCCTGTCCCAGGAATTTGCCTTCCAGGGCGTAGTCCTTCAACACCGCTCCGGGGGCCATCAGCACCAGCGCTTCAGGAGCACGGCCTTCCGCCTGCAACTCCCCTGCCAGCATACTTGCAACCACTCCTCCCTGGGAATGGCCGAACAGCACCACGCTGCTCACAAATGGCAGGGACCGGACATAATCATATACTGCGCTGGCATCATCTATCTCGCTGCGAATGGTGCACTTGAGCACATCCCCTTCACTCTTGCCCTGGGCGTTGAAGTCAAATCTCAGTACGGCATAGCCATCACGGACAAGCTTGCGAGCAAAACGCGGCATAGGGGGCACGTTCTTGTTGGACATGACCCCGTGCATCACAATAACCATGGGACATTTGTCCTTCGTCTTGTCGAAGCGTTTCGGAAGCTGCACAGCCACGGACAGCTTGCCGTTTGGCCCCTGGATGAACGCAGGGCCTTCATTGGCCAGAGCGGAGAACATAGAGCCCACCAGTCCGGCCAGCATCACCTTGGCATATTTGAGCCAGAAGCCCATGACGGAAAGCTATTTCTGCCGGCAGTAAATCTGCACCGGACAGCCTGTAAGATTGAAGTTTTTGCGCAACTGGTTCTCAAGGAAACGTTTGTACGGATCCTTTATATACTGCGGCAGGTTGCAGAAGAACGCGAATGCCGGGAACTTGGTAGGCAGCTGGGTGATATACTTGACCTTCACGTACTTACCTTTCCATGCCGGCGGCGGCGTTTCTTCGATTATTGGCAGAAGCACCTCGTTCAGGCGGGCGGTGGGGATCTTCTGCGAATAGTTGGCGTACACCTCGGCTGCGGCGTTCAGCACGTCCTGGATGCGCTGCATCTTCACGACGGAGGTGAACACGATAGGCACGTCGTCAAACGGCGCCAGACGGCTGCGAAGCGCCTCTGTGTACTCCTTCAGGGTGTTGGAGTCCTTGATGAAGAGGTCCCATTTGTTCACCACCAGCACGCAGCCCTTGCGGTTGCGGATGATGAGCGAGAAGATGTTCATGTCCTGCGCCTCCATGCCCGTGGTGGCGTCTATCATCATGATGCAGACGTCGGAATGTTCGATGGCGCGTATGGACCGCATGACGGAGTAGAACTCCAGGTCCTCGCTGACCTTGGTCTTGCGGCGTATGCCGGCGGTGTCCACCAGCATGAACTCATGCCCGAACTTGTTGTAGTGCGACTCGATGCTGTCGCGGGTGGTTCCGGCGACCGGCGTAACGATGTTGCGTTCCGTGCCCAGCAGGGCGTTCGTAAGCGACGACTTGCCCACGTTGGGCTTGCCGACTATGGTGATGCGGGGCAGGTCAGCGTACGGGTCGACCGTCTCCCCTTCCTCCGGGAGTGCCGCCACGACCGCGTCCAGCAGGTCTCCGGTACCGCTGCCGTTGGCCGCAGAGATGCTGTAGATCTCGCCCAGGCCAAGGGAGTAGAACTGGTAGGCGTCGTACATCTTCTCCCCCGTGTCCACCTTGTTCACGCAGAGTATCACGGGCTTGCGGGAGCGGCGAAGGATATCGGCGATCTCGGCGTCGTAGTCGGTGATGCCGGTGGCGGCCTCAACCATGAAGAGCACCACGTCGGCCTCGTCGATGGCTATCTGCACCTGGGAGCGTATGGCCGTCTCGAACACGTCGTCCGAGTTGCTGGTGTAGCCTCCGGTATCGACTACGGAGAACTCCCTGCCGCACCATTCGC
>CAMZEC010000002.1 GCA_947305645.1 uncultured Bacteroidales bacterium | reverse complement strand
CCAACCTGAAGCTCATCATCCAGGCTTCCGAGCCTCAGAGCAACGGTATCACCCGGGCCTACAGCAAGGCCGCAGCCTTCGCTGATCCGTACACGCCGGTGACCACGGCCATCGACATCAAGAGTGCCTACGACAACAAGTGCGGCGCTCCCAATGCCGGCAACCCGAAGGTCTTCTTCAAGTACTTCTACGTAAACACCGCTACCGGTGAGAAATCCGGTGACGTCCTCGCCCAGGCCAAGTTGGCCTAAGCGACGTAGAGGTCCCCTCTCAGAGTTATCCCCGGCCAGCAATGACCGGGGATTGTCTCTAAAGGGCGTCTGGTAACGAGAACATATTTCTCAAGACCTCCGTGACGCCATTGCTGCAATTCAAATGCGCCCCACGTCGGCGAAATCACCCCCGAAGAAGTTCTCTGAAATATGCTCTGCATTTTCCGGAAGGCGTTTGAAATGTAACGAAAAATGACTATATTTGAACAATGAACCTCACGAGCGAGGTCGTTAGATTTTAATGGTTTACATTCTGTACTAATGGCGTTTCCGTACCCTATTTGTACCGCCATTTACATAAAGTATTGATAATCAATACAATCTACATTCTGCATCGGGAAAATGATCCGAAACGGAGTATTTTTCGTAACTTGCCGTCAAAGAAGAAGATATCCATATGATGGAAGTCAAACCTCACTGGAGTCCGGATGCGGACTACTCGTCGTGCCCATTCTTCATCAGGAGGATGGACACGGTGGGTTATTACAAGCCAGCCGAGGCTCCGGTCGCAAAACTGACGCTGGTGGGTTTTATCTATGTTTCCTCTGGCGAAGTGCTGGTAGATGTTGACGGCACACCATTTCTGTGTCAGCCGGGACAGATTCTTCTGATTCCCCAGCAGCATCCTTTTGCCATCCGTTATTACAGGGAAGCTATTGGCTATACAGGCGGTTTCGCGCCGTCCGCAGTTGCGGATTCCAAATCGGTGCGCTATTTGTCTGCGCCCCTTCATCAAGGCTTCTGGTTCGATGAAGGCGCCTTCATGGCGGAGCTCTTCAATATGCTCGCCGCCTCCTTCGAGAAAGGAGACAGCGTATTTGTAGAAAAGGGCCTGGACCTGCTCCTTTCGCGGATTAAACCGAATCTTCCCGCAACCATCCCGGCGGCTGTCAGTTCATTCCTGGAGTCGGTATTTGCCCCCAATCGAATGCCCGGCACCATAGCTACTTATGCCGAGGAGGCGGGTATCAGCGAGAACTATCTGAGCCGCCTTGTGAAGCAGTCCACCGGCCGCAGTGTCGGGGCCTGGATCGATATCGTCCGTATCCAGCGCGCCAAGCGCCTGCTGTCATCAACAGACCTTCCTGTCATCGACATTGCCTCGTCAGTTGGCGTGGAAGACCAGTCCTATTTTTCGCGCCTTTTCAAGAAAGAGACGGGTATAACGCCATTGGCCTTCAGGAAAAAGATGCAAGGATAATCCTAATTCCATCCTATATCGGCCTAAAATATCTCGCTGCTTATAGCGAACTTTGCGTCGCAAATAACAGTGGATATGAACTTCAATGTCAATGGAATCATAGTCGGGGCAGCCGTGTTCCTGAGTATCGGCATCTGCCATCCGGCGGTCATCAAGATGGAATATTACCTTGGGAAACAGAGCTGGTGGATATGGCTGGTTACCGGGCTTGGATTCTCGGCCCTATCCCTGTTCGTGGAGAACGATACTTTATCCACCATTATCGGAGGCTTTGCCTTCTCCTGCTTGTGGGCTATTCACGAGATGTTCCTGCAGGAGAAGCGTGTGCTTCGTGGCTGGTTCCCTGAAAACCCGGCCCGTCACGAATACTACGAGACTCGTCGGCTTGAAATGAAAGGATAAACGGCCGGATGTTTCACCTAGTGGCGTCCATCGCATCCCGGAACATCTTACGAAGGTCACGGATAGAATTATCAATTGAGTAGCTTTCCATCTCGGCCACATAGGCGCTCCTCATGGATTCCATTTCGGTGGGATGATTCAGCCACCAGTCGATTTTTTGAGCAAGCTCGTGCGCATCCTTCTGGGCAAAGCAGCTGCGCTGGTCAAGAGCGAACTGATACGTACCGGTGATGCGGCCTTTGGCAATAATGGGAATAGCCCCTTGCTGCATGGCCTCCATAATGGAAAGGCCTTCTACTTCTACAGTAGCGCAATGGATCGCCAAATCTGCCTTCGCTGCCAGACTCCTGAGTCCGTTCCGGTCATAAAAATCAAATACGGGCGGATACGCCAGGATTCCGTCGTCATAGAGTTTCCGGGCCTTGCGGCGCATCTTCCCCGCTTGGGGCCCGCGACCGGCAAAAATCAGCTGTACGTCTTTTGCGTGGGCACAGTACTTCATGGCATTGATCAAGGTGTACTGGTCCTTTTCGCCGGAAAGGCGGCCAATGCACGCCACTACAAAAGGCTTGTTCCGATGTGATTCTCGTATGCATTTATCTGGTACGACTCCATTGGAAATGACCCGGAGATCACTGGTAAAACCGTTGGCATCCAGTCTGTCTTTAACATTCTGTGTGGGACATTGAACGATGTCCCATTTGTTGAAGCAGAGGTCCCGCCAGGCATTGAGCAGCAGCTGGTTTGGCAGCTTCCAGCCACCCGTAAGCAAAGAATAGAAGATGTTTTCCGGGTGAAGGTGATACGTACCCGTGACGGGCTTTCCCAGGCGGCGGGCTATCTTGGCCGTTCGTATTTCCAGAACGAAAGGTTCCTGCATGTGCACCACGTCGGCCCAGCGTACGGCTTCCTCTACGACACGTGTATCTGTGCTGGCAAAATTATATCCTTGCGCAGTGATGATAGGCTGGAAAATGGGAAAATGGTAATCCTCCAACAAATATTCGGGCTGCGGACCGTCCGGGTCATGATTGGGGCCCGACAATACCCTCACTTCTTCCCCCGCCTCCTTGAGAGCAGCAACAGTCCTCCTGGCCGAGGCCGCAAGGCCGTTACCGCTAGAATAGTAATTATTAAGAACAAAAAGAATTCTCATCTGGTCTTATCTGGGACGGCAAAATTAGCTTCCTAATCTCATTTTTCCAAAAATACCACACAACAATGAACTAGTTCATTCCGCGCTCGGCCTTGATGGACTCGTAAGCGTCCTGAATCTTGCGGAATTTTTCAGCTGCGGCCTTCTGGATATCGGGGCCGAGCGTGGCGACTTTGTCCGGATGATTCTTCATGGCCATGCGCCTGTAGGCACTGCGTACCTCGTCATCCGTTGCAGAGGGTGAAATCTCCAGGACTGTGTACGCGGAATTGGTCTCCTTGAAGAACATGGCGATTATGGAGGTGATATCGGCATTCTGCAAGCCTATTGTGCCGCCGATTGCCTCCAGAACGGACTTTTCGCTACCCGCAAACTCCCCGTCGGCCATTGCAAGCTGCACCAGATAATGGAAGAGCTGCAGCCTCTGGGAGTAGTTCATGTTTACGGCAATCTGAGGACCTACCTGGTAGATGTTTACCTCCTGACGGGTAAAGCGTTCCAGCATCTGCATAGCTTCCTGAACAGCCGCATCTCCGAAATTACGGCGGACGAAATCCCTTACGTAATTAAACTCCGACTGGAGTGTCTTGCCGTCCGCTTTGATGACCGCCGCCGACAGAACCAACAGGCTGACCAGGAAACTGTTACGCTGCTCAACATGACTATAGGCGGTTCTCTGAACCTGGATTGCCCCGTTCAGGTAACCGTCTACCGCCGAACCTGCCAGATAGCCCAGCAGTCCCCCGATAGGCCCGAAAAGAGCCCATCCGAGTATTCCCCCTATCCACTTAGATGCCCCCATAATCTTTCATTTATTCCTTCTTCCTGCAAATCTCAGTCCTTAATACATTGACTGACAATTTGGCGCTGTAACTGAAAAATATTATCTTTGAAAAAATAACGGCATAATTCATTAACATATATGAAGAAACTCGTCTATTATGCGCCTCAAACGGAGCATTTTACTATTGTCCAGCAGGCATGCTTGGCAGAATCCGGGACGGGAGAGGATCTTGGCGATCCTTACAATATGAACAATGACGATTTTAACTTCATTTTCTGACCGGCTATGAGAAGGATTATTGCACTTTTTGGCTTGATAGCCCTCTTAGCCGCCTCGTGCAGCGTGACCCCCGAAATTGTCATTTCCGAGGTAAAAGCGCCCACCTATACTTTTACTCTCTCCGCCAACATGGATGACGAGATTACCAAGACCGCCTATGCCAACGACAAGTCATTCTCCTGGAGTGTTGGGGATGCTATATCTGTTCTATTTCACAATGGCAGCACAAATCAATTCTTCCCTCTAACGGCAGTAAGCATTGAAGGTGCCAGAGCCACTTTTTCCGGAGAAATCACAGAGGGCTATGTTGCCGGTGCTTCTGATACCGGAAAGTATTGGGCCCTTTATCCTGCCGGTTCCCACACATATTCAAAAGATGCTGAGAATCCTGTCACATTTAATATACCCGGTTCTACGGATTATACTGCTCCCGGAACGCACTTCTCAGCAAATTTGCCTCTTTGTGCCAACAGCAGCAACCCGGCAAGCTACACCTTTTCACATATGTGCGGCACATACAAGTTCCAGTTCCGCGACATAGATGTAGACAAAGTGGAGTTCATAGTTGAAAATCCCTCCAGAGGCCTGTCCGGAAATATTTCGACGACATCGGATTCATCACACACATATCTTACCCAAAGTGGAAGTGCCCCGGAATCTGACAAGCGTATTTCTTTCATCGAAAATGTTTCCGGAGATAAGACTGCCGTGTTTTATGTCCCCTATAGAGGATGGCATAGTGATTTTCAGCCAACCATTACCTTGAAAGACGCCTCAACCGGTCAAACGTTGTATACCCGCACCGCCAAAGCCGCTTTTTCCGGAGACATGGCCTCAACCGTAAAAAAAATGGTTGTAGTTCCCCCCATATCCGTGTCCGGCACAGTACCTTCTTCGGTCTCTTTATCTTTCACCGAATACGCTGGAGAGGTCACAAACCCCGAGCGTGGCATGATGAGCTATAACAGGTTCGACCTTACGTCGGCAGGCCCCTATTCAGAGAAAAGTATTCCACAGGACTATACAGGAGAAAGCCTGGCCTTCCTGCTGTTCTATCTCCCTTACTATATCGACAAAGATCTTGATGCCAACGCTCTCAATCTTATTCAAGCAGAACTGAACAGAGTCCGTTCTGCAAAAAAGAAAGCTGTAATCCGCTTTGCATATAGCGATACATACAACAAGAGTAATCCCCAGGAAGCAACTCCTTCGCAGATTCTTGCGCACGTTGACCAACTAGCTTCAACAATATCAGACAACGCCGACATCATTTATTTAGTGCAAGCCGGATGGCTGGGAACGTACGGAGAGTGGTATTACAAGACAAACAATCACGACAACTCTGTCCCGGCTTATACAGACTACTACAAGTATACTGTTTCCGGCAGCACGGTATCGGACCTGAACAATAACCATAAGAACCTGCTGGACAGGATGCTTCTAAAGGTCCCTTCGCCTATCCAAATTGGCCTCCGAACCGCTTTCTACAAACGCTATTATCTATCGCCATCTAATATAAACGCTTGGACAGAAATATCTTCCTGGGACACAGGTGCTAATAACCGGCTGGCTCTCTTCAATGACGGATTCCGCGGCTCATCATCCGATGTCGGCACGTTCAAGAACGAGACAGATTGGACCATGTGGTATTCTCAAGGCAACTGGCTGGCCATCGGCGGAGAACTATCTTACAAGAGTGAGGCTGAATTTGCCCTTGTCAGTAATGACTTGAAAGATTGTGACAACAGTATTGCAGAGCTTAAAAGACAGCACTGGTCATATCTGCACTACTCCACATCTAACCGTTTCATGAAAATCTGGTATGATGCGGGCCGTTTTGACGATATCAAAAAGGCTCTTGGCTATCGCCTCGTACTTAATTCAGTGAATCTGTCCTTCTCCAATCTCAATTCCGGGACAAGCGTAAACTACAGCATCTCCATCCAGAACAAAGGGTGCGCCCCCGTCATTTATTCCAGGCCGTTCAAACTTGTCCTTCTCCATAATGGCGTCTCCACTGCAGTAGTGGATAATCTCATGGATGTCCGAGACCTCGCACCCGGTGCAGCAGAGCCCACCGTATTGAACGGTTCCTTCACCCTGCCGTACAGCCTGACCGCCGGCGACCAGCTCGCCATCTGGCTCCCTGATGCCGACATCCTGGATAAAGGCCTGGACGGAATCCCCGCTTACTCCATCCGTCTAGCCAACAGCGACGTCACCTGGAGCAACGGCTTCAACGTTCTCTACACCTTCTGATCGGCGCCGCCGGCAAGCGACAGGCTGCAGGAGCTGGCGGACGTGCCAGCGCCGCTACGAAGCGAGACAGTGCTCCGGGAGCGGCGACCCGTGTCCACCCTCGGACACGTTAGAGGGAGGGGCCCACGAGCGTAGCGAAGTGGGAGGGATGAGCGCGTAGCGCGAAGGTCTGCCGCCCCGGAGTCACTGCGAGCGCAGACAGCGGCAGCAGTGGGAGTAGCTATTTCAGGAAAACGAAGAAAACGGCAAGAACCATGCACAGCATAGCTGCAAAATGATTCCACTGAATCGGCTGCCCCTTGAAAACAAGGGACACTATAATAGTAAAGACAGTCAGCGAGATAACCTCCTGAATGATTTTAAGCTGCATCAGGTTAAAAGGACCGCCGTTAATATTAGAACCTATACGGTTTGCCGGAATCATAAAGAAATATTCAACCAACGCAACTCCCCATGACAGCAGAATTATTACGATAAGCGGCCAGTCAGTAGAAATGTGCATCTCCTGAAGCTTCAGCTGCCCATACCACGCAAACGTCATGAACACGTTGGAAATAATCAACAGCACAATAGTCCAAATACCCTGTTGCATAATTATAATCTTTCAATAGTTTCCAAATCCAAATCCATCGTAACAGCCCCCAGAAGCCCGAGCCTCACAGCCAGGCAACGGTTACCGTCAACACTCACCAACTCACACGCCAAGCCCGTAAGAGGTCCGCTGGCCACACGGATCCTGTCCCCCGGAGCCAAAGGCCTGTCTGTAAAGCCAACCGACTTGCCCCCTTGCTCCACCATCCTGCGGAATGCCTCCATCTCCCCGTCACGCACAATTGCAGCCTTCCCGTCAAAAGGCAGGAAGCGCCAGATACGCGGCTCGCCCGACAAGATACCCACCCTGTCCGACTCCTCACAACGGATAAACACAAAACGCGGAACAACAGGAACCTCCACAATCTTACGACGGTCGCTCCACTTCCGAACCTCCCTGCGGATGGGCAGATAAAACTCCACCCCATGCGCAGCAAGACTCTCCGCCACTTTCTTTTCCTGGCAACTGCGAACGCAACCGACGTACCAATGCATCATATCAGGCAATACAACCGGACAAAGCCAGCTTGATATCCTCCTCCGTAAACGAATTCAAGCAAGAAATCAAATAATCGACCATAGAATCGGAGAAAACCCCGTCCCCGGTATAGATAAGCCTGTCCTTGTCCAGCTCCTTAGCCGCCTCGCGGCAAGAAACAGGAAGCTGCTCGAGAGAATGAAGGATAGAGGCATTGCCGGCAGCATGAATGTCCACCCCAAGCCCCACATAAGTCTTACGAGCGACCTCTAAAGCATCCGGCATAGCAAAACCGTGACGCGCCGCACAACACAAAGCAGCCATCAGCAGATAGGTGTTGCAGGTCGCGTCGGAAGCCCTCCACTCGAAAGTCGCCTTGTCCGAGAAATCCCTTTCCTCTGGCTTCTCAAGCGGGTTACAAATGGCAGACATATCCTTGGTACTGGTCCACCCGAGCGGCACACGCACCAGTGCACTGCGGTTGGAGTGAGACCAGCAAAGAGACGTCGGAGCCTCCTGGTTGGGCACCAGACGCATGAAAGACAAAGGATTAGGATTACCGAAGGCAGGAAGCGAAGTACCTGCATCCATAAATCCCGCGATAGCTTTGCGCACAGTATCGGTAATATCACCGCCCTCCGCCATCACGCTCTTGCCACCCTTAGTAAACTTGCAGTGCACGTGCATGCCGGAACCGGCCTTGCCTGCAGTAATCTTTGGAGCAAAGGATATAGTCACCCCGTAATCGTAAGCCAGCTGGCGCATGATCCATTTTGCAACGATAAGCTGCTCTGCCGCCTCCTCTATATCTACCGGCAGGAACTCGATCTCGTTCTGCTCGTATATCTTGCCGTCCATGCGGAAATTACCCACCTCGCTATGGGCATACTTGACCATTCCGCCCGCCTGGGTAATCAAACGGACCGCCTCAACACGGAAATCCTCGAACTTATTGAACGGAGCGCTCTCGTGATAGCCTTTCTGGTCGGCAATGGGGTACATTCCGTCATCTTCGGCAATAATATAGTACTCCAGCTCGCACATGGTCTGCATCTCCAGGCCCGTCTGCGCCTTGAATACCTCGTGCGCCTTATGCAGCACGTACTCCGGAGAGCTCTCGAAAGGATCGCCGTCCCTGTTAAAGAACGAGCAGAGCAGGTCAACAGTAGGCACATCGGCAAACGGATTTCGGAAGGCGGTACGATACCGGGGCACGACGTAAAGGTCGCTGCGACCCGCCTCAACGAAGGGGAAAAGGCTGGATCCGTCAACGCGTTCGCCTGCTTCCAATATGTTAAGAAGATGCTCCTCGTCGCGGATTACGAAGTTAAGGGTTTTGAGACGTCCGTCCCATCCGCAGTAATGGAAATTAAGTATCTCTACTTTATTATCGAGGCAATATTTTACCAGTTCCGAGCGAGTCCGTATATGTAGCATGATGGTTATAAGTTTTCGTGCTGCAAATTTAAGATAAAAATCGTATTTTTGCCTTTATGAAGAGATTATTTGTACTCATTTGCATGTCGCTCTCAGCGACCCTTTTCGCCCAGGAAAAGACCCTGCGGCTGGATTACATTTTTTACGGTGACGCAACGCACGCCGGCATCGCCCTGAGTGAGCTTCGCAGCCTGGACAGCTGGGCCGGCCGCCGCAGCCGCATGGACGAACTGCCCCTGAAGGGCAACGGCCAGGTGACCGTACGCGACACCACCGGAAAGGTGCTCTACCGCACGTCATTCAGTTCCCTGTTCCAGGAGTGGCAGACCACCGAAGAGTCCACTCGCATGAGCCGCAGCTTCGAGAATGTCTTCCTCGTCCCCATGCCGGAAAGCAAGGCAACGGTGACGGTGGAGCTCTTCGACCCGCACGCCAGAGTGACGGCCTCCTTCACCCACCCTGTTGACCCCTCAGACATACTCATACGGCCCGCCTGGTGCAGCACGGCCTCCAGGGACCTGATGATTAACGGCCCCCTCGATAAATGCATCGACGTGCTCATCGTGGCCGAGGGATATACGTTCGGAGAGATGGAAACCTTCTACCGGGACGCCAGGGCGGCCATGGAGTCCATACTCGCACATGAGCCGTTCAAGCAGCTGAAAGACCGCTTCAACTTCCGCGCTGCAGGCCTCGTGTCGCCCGTGAGCGGGGTCAGCATCCCCGGCCGGGAGATATGGAAAGACACTCCCCTGCACTCGCACTTCAACACCTTTTATACAGACCGATACCTAACCACCCTGCACGTAAAGGACCTGCATGACGCAATCGCAGGCATTCCGTACGAGCTCATCATAATCCTGGCGAACACCGACAATTACGGAGGTGGCGGCATCTACAACTCCTATACTCTCACGACCGCGCACCACGCCAAGTTCAAGCCGGTGGTGGTTCATGAGTTCGGCCACAGCTTCGGCGGCCTGGCAGACGAGTACTTCTACGACGACCAGTACGGCGACTACTACCCTGCCGACACGGAGCCATGGGAGCAGAATCTCACGACCAGGGTAGATTTCGGCTGCAAGTGGGAAGATATGGTCGGAAACGAAGGAGTAGGACTCATCGAGGGCGGCGGCTACAAGAGCAAGGGAGTCTGGCGCGGCTGCGAGGACTGCCGCATGAAGACGAACAGCGCAGAGGGCTTCTGCCCCGTCTGTCAGCGGGCCCTCGAGCGGCTCATCCGTTTCTATACCGACTGACGTTCGAGCTACTGCCTCCCGGAACGTCGCTTCGCGACCCCTCCCTAAAGGGCCCCACCCTCTTATGGAGCCGAGGGTGGCTACAGTTCCGGGAGGCAGTACCTCAGAACGTAAGGGAAACAGTGGCCAGGTAGCTGTTGCTGAAGGGGTCGACCACGGGAGCGATGGCCAGCTGCGTTTTCCGGAAACCGTCCCATTCGATTGTCGGAATGCCGAACAAGTCCTTTACGGGCTCCAGAAGCCAGCCGCCGACGTGAGCGGCAAGTATGCCGATTCCGGCTCCGGCAAGGACGTCGGTAAGCCAGTGCTTATCGCCCCACAGGCGTTCCGCACCAGTGAACGCCGCAAAAGCATACGATCCTGCACCCCAGCCCCATCCGTAATCCATACGCGTAAGCTCGGCGCCGACAAACGCAATCATAGTATGCCCGGATGGAAAAGACGTATTGTCGCTCCCATCCGGACGGGGACGGGAAACGGTAAACTTCAGGATATAGCCTGTCGCTATTAGAAATGTGTATGAGAGGGTTTCTTCGATAGTTCTGTCCAAAAGGGCGTGCCTGGCAGGGACTCCAACGAACCCGAGGCCCATATGCATAGTGGACGGAACAAAGCGGGTCACACTGCCAATATCATAAAAGGGCGCGTCTTTGCGCATGTCGTCCTGGATATAATTCCTGACACGCACGTCGAATTGCGCCTGCGCAACCAGGCACAAGCACAAAGCAGCAAGAACGGCAATCAGTTTACGCAGCATTCCTATGCTATCTGAGGCCTGCCGCTTCTCTCCCTGCGCTCAGTTCCCTCCAAATGACGTTCTTCCATCTTACCGTCTTGAAGCTCGGCATACTCCAGACGGGCGTTGAAGATATCCACGGCAGTAAAAATTGCTGAACGCATAGACTGAGGGTCAGCCTCGTCGCGTCCGGCAAGCTCGAATGCGGTTCCGTGATCGGGGGACGTTCTCACTATAGGAAGACCGGCTGTGAAATTAACCCCGTCTTCGAACGACAGAGCCTTGAAAGGAGCCAGGCCCTGATCGTGATACATGGCGAGCGTGGCGTCGAACTTCTCATAGTGGCCCAGGCCGAAGAATCCGTCCGGAGAATAAGGTCCGAATGCCAGTATGCCTTCTGCCGTAGCCTGCTCAATTGCCGGAATGATAATATCTTGCTCCTCCGAGCCCAGCAGACCGCCGTCACCGCTGTGAGGGTTAAGGCTCAGCACGGCAATACGTGGCTGATCAATGCAGAAGTCCTCCTTGAGCGAGCGTGTCATAAGCCTGAGCTTGCTGAGTATCTTCTCCTTACTGATCGAACGGACTACGTCTTTCAGAGGGATATGGCCCGTCACTACGCCGAGACGCAGCCTGTGACTGGTCATGAGCATAGTAACGTCCTTAACACCGAACTGCTGCTGCAGATACTCGGTATGCCCGGGGAACCCGAAGCCCTGGCCGGACATGGCTTTCTTGTTGATGGGGCCGGTAACCAGCACGTCTATGGTGCCCGCCTTTATATCTTCAACAGCCTTGTCGAGGGAAGTAATGGCAGCCCGGGCAGATTCAGGAGTGGCCTGGCCAGGCTCGGCAAATACGTTGTCCGGCAGACAGTTGAGTATATTGATTCGCTTGGGCTTGGCCTCGCCGGCAGCGTTAATCACGTTGGTATCCATCTGCTCTATCTCGGGAATGCCCTTGCGATAAAAGCCGAAGAGCTTTGAAGATCCGTATATGACAGGAGTGAAAAACTCCAGTACCCTGGGATCGGAAAGCGCCTTGATTATAACTTCGTATCCTATTCCGTTGGAGTCTCCTTGTGTTATTCCAACTATGGGTTTTCTTTTCTGCATATTATATAAGTTTATTTTCTGTTGATTCTTCGTATCCGGTATCGGGAGGTAGGCCTGGCTTGGAATAGGCTTCGACCGCAAGACGGTCGCAGCGTTCATTTTCGGGATGACCTGCATGTCCCTTTAGCCAGTGGAACTTAAGCGAGAAGTTCTTTGCAAGCACATCGTAACGTTCCCAGAGATCCCCGTTCTTCTTTCGTTTCCAGCCCTGGGTAATGGTATTTACTATGTATTGCGAGTCGCTCCATACCTCCACCTCGGCACCCTGCCAGCGTATGGCTTCAAGGCCTTTGATTACGGCCAGCAGTTCCATGCGGTTGTTCGTGGTAAGCGAAAAACCGCCGCTCATCTCCTTGCGAAGGCTGCCGCAGCACAACACGGCCCCCCAGCCTCCGGGGCCGGGATTGCCGCTGGCAGCGCCATCCGTGTAAAGGTGTATGGTTTCGCGTCCTTCCATCACAGGTATCGTTGTATCTCGTCGTACTCGTAGCCTCTCGTGAGGGCGTACTTTATCAATTTCAACTTAATCTGGGGGTCGCCTTCCAGGCCCTTGCGCTTGGCGGCCATCAGCTTCTCCAACTTGTCGGCAGCCTTTCCGGCGTCTATATCGTCCAGGGCCGCAACTATCGTTTCAGGGGCGATTCCTTTGGCCCTCAATGCATAACGTATCTTTACGGCTCCCCATCCGGTCAGGGATGATTTCTCACGGGCAAATGCACCGGCGTAGCGGGCATCATCCACGAACTTGTCTTTTACAAGACTGTCCACCACTTCCGCCGCCCTGGCGCTGTCTCCGTCCAGCGCCTTGAAAGCCTTAAGGCGCACATCGCTGACGCAATACTCCCTTTTGGAGCACTGCGCCTCCAGGCGGTCAAGCACTTTTTTCTGTTCGGAGTCCATATCAAAAATCAAATCCCAGTGATATATATAAGCCAAAGTCCTGAGCGAAGACTTTGGTTCGCGGAGACCATGCTCCAAGCACTTTTACAGGGCCGAGGGGCGTAACATACGCAAACTCGAGACCGCCGCCCCACGCCATGGGCATCAGCGACTTCAATATATTCTCCTTGTTGATAATATCACCGTACTCATAGTACTCCTGGAAATAGCCTCCTGTTGCCGTGACGTAGAAATTACCGAACCTGCCCCTGAGACCGAGTTGGGCTACTCCCACCAGCGGACCTGCCTGATAAACGTTGCCGAAGCCTATGAAAGGAATCTGTCCGTCTATATAGCGGTTTGGAATCATGCCGCCGACATAGTTCTTGTGCGACAGCGAAAACTTGGGGTTTTCAGCATCATAGCCTGCTGGCGTAAAATCGTTCTCCAGCATGGCCCTGACATGCAGCTCGGGAAGTAAGGCAAATCCGTCGCCGAAAGGAATCACTGAGTTGAAGTTTAAATAGCTGGTAAATATCGGGTCGAACGATCCGCCGCCGTACTTCAAAAAGTCATAATCGGCCCCGAATGTCAGTTTAATACCCTTGGACGGATAGTACGAACGATCCATGGTATAAAATGTACCGTTTCCGAAAACCCCGAGGAATCCTCCTCTGGTAAGATCTGGATTCTGCTTGTAAATATCATACCCGTACTTACTCTTTGCAGAGAGGGAGTAATAACGATACTGGGCACCCAGATTGAAATCCACCCTTCTCCACTTCAGGTTGGAGAGGTACAGGCGTTCAAAGTGTCCACCCCAGCCGGCCTCTTCGGTAGCGCCCGACAATTCAGGATAAACGGAGGCGGACACGTTTATGACCTTAGCGTCGAAATTCAAAGTGGGCAGCCAGCTGACGTCAAGAGAAGCACGTCCCCCCAGCATCTGGGTGCGCCCGATCTTTGCGTTCAGGTCGAACTTCAGGCCATTGAGCTTATGTGCGTTGAATCCTACATTGAACAGGAAACCGGCCCATTCTTCGGTATCGAAGCGGACGCCCATTCCCAGCTGATGCAGAGGACCTTTCACGCAGTCGAACACTAGCTTGTATGGCTCGGACTGCCCCAGTATGCTGTAGCTTACCGTAGAGAAGCTGCCGGTAGCTTCAAGCTTTGCCATCACATCGTCCATAACGGCCTTATCGACATATGAGCCGGCCTTAATCTTGATGACCCTGTGCAGATAGCGGGACTCGGAATTGGTCAGGCCTTTGAATTCTATGGAATATATTTGAACAGGCTTTTTGCCGATATCTACAGCCCTGGGGCCGTTAAGATAGGGTTTAGCTCCCTTCAGCATCTTCTTCACTTCTGCCAGCTCCCTGGACTTGACGAGTGCGGATTCATAACCCCGGTTAATCATTGTGTCTATAGCAACCGGATTGAAGCTCAGCATGTTGTATCCATCCAGATTAGGCTTGATAAAGACATCGGGAGCGCTTTTGTTTTTGGACATGGATTCATAGCCAAGCATGGTAATGAACTGGCTGACTATATCCAGCAGGTTGTTTACCTGCGAATAAGACGGCGCCTTGTCGGAGAGGCTCACGCCAATGATTATATCGCAGCCCATAGACTTGGCAAGGTCCACGGGGAAATTATTTCGCACTCCACCGTCGACCAGCACCATGCCTTCCGTCCTTACCGGCTTGAACATGCCCGGTATGCTCATAGTAGAGCGCATGGCGGTCTTCAACGAGCCGGAAGACCAGTTCTTGGCCTTTACCGTAACCATATCTGCGGCCACGCAGAAGAATGGAATAGGCAGTTGGTCGAACGATATGTTGTCGGAATAACCGACAGAAAGGCTGGACAGCAGGTTGTTGACGTTAAACCCGTAAACGTATCCGGAAGGCAGTGAGGTCATAAGGGAATTGCGGCCGAACTCGCGCTTTTCATTAGGGTCACCATAACGGACCTGCTCGTCTATCCGGGTCTGGAAATCCTTGTCCGAATAATGGAAAGGAACGGAAAGAATATATGTTTCCTTGTACTGCTTCTGCTGGAAAGAATAATAGGAACGGTCGATCTTGTCTGTCAGCATCACAGACCAGTCCTGGGTGCGGAAGAGCGAATCCATAAACTCCGGACCGTAGCCGAGTGACGCAATGCCGCCGACGAGACCGCCGATACTCGTGCCAAATATGGCATCGACGGGAATCTCCTGCTCCTTAAGATACTTCAGTACACCTACGTGAGCCGCACCTTTGGCGCCACCGCCGCTGAGTACCAAGCCCACCGTGGGCCTGTGCTGCTCCTTATGTATCTTGTCCATATGGGCACGCATCTTGAGGATAATGGCGGCATCCGCTTCCGGACTCGTGCTTTCTACGGCCAGTCCGTTAGCATAATTCTGTGCGGGCGAAGGCAAAGCCAGGAAAGCGGCCGCTACTGTTGCGAGCGCTGTCCGGCAAGCATTCCGCACGCTGCGAGAATGTCCTCGCCTCTGGAAGCTCTTATCGTACATACCAATCCGTGCTTGTTTAGTCTGTCCCTGAATTCCTCCATCCTTACGGCAGGGGCACAGTCGTAAGGGAAATCCGGTATCTTGTGGAAGCGGATGAGGTTCACCCTGCACTCCAGGCCTCCCAGGAGGCGTATGAGAGCATCCGCATGCCGTTTGTCGTCGTTCCATCCTGCGAACATGGTGTATTCGAAGCTGACCCGCCTCTGGCCGGAAAAATCGTACTGGCGCAACAGGGCGACTATATCATCCAGTGGCCACGCCTTCTGCACCGGCATCATCTCCAGTCTCTCCTCCGGAAAGGGATTGTGGAGGCTGACTGCCAGATGGCAGCGGTGCTCGTCCAGGAAGCGCTTGAGTACAGGCAGCACGCCGATGGTGCTAAGGGTTACGCGTTTGGGACTCCAGCCGAAACCCTTTTCGTCAGTCAGGATGCCGATGGCCCGGGAGACTGCGTCGTAATTGTCCAGAGGCTCGCCCATGCCCATGAAAACCGCGTTGGTGAGCCCGGATGATTCCGGGATGCTGATGAACTGGTTGAGTATGTCGGCAACATCCAGGTTGCCGTGCCACCCCTGGCGTCCGGTCATGCAGAAACTGCAGCCCATACGGCAGCCCGCCTGCGAACTGACGCAAAGGGTCTTACGGTCCTCATCCGGAATCAGGACAGATTCGACGAATCTGTCTGATAATCCCACCCCCTGAGCCCCCTCAAGGGGGATGGCCGGACGTTCGCTTACGCTCACCGGATCTCTCATTGGCCCAACGTTGAAGAGATACTTGACGGTACCGTCGCTGGAACGGGCGGAGCCTATGGGAGCGGATGTACCGAGTTCGTATTTTTCCCGAAGCCGGGCCTTGGAATCCTTGGAGATGTTGCTCATCTGGTCCCAGTCCGAAGCCCTTTTCACATACAGCCATTCAGCAAGCTGACGGCCCACAAAAGGCCTCAGCCCGCAGTCTGCGGCCAGGGCGGAAAGCTCGTCCGGATTTTTTCCGAGCAACTTTGTTTTCACAATACAAAAATAACGAATTTTCTCTTATATTTGTAAGACTAACTTTTAAAACCACACGTTATGGCTAAAGAAATTGAAACACAAGCCCCTGAAAACAATGCCGCGAAACTCAAGGCATTGCAGGCCACTATCGACAAGATCGAGAAGGATTTCGGGAAAGGAACGATTATGAAGCTGGGAGATCAGCCACAATGGGATGTCCAGGTGATACCGAGCGGCTCTGTCGCGCTCGATCACGCACTTGGAATCGGTGGTTACCCCCGGGGACGTATAATCGAAATTTACGGACCCGAATCGAGCGGCAAGACGACTCTTGCCATCCATGCTATCGCAGAAGCCCAGAAGCAGGGCGGAATAGCCGCGATGATCGATGCTGAGCACGCATTCGACCGCAGCTACGCACAGGCCCTCGGCGTCAATCTGGAGACCTTGCTCATAAGTCAGCCGGACAACGGCGAACAGGCCCTCGAGATTGCAGACAACCTCATCCGTTCCGGAGCCATCGACATTGTAGTAATCGACTCCGTAGCGGCTCTTACCCCCAAGGCGGAAATCGAAGGGGAAATGGGAGACAACAAGGTAGGCCTGCAGGCCCGCCTGATGAGCCAGGCCCTCCGTAAACTAACCGCCAACATCTCCAAAACCAACACCTGTTGCATCTTCATCAACCAGTTGCGCGAGAAGATAGGCATCATGTTCGGCAACCCCGAGACCACTACCGGTGGCAACGCCCTCAAGTTCTACGCATCCGTGCGTATTGACGTGCGCCGTACCACCCAGCTCAAGGACGGTGACGAGGCAACCGGCAACCGCACCCGCGTAAAGGTCGTGAAGAACAAGATGGCCCCGCCTTTCAAGAAGGCCGAATTCGACATCGTCTACGGCGAAGGCATAAGCCATGTTGCCGAGATTGCAGATTTGGCAATCGAGTTCGACATCATCCACAAGAGCGGCTCCTGGTTCAGTTACAACGGCGAGAAGCTCGCCCAGGGTCTGTCTGCAGTTAAACAGCTGCTGAAAGACAACCCGGAACTGTGCGACGAGATAGAAGCGCTGGTCAGGGATGCGCTGGCGCAGGTAAAAGACTAAAAAAAACGGCGGCCTCTACAGGTCGCCGTTTTTATCGTTAATGCATCGTTATTCACCGGGGGTAATTGCGCCCATGGGGCAAGCATCGGCACAAGTGCCGCAATCGATGCAAACGTTAGGGTCGATGGAGTAAACATCACCTTCCTTAATTGCACCGGTAGGGCATTCACCCTGGCAGGTGCCACAAGCAACGCAGGTATCTGCAGAAATTTTGTATGCCATAATAGTTCGTTTTGTTAGTGGACGCAAATTTACGGTATTGTATTTGAATAATCAATACCGAAACTGATTTTTTGCATATATTTGCAGCCATGAAACGCATAGCACTCATACTTGCATTCTCGCTTTCAGCACTGGTAGCCGCAGCCCAGAAAGACTTCGGCGGCGTAGTCCGTTTCGACAATACGACATACGACTTCGGAAAAGTGAACGTCAAGGACGGAGCCGTGAATTGCAGTTTCAAAGTCACCAACATTGGCAAGGATGTCCTCAATATCTACGTGGTAACGAGCAGCTGCAGCTGCACCAGCGCCAAGTGGACCCGAGAAGACATCGCTCCCGGTGCCAGCGGCACAATTGACGTGACCTATGCAAACGACGAAGGGCCTTATCCTTTCGATAAAGCCCTTACTGTCTATCTTTCAGTTCTCGAGAGACCCGTAATAATCCACGTTAAAGGTACTGCCTACAGCGGTCGTAAAAAGTGATAATGTCAGCCGGCTCCCCGGCTGACACTTTATTCTCGCTCGGCCGCTTTGTCCGGGCTCATCACTACCTCTCCGAAGTTGCCGGAGTTCATGATCTTTGCCACAGCGTCGCGGATGCCCTCTGCAGTGAGAGCGTTCACCGCCGCCTCATACTCGGCATCGTAATCGATATTGCCGAAGCGATACCAGTAATTTACCACATCCATCCAGTAGCTGTTCTGGATACGCTTCTCGGGAACATTCTTCTTGAAGTTCTCGACCGTACGTGTCATCTGCTCTGCGGTAGGTCCTTCGGTCGCAATCTTGTTAAGGCCTGCGGTAGCAAGCTCACGCAGCTTGTCAGCCGAGCTGGGATTGGTATCAAAGTACACCCGAACGAGAGCACGGTCTACAGGATATTTGTTGATGGAGATACCGGCGGAAGCACCGTAGGTCCCGCCTTCTTCCTCACGGAGAGTCTCGGTATAGATCATATCGAGAATATACTCGGCAGCGGCAAGATTTACCTTCTCGGCCACACTGTATTTCATACCGTAGGTGGAATAGAACTGGAATACTGTAGACTTGGGAGTCTGCATGTCGACCTTGAACTCGTTAAGCACGCGGCCGGCAGGGATGCGCTGTCCGTCATCTACCCACTTGAGTGCCTTCTTGCCCTTGGGCAGTGATCCGAAGTACTTCTCCACCAGCGGTTTCAAGGTCTCGGGATCGACGTTGCCAACAATATAGACTACAGTCCCTGCTGCATCCTTGAAGAGCTTGCGGTAGTTGCGCTCCACAACCTTCACGTCAGCCTTGGCAAGAACTTCCTCGTCGAGGATTACGGTACGGGGGTTGCCTCCGGAGACGGTCTTCTGCATCTCCTGCTGGAACTTGAAGTTAGGGGTCTTGAGGATGTTGGGAAGAACTGCCTCGATCTGCTGCTTGCCCACGTTGTACTCGTCGGGATCGAAACGCATGTCGGTGAAATACAGGTAGAAGAGCTGCAGTGTAGTTTCCAAATCCTTTGGCTGGCAGTTACCGGAAATACCGTGGGTCATACTCTCGAAGTAAGGCGTCACCCTCAGCTGCTTTCCGGCCAACATCTTGGAAACGGTGGTATTAGGATACTTTGACACGCCGCTGTTGCTCATGAAGAGGCTCCAGACGTTATCCTCGAAAGATGCAAGATCCTCGGTAGGAATAAGGGAGGTACCGCCGTCCTTGACAAGGCGGATAAGCACCTGGTCCTTCTTGTACTCGGTGGGCAGGAATGCAACCTTTACACCGTTGGCAAGAGTCCACTCTGTGAAACCCTTCACTATTTCGCAGCTCTTCTTTACCTTGCTGCCCTTAAGCGTTGCGGGGTCAACAAATTCACTGGCAATCACTTCCTCTGCATTAGCAGCGATCTCGGAAGCCTTGACCTTGTTGATAATCTCGAGAAGCTGAGCTTCGGTCGGATTCACAAGACCTTCCTTCTGAGGGCCATTGTAGATAACCACCATATTCTCGTCGGTGATGACCTGGGCTGCTGTCTGGTTGTAAACCTGGTTGGGAACCATCTGCATAAGCTGCTTTACGAGCTGGGCTGCAACAGAAGGCTCCATGTAAGGCTTGTTGTAGAAGAAATTCTGCATGAGAGGGCGCACGAATTCGGCATTCTTGCGGGTATCAGCACCTTCTGCAGCCTTTTCATAACTGCTGACAATCTCATCCTTGGCGCGCTGCAACTCACTGTCTGTGAAACCATGACGCTTCATCTTCTCGATCTCGGTATAGAAAGCCTCCATGGCGGTGATAGCGTCACCCTCTTTGAAAGAAACGTCACCGAAAATCACGTCGCAGGTCTCCGCCAGCTGTGTATCGCCGAGGTACGCTCCGAGGAAAGGAGCACCGGGCTTGGATGCAATATCCTGCAGACGCTCGTTCATTACAGATGAAATGACACCCTTTACAAGATCGGTCAGGACAGCGACGTCGGTATTGTTGTACTGTACAGGCAGAGGTTCGCTCTTCCAGAGAATTTCGATTTCGCAACTGGGCAGCTCGGGATCGGTAGCGATACCAATAATAGGTTCCTTGTTATCGGGAATCTTGATAACATCCTTGGCCTTGGGATCGACCGGTGCAGGAATGTCGGCAAACAAAGCCTTGATCTTGGCCTCAATCTTATCGACATCGATATCGCCGACCACAATAAGAGCCTGATTGTCGGGACGATACCAAGTCTCGTAGAAATTCACGAGGCTTTCGCGCTTGAAGGTCTCCAGGTTCTCCTGGCTGCCGATGAGAGAGCAGTCAGCATACTTTGAGCCTTTATACATGTACTGTTTGTCCTGCTCATAAATACGCCACTGGGCGTTGCGGCGGGTGCGGCGCTCCTCGAGGATAACTCCCCTCTCGTCGTCGATTTCCTTCTGCTCGTTAAGCACGAAATGGGAATAATCGTGCATCACCAGGAGGCAGGTATCAACTATACCCTCACGCGTAACGGGCATATTGTTGAGCATGTACTGGGTAACCTCGACGCCGGTGGAGGCGTTGATGTTGCGGCCGAACTCTGCACCAATGCTCTGCAGATATTCAAGCATCTGCTTGCCGGGGAGATTCTTAAGGCCGTTGAAGCACATATGCTCCAGGAAATGGGCCAGACCATCCTGGTCGGGGGTTTCCTGGATGGCACCCACATGGGTGGCGAGATAGAACTCGGCACGCTGAGCAGGTTTGTCGTTATGCCGGATGTAGTAGGTCATGCCATTATCAAGCTTGCCCACCTTTACGGCCGGGTCGTTGGGAAGCGGAGTCTGTGCGCTTGCCACTACTGCTGCAAATGCTGCAGCAAAGAAAATCAAAACTTTCTTCATATTGTTTTTCGTTGAGGTTTTTGCAAATATAATATATTTTTATTGAAATACAATAATTATGTTCTATTTTTCAATGCCGATTGAAAAGCCTTGGCGTTACGGCCGTGGGCCTCGGCAGTCTTGGCAAACACATGCGTTCCGTCCAGATTCTTGCTGGCGCAGAAAAACAAGTTGCCACCTCCGAAATCCGGATTAAGCACTGCATCCAGATATTCCTTATCGGGAACGCATATCGGACCGGGAGGCAAACCGGGATACTTATATGTATTATAAGGTGAATCGAATTCCAGATGACGGAAAAGAATACGCCTGAGAGCGTAATCATAGCAATAGGCCACAGTAGGGTCGGCCTGGAGCAGCATGCCCCTGTTCAGGCGGTTGATATACACGCCGGCAATCTTGGGCAACTCAGGCTTGTAGTTGGACTCCCCTTTCACTATGGATGCCAGCACCACCGCCTCCTTGCGGGAAAGGCCCACCCTGGCCGCCTTGACCAGGTTATCATCGGTCCAGTATGCATCAGAGGCCTTTTTGCAGCGGTCGAGTACATCTGTAAAGGATGCCGTCCAGTAGAGGTCGTAGCTTGCGGGGAAGAAAGCGGCGAACACGTTCTCCGGCGTTACCCCGTAGGGTGCCAGCAGCTTCTCATCATCCATCGCCCTGATGACGGCAACAGAGTCGATCTGCAGCTGGCGGGAGATCTTGCGGGCAATTTCTTCCCTTGTCCTGAGAGATCCGGCAAGCGTAAGGCGTACCGGCGTCTGCCAGCCGTTGTTGAGCATCCGCGCCACATATACGCTGGTGCTGGAAGAACCTACCATGTAGTGGCCCGGCTTGATGTAAGAAGCCACTTCTTTCTGCGCGAACACCTTGCGCAGACGTTTCTCACTGAGGACTGTCAGCTGGCCCTTGAGGCTTTCTATCACCTCCTCCGGCCCGTCGCCCTCGTTCACGAAGAGCTCGGCACTGCCGTAAAAGTTTGGCAGCTTGTTATCCCTCAGCCAGTTGTAGGCGACAAGCAGCCCCACGACTACCAGGAGGACGACAAGAAGCTTGGCTACGGTCTTCATCGGCGGCGCAGGACTATGGTGTCACCTTCTGCCGGTTTGTAATCGGCAGACAACCTGTTCATGCGCTTGATGGCCGACAGTTTTACGCCGAAACGCTGGGCAATTCCCCTGAGAGTCTCAGGCTCTTCACCTATTATATATTTCTCTGATCCGCGTGCGCCTTTGTTCTTCTTGGCTTTCAGGTAGACCACGTCTCCGGCTTTGAGAGGCTCGGACGCCTTGAGATCGTTGAAAGTGAGCAACTCCCTGAGGAAGAGTCCGTTGGCAGCAGCGATGGAGGCATAATCGTCCCCCTCGACTGCATATATGCAAGGCACACCGTTGATTTCGTAGACGGTACGGGAAAGGGAGAACCTGTACTCCTCCTGCACTTTAATCGGCTTAACCTCAACGGGACGCTCTACCTCCTGAGGAGTCTCGGGAACTACGGTGTCCTGGTCGAAGCGGTACAGCCTGTAGTCTTCGATCACTTTAATAAGCTTGTCGGCATAGTGAGGGTCTGTAGCATAGCCGGCGCTCTTGAGTCCTTTCGCCCAGGCTTTGTAGTTGGTGGGATCCAGTTCGAAAAGGCCTTTGTAGCGGTCTCTGTAGCGCAGGAAGTCCGAGTGGTCGCGGAACGACGCCTCCGGATTAGAGTACACCCGGAAACATTCGTTCGCCTGGTCGTCATCCCTGTACATCCTCTTTCCCCTCCAGTCGGCATGGCACTTTATACCGAAATGATTATTAGCCTTGACGGCAAGGGTCGACTGTCCGGCGGCAGACTCCACCAGCCCCTGCGCTAGTGTAATGGAGGCCGGTACGCCGGTGCGTTTCATTTCGGTCTTGGCTATGGGAGCATACTTCTCTACATACTTTTCGTATGTGGGGTCTGTCGCCGAAATGCCCAACAGAGCTGCGAGTATAATAAACAAATACTTTTTCACAAGTGCGAAGATACTAAAATTCGAAAACATCGCAATCGGATGCCGCTTCAGCATTCGGAAATACTTCCCTGCACTCTGCAAGAAGCGCGCCTATATCTTCGATACGGGAAGAATAATGACCTATTATCAGTTTCCCCGCTCCGGCCTTCAAGGCACATTCCGCCGCCTGTGCCGCCGTAGAATGGAAACGGGCAACGGCTTTGTCGGCCATATCGTTCATGTACGTAGCCTCATGGTAAAGGCAGCTTACTCCTTTGACATACTCCGGCAATTCGTCGAAAGGCATAGTGTCAGAGCAATAAGCGTACGATTTTGCCACGTAGGCGGGATTCTCCTGCCTGTGGCGTTCGGTCACGGTCTCGTCGAAACGGAAACCGTAGCAGTCTATCTTGTGCTTCAGCGGAAACGCGCTTACGATCAGATGCTTGGACGTATGTATCAGTTCGAGTCCCCGGGACTGAAGCGGATGAAAGCGAATCTCGTACTGGTCTTCCGAACCGAAGAAGCTCTTATAGAAATTGAGAACGCCGCCGAGCGCCTGCGGGCCGTAGATGTCCAGCGGGGCCGTGCGGCCGTACATAGCCATGGAGTTCAGGAGGCCGAAAAGGCCGAAAAGATGATCCCCATGAATATGGGAGATGAAAATGGCTTCAAGCTTCACGAAGGAGAAGTGGCACTTGCGCATCTGCTTCTGCGTGCCTTCCCCACAGTCAATAAGAAACAAGCGCCCATTCGCAGTGAGCATTTGGGCGCTTGGATTTCTGTCGGAAATGGGCATGGCCGAAGCCGTGCCCATTGTCGTGACGCTAAAGAGCATTACTTGGAAGACTTCTCGAGTTTCTCCTTGAGAGCTGCCAGGGCGTCGATGTCGCCGAGGGTGGCCTTCTCAACATTGGAGTTGACCTTCTTGACAGCCTTCTTGGTGGTCTCTGCCTCGGTAGCGGCGGCCTTCTCCTTAACCTCCTGGTAAGTACGCAGGTGGCTGAGGATGATACGGCGGGTGCTGCGACGGAGCTCGACAACCTTGAAGGGGAGCTTCTCACCTGCAACAGCGGGCTTCCCGTCTTCCTTGACGATCTCGCGGTTGAATGCAAAGCCTTCGACATCACCGTCCAGGGTGATCATTGCGCCCTTGTCGGTAACGGATGCTACGGTTCCCTCTACGGTGCTGCCAACAGGGAACTTGGCCTCGATCTCATCCCAAGGGTTGGTGGTGAGCTGCTTGTGGCCAAGGCTGAGCTTGTGGTTGGCCTCGTCGAAGTCGAGAATCTGAACCTCGATGGTGTCGCCGGCATTAACAACCTCTGAAGGATGCTTGATCTTGTTCCAGCTGAGGTCGCTGATGTGAACGAGCCCCTCTACGCCGTCCTCAAGTTCGGCGAATACACCGAAGTTGGTGACGTTGCGGACAGTTGCGGTGTGCTTGCTGCCAACGGGATACTTCTCGCGGATGTTCTCCCAAGGATTGACGGTGAGCTGCTTGAGACCGAGAGAGATCTTGCGGGCCTCGCGGTCGATGCTGAGAACCTGGGCCTCAACTTCCTCGCCCTGCTTCAGGAACTCCTGGGCGCTGTGGAGACGGGGGCTCCAGCTCATTTCGCTTACGTGTACGAGACCTTCCACGCCGGGCTCGATCTCGATGAATGCGCCGTAGTCTGCGAGGAGGATAACCTTACCCTTTACCTTGTCGCCAACCTTGAGGTTAGGATCGAGGTTGTCCCAAGGATGAGGAGTAAGCTGCTTGAGACCGAGAGCGATGCGCTTCTGCTGCTCGTTGAAGTCGAGTACGACGACCTTTATCTTCTCGTCCAGAGAGACGATCTCCTCGGGGTGGTTGACACGGCCCCAGGAAAGGTCGGTAATGTGAATGAGACCGTCAACGCCGCCGAGGTCCACGAACACGCCGTAGTTGGTGATGTTCTTGACCACGCCCTCGAGGACCTGTCCTTTCTCGAGTTTGCCGATGAGTTCGGCCCTCTTTGCCTCCTGCTCAGCCTCGAGCAGTGCCTTGTGGGAAACGACTACGTTACGGTACTCGTTGTTTATCTTGACAATCTTGAAGTCAATGGTCTGGTTTACAAACTGATCGTAGTCACGGATAGGCTTGATGTCAATCTGGGAACCGGGCAGGAAAGCCTCGATACCGAATACGTCGACGATCATACCGCCCTTTGTGCGGGTCTTTACGAAACCCTTTACGACCTCGTCATTCTCGAACGCTTCATTGACTCTGTCCCAAGACTTGAGTGCACGTGCCTTCTTGTGGGAAAGGACGATCTGTCCCTTCTTGTCCTCAGGGGACTCCACGAGAACCTCCACCTTGTCACCGACCTTGAGGTCAGGATTGTAGCGGAACTCAGTTGCCATGATGACACCCTCGCTCTTGCCACCGACGGAAACGACGACCTCACGCTTGTTGATAGCGGTAACTTCGCCTTCCTTGGTCTCGTTGGCGTCGATACGCGCGAGAGTCTTGTCGTACGCAGCCTCGATTTCTTCCTTCTCGGAAGCTCCGTAGACATCTTTGCCGCTTTCAAACGCTTCCCAATCGAATTCTTCGGGAGCGACGGACGCATTCAGCATCTGAGCAGCCTTGGTTACTTTTTCTTCATTTTCCATTTTAACTAAACATTTGAAAAACTAGTAATTAAACATTATGTATTGTGCCTGTGGGATTTGCATCCCAACAAAGCGCGCAAATTTAGATAAAATAATTGATAATAAGAAAAATATTATTGCTATTTTTGTAGACATGGATACAATACTTATCTCCCCGGTTCTCCAATGGTTCGCAGACAACCACGGATGGCTCCAGATTATCCCGCTGGTGTGCGGTATCACATACATGACCCTTCAGATTTTCCAGCACAAGTGGATGTGGTATTTCAGCATTATCACCTCGCTGGCTGCCTTGACTGTCGCTGTTACCAATCTGAGCGACGGCGAGTGGGCTCCACTGTGGGCGCAGGTCGCACTGAACGGGTACCTTATCGTCATCGCCATCATAGGAATCATACGCTGGCGCAAGCTGGATAAGGAAAGCGGCGGCAAGATACATGTGGTCCACCTTAACAAGCAACGGCTGTTGATGACTTTCTGTACCATTGCCGTGCTTACTCCCGTGCTGTCGTTTGTTTTGAGCAGGACCAGCGATCCAATGCCGGTGCTGGATGCGGCATCCCTTGTTTTCAGTATCGTTGCCGCCTGGCTGCTGTCCCATTCCCACGCCGAACAGTATTTCTACTGGATTATTGCCAATACTCTCATAGTTTCCGTATATGCCACCCAGGATAAGTGGCTGATGGCCATTATGTACTCCCTGTACATAGTTACTTGCGTCATCGGCTTCATGAACTGGAAGAAGAACGGAGTCGTAGTTGAATGATCCCTGCCGACAACTATCCCTCTTCGGCCCTCCGCGACGCGGTAGAGGCCATCAGTTCCCTGCCGGGAGTCGGAAGCCGCAGCGCCCTGCGTCTGGCCCTCCACTTGCTGAAGCAGCCGCCGGAGAAGATCCACCGGTTCGCATCCGCCGTTGACAATCTGGCGGAGGGCGTACATTACTGCAAAACCTGCATGATGGTTGCCGACGGTGACCAGTGCGGCATATGTGCCGACGCTCGCCGCGACCATGATACCATATGCGTGGTGGAGAGCGTGCGGGACGTCATGAGCATAGAGGCTACCGGCCAGTATCACGGGGTGTACCATGTTCTCGGAGGCATAATCTCCCCCATCAACGGAGTGGGACCGTCAGACCTTACCATACGGCAGCTGGTCGACAGGGTTGGCCCCGGCACCGAGGTGGTACTTGCCCTTTCAGGCGACGTAGAGGGAGAGACTACTGCATTTTACATCTACCGTCAGATAGAGGGCCGCGGCTGCAAGGTCACGACGCTTGCACGCGGTCTCGGGTTCGGAGACGAGCTCGAGTACGCCGATGCGCTTACCCTGGGCCGATCGATAGTTAACCGACAGCTTTTCAAACCGTAGTATCATGGGAATCCTCGAGGCCATTCTGGTGGCCGTTTCTCTTTGCGCCGACTGCTTTGCCGTCACCCTTTGTTCGAGCGTGACGCTTAAAGACTTACGTTGGAGTTCCGTCGCCAAGGTTGCCGCAGTGTTTGCCGTCATTCAGACGGGACTTCTGCTAGCCGGCTGGGCATTCGGCAGCCTGCTGGCATCATACGTCATCAAGGTGTCGCACATTATCGGCTTCCTTCTGTTGCTCTACGTTGGCGGGGCTTTGCTATGGGAGGGCATCCGGGGAAAGGAGGAGGTACGAAAGCTGGACAGCATGCGGAACATAGTGCTCGGAGGCATAGCCACCAGCATCGACGCCCTCGCCGTTGGTGTAGCTCAATCCATGGAAGACACCAGCTGGAACGGCTTCCTGCCGCTCCTGATTGCAGTCTTCGCCGTCACCGCCCTCTCTGCCGTCCTCGGCATTTGCGGCGGCCGCTTCATCGGTAAACATGTCGGCCGCATCGCCGAAATCATCGGCGGCCTAGTGCTTATCGCGATAGGCGTCTCCCTCCTCTTCTAGCTGCGCAGCTTGCGCTCGCAGGGGGACTGCCGCGGCAGATCCTTCGCTTCGCTCATCCCTCCCACTGCGCTACGCTTGTGGGCCCCTCCCGTTCACGTGGCCACGGGCGGCCACGGGTTGCCGCAACAGTCCCCCTGGCCCGCTTCGCTGCGCAGCTGGTTCGAAGAGATGGTCCGGAGGCGCTTGCGCCGACAGAGGGGATCGCTGCGACGAAGGAGCAGCGCATGGGGAACCTTCCCCTTGTCCCCTGGGGGTGCAGAGGGATAGTAGTGAGCAGCAAGTAGCGTGGCTACTTGCTGCTGAAGCGGTAAGCGCAGGTGTGGCGGTAGGTTTCGCCGGGGCGGAGAATGGTGTTCGGAAACTGCGGATGATGCACGCTGTCGGGGAATTTCTGCGTTTCGAGGGCAAGGGCGCCGCGGTACACAATCGCATGCCCGTATTTATCGACGGTTTTGCCGTCGCCGAAGAAATTGCCGCTGTAGAACTGAAGGCCGGGCTGATCCGACAAAACTTCCATGAATGTGCCGGACACCGGATCAAAGACCGTGGCGTTCACCGTGACAGAACCGTTTCCGTCAACATCCAGCACCCAATTATGATCATACCCGTGCCCGTTATGAATCTGTAAGTCGTCCGCACCGATTCGCTCCCCTATCGGATGCGGCTCCCGGAAATCGAAAGCCGTCCCGTCAAGCGCCACCACCTCGTCTCCCGGAATCAACTGCTCGTTAACGGGCGTAATAGCATGTCCCTTGATAAGAAGCATGTGCCCGAGGATGTCGCCGTCGCCGCTGCCCTTCAGGTTGAAGAACGAGTGGTGGGCAAGGTTCATGGGCGTAGGAGCATCGGTCGTTGCCTCAAACTCTACTTTCAGTGAAGAATTGGATGTAAGTGTAAACCTGGCACTTATGGTCTTGTTGCCGGGGAAGCCACCGAGGCCGTCGGGATGGACCACCTGCATCTTGATGCTATTCTTCCCCTGCTCCACTACGTCCCACACCAGGTTGTCGATTCCCACGAAACCGCCATGAAGGGTATTCTCCCCGTCGTTCTTATCGAGTGTATATGTCACGCCGTCGAGTTCAAACGAAGCGCCCCCGATACGGTTAGCCACCGGCCCGGGGCTCGAGCCCAGGAAACGCTCGCCGGGATTGTTCACGTAAGCATCGATGTTGCCGTAACCGATTACCACGTCCCGCAGGCAGCCGTCCCTGTCGGGCACCCACAGCGACACCACGCGGGCGCCGTAATTCGTAATCTGGGCAGTCAGGCCGCCGCCTTCGATAGTATAAAGCGACACGGTTTTTCCGTCGATTTCCGTGTCGAAAGCTGATGCCGGCAGGAGCTGAACAGGCTTGGCGCAAGCGGCAAACACCACGAGCGCCAGAATGGGGGCGAGTCTTTTCATAACATTTTCTTGTGCTTGAATATCATCCAGATTCCAACGATGAGGAAGACCATCAGGAGAGCGATGGCGAGCCAGGCCCACCACTTGTCGGCAAGCGGCAGGGTAACGTTCATGCCGTAGAAGCTGGCGACCAGGGTGGCAGGCATTAGGAGCAGGGACACGAAGGTGAAAATCTTCATTATGCTGTTCTGCTCCAGGTTGATAAGGCCCACCACGGTATCCTGCAGATACTCCAGCCTCTCGAAAGCAAAATTGGTATGGTTGATAAGGGAAGCTATATCTTGAAGAATGACCGACAGGTCCTCGCGGATGTCGGAGTTCTTGGGACAGCGCTTGCTCTTGATGATATTCGAAATGAGCCTCTGTTTATCCACAACGTTTTCGCGCACGAACATTGCATTCTCCTGCAACTGGTTGATATCCAGGAGGAATTCTTCGTTAATGTCTTCCTGCTGGTTGATGCGCTTGCTGAACTGGGAAACGTCTTTGGAGATAAGCTCCACGATATCGGCGTCAAGGTCGACACGCTTGTCCATTATCTCCACGAATACGGTAAAGCCGTCGGGGAACTGGTCCGGAAGAGCCTGAATCTTGCGCTGCAGGGTATCAAAGGAACGCAGGGGAATTTCTCGAAGAGTAGTAATGGATCGATCCGCAAGGATGAAGGATACAGGATCCATCAACATCTCGTCGTCAGCAGGAGACAAGAAGTTGGTGTTCGCGTAAATGGCCTTGTCGTCCTCCCAGAAACGGGAAGAGCTCTCGATTTCCTCAGCTTGCGCGCGGCTTTGGATTTCCGTGTCCAGGAATGCCTCTACGGCTCTTTTTTCCTCACCGCTCGGGGAGATGAGGTCTATCCAGAGTACGTTGTCCTTGCCGATGGCAGTCAGTTGTTTTTCTGCTTGGGCGAGACATATCTCAGCCCCGGAGCGGTAGAAAATTCTGATCATCTTGCCTTCCTGTTTGTTCCCGGCGCACTTGTCGGAAGGGGTTGAACTATCGTGGAAACGTGCAAAGGTAATGTTTTTTTTATAAAAAAAAGAGCCCGAAATGTTTCGGGCCCTTATTTTTTGCGATTTTTAATCCTACCTGGCTTTGCCGTTGGAACCGAGGACGTTGACGATCTTCTCGATGTACATCTTCTTCATCTCCTCACGGGCGGGCTTGAGGTACTGACGGGGATCGAAATGTCCGGGGAACTCGTTGAAGTGCTTGCGGATAGCAGCAGTCATTGCAAGACGGCTGTCGGAGTCGATGTTGATCTTGCAGACAGCGCTCTTGGCAGCCTTGCGGAGCTGCTCCTCGGGGATACCTACTGCATCGGGGAGCTTGCCGCCGTTTGCATTGATGATATCGACATACTCCTGAGGAACGGAACTGGATCCGTGGAGAACGATGGGGAAACCGGGGAGTTTCTTCTCGATAGCCTTCAGCACGTCGAATGCGAGGGGCGGAGGTACCAGACGGCCGGTCTTGGGGTCACGGGTGCACTGCTCGGGTTTGAATTTGTATGCACCGTGGCTGGTACCGATGGAGATTGCGAGGGAGTCGCACTTGGTCTTCTTGACGAAGTCGATTACCTCCTCGGGCTTTGTGTAATGGGAGACCTCGGCGGAAACCTCGTCCTCAACACCTGCGAGCACGCCGAGCTCAGCCTCGACGGTCACATCGAACTTGTGTGCGTAGTTGACGACTTTGCGGGTGAGCTTCACGTTCTCGTCGTAAGGGAGAGCGGATCCGTCGATCATAACGGAAGAGAAGCCGAAATCAACGCAGCTCTTGCAAACCTCATAGCTGTCGCCATGATCGAGGTGAAGAACAATCTGAGGCTTTTTCCAACCAAGCTCCTTGGCATACTCTACAGCACCCTGTGCCATATAACGGAGAAGGGTCTGGTTTGCATAGTTGCGCGCGCCCTTGCTCACTTGGAGAATAACCGGAGACTTGGTCTCGGTAGCAGCCTGGATGATAGCCTGGAGCTGCTCCATGTTGTTGAAATTGAATGCAGGGATGGCGTAACCGCCCTTGACGGCCTTTGCGAACATCTCGCGGGTGTTCACCAGACCAAGATCTTTAAAGGATACTTTCATAATTTGATATAACAGTGTAAACTAACGTTCTTGTAAATCACGCAAATATAGCAATTCTTTTCGAAAGAATTAGTATCTTTATCGCGAAATCATAATTAATTATGAACGGTAAAGTAATAATCTTCTCGGCGCCCTCCGGAGCTGGAAAAAGTACGGTGGTAGGACATCTCCTGAGCCTTCACCCGGAGTTCGAATTTTCCATCAGTGCCACGTCACGCTCCCCCAGGGGCTCCGAACAAGACGGTGTAGAATACTATTTCATAAATGCAGAGCGTTTCCGCAAATTGATATCCGAAGATGCATTCGTGGAATACGAAGAAGTGTATCACGACCGTTTTTACGGCACCCTCAAATCGGAAGTGGAGCGCATCTGGGCCAAAGGCCACGTGATTGTATTCGACGTAGATGTAAAGGGAGGCGTGAGCCTTAAGAAGTATTTCGGAGACACCGCTCTCTCCGTGCTTATAGTTCCCCCGTCTCTGGAGGTATTGGAGAAACGCCTGCGCGGACGTGCCACTGATACCGAAGAAGCAATACGCGAGCGTCTGGAGAAGGCTCAGTCCGAGCTTGACTTCGCCGCCGGCCGCTTTGACCGCGAGCTCGTGAACGACAAACTGGAAGACACTTTTGCCAAAGCGGAAGCAATGGTAGACGAATTCTTATGCGCATAGCTGTTTACTCCGGTTCCTTCGACCCCCTGCACATCGGTCATCAGGCCATCATGGAATACCTGACGAACGACAGCGGCTTCGACTGGGTGTACCTTGTAATATCGCCCCAGAATCCTTTCAAGGACCCGGAGAAAGCCCTTTCAGCCGAAAAGCGTTACCGTGACGCCATTGAAGCGGCACGCCGGCATCCGGAGCTCCACGTGTGGGTGGACAATATCGAGCTGGACATGGAGCCGCCTCATTATACAATCCGCACCCTGGACGCGCTGCGCATACGGGAGCCGGAGAACAGTTTCACCCTGGTGATAGGGGCGGACAACCTGCAGAACTTCATGAACTGGCGCGACGCCGCGCGCATATTGACAGAATACGGAGTCGTGGTCTATCCCCGCAAAGGATATGATCCTGAAATGATTAGGGAAGACATACTCGAACAGTTGCCGCAGGCAAAGATAGAGATACTCGACTCCCCTTTCGTAGACATTTCTTCCACACTTATCAGGGATGGCATCGCCGCAGGCGAAGACATGAGCGAGTGGCTCATGTAACTATTTTAATATAAGAAAGATATTAGCCATTGCCGCCTTGTTCACATCTCTTTTTGTTGCCGTTAAGGCACAGGAAAAGTCAAAGTATACGACGAATCCATAGACCCGATGGAAAAGTGAATTACTATCTCCGCAACAGGAAAGCCACAGAAAAGGTGAAGGCGGCGGCCGAAAAGATGATGAAGAGCCTGAGCGATATTGCGCCTACCCCCTGAAAGAAAAAGGAGAGTAGGCGCAATCTTGCTATTTTTTGATTCTACCCTCAATCCAAATTGGGAGGGTAGAATCGGTTTTATTGCTCATCCGGCTGATTGTTGTTGCCGTAGTCCGGACCGGGTCCGGACTGGGGACCGCCCTGCTGGCCGCCGAAGCCGCCGTTTCCGGGGTTGAATCCGGCTCCGTCCTGAGGACCCTGGGCACCGCCCTGTGCGGCCTTGGCCATATCCTCGGATGCAGCGTGCCATGCGGCTTCCAGTTCGGAGTTGTAACGCTCGATGGCACTGAGGTCCTTGGCCTCGACAGCCTTCTTAAGCTCTGCACACGCGTTCTCGATGGCGTTCTTCTTGTCGGAAGGAATCTTGTCGCCATATTCCTTGAGGTTCTTCTCTGTCTGGAACACCATGGCGTCGGCATTGTTGATCTTGTCTACACGCTCCTTCTCGGCCTTGTCTGCTTCTTCGTTGGCCTTGGCTTCATCGCGCATGCGCTGGATTTCGGCGTCGCTCAGGCCGCTTGAAGCCTCGATACGGATACTCTGCTCCTTGCCGGTAGCCTTATCCTTCGCGGAGACGCTCAGGATGCCGTTGGCGTCGATGTCGAAGCTTACTTCGATCTGAGGTATGCCGCGGGGTGCGGGGGCTATGCCGTCCAGATGGAACACTCCGATCTGCTTGTTGTCCTTTGCCATGGGGCGCTCGCCTTGGAGCACGCGGATTTCAACGCTCGGCTGGTTGTCGGCCGCAGTGCTGAATACCTGGCTCTTCTTGGCGGGGATGGTGGTGTTGGACTCGATGAGCTTGGTCATCACTCCGCCGAGGGTCTCGATACCGAGGCTCAGAGGTGTAACGTCGAGCAGCAGTACGTCCTTCACGTCGCCGGTGAGAACACCGCCCTGGATAGCAGCGCCGATAGCCACGACCTCGTCGGGGTTGACGCTCTTGTTGGGCTCCTTGCCGAAGAATTCCTTCACCATCTCCTGCACCTTGGGGATACGGGTAGAACCGCCCACGAGCAGGACTTCGTCTATCTGGGATGCGCTCAGTTTGGCATCCTCGAGGGCCTTGCGGCAAGGCTCGATGCTGCGGCGGAAGAGGTCGTCGCAAAGGGCCTCGAACTTGGCACGGGTAAGGGTCTTCACCAGGTGCTTGGGCATGCCGTCGACTGCGGTGATGTACGGCAGGTTGATCTCTGCGCTGGTGGCGTTGGAAAGTTCGATCTTCGCCTTCTCGGCAGCTTCCTTAAGACGCTGGAGGGCCATAGGATCTTTCTTCAGGTCCATGCCGCCGTTCTCGGATGCGAACTCGCCGGCAAGCCAGTCGATTACTGCCTGGTCGAAGTCGTCGCCGCCGAGGTGGGTGTCACCGTTGGTGGAACGGACCTCAAAAACGCCGTCGCCGAGTTCCAGGATGGAGATATCGAAAGTACCGCCGCCAAGGTCATAGACGGCGACCTTCATGTTCTTGTTCTTCTTGTCCAGACCGTAGGCAAGAGCGGCTGCGGTAGGCTCGTTGATGATACGTTTCACATCCAGACCGGCGATCTTGCCTGCCTCCTTGGTGGCCTGACGCTGGCTGTCGGAGAAGTAAGCGGGGACGGTGATAACCGCCTCGGTGACAGGTTGACGGAGATAATCTTCTGCGGTCTTCTTCATCTTCTGGAGAATGATTGCGGAGATTTCCTGAGGACTGTAAAGACGACCGTTGATATCTACACGGGGAGTGTTGTTGTCGCCACGGTTAACTTTATAAGGAACGCGTGCGACTTCCTTGCTCACCTGGTCGTAGGTTTCACCCATGAAACGCTTGATGGAGAAAATGGTGTTGCCAGGGTTGGTGATCGCCTGACGCTTTGCAGGAGATCCGACCTTACGCTCGCCATTGTCTGTGAATGCAACGACGGACGGCGTGGTGCGGGCGCCTTCGTCATTGATGATAACAGTAGGCTGGTTGCCTTCCATAACGGCTACGCACGAATTGGTGGTGCCGAGATCGATTCCGATAATTTTTCCCATATCTATAATTCTTTTTTGTTTTACTTCAATTGTTCCGGACCTCTTGCGGTCCACATCTTCAATCATCAAATCTTTTGCCATTGTCCGTTTTGTGACAAATTGTCAGAATTCCGGCGCCGATTAATTTGTGGCAGAGAGCGGTCCGGCGTTACTCAGCCGCAGCGGCGAAGCCGCGAGAATGGACGTAGCCGGATTGCTCTCCGCCCAAGTACAGGCGCCGGAATTAATAAAAGTAGTATATTTGCATTATTATGATTTACAGAAAGCTGACAGAAGCGGAGTACCATAATCTGCAAAACCGTATCCTTTATGAGGACAATCACTTGCTGATTGTCAACAAGTTGCCCGGAGAGATCACACAGGGTGACAAAACCGGAGACGAGTGTCTGGCAGAAGCCTACAAGGCTTTCATCGCCCAGCGCGACGACAAACCGGGTCAGGTATTCCTGGGCATACCTCACCGACTGGACCGTCCCGTCAGCGGCATTTGTGTGCTGGCAAAGACCAGTAAGGCTCTGGGCCGCCTGGGCGTTATCTTTAAGGAAGGCGGAGCGCACAAGACCTATTGGGCCCTTTGCTGCAGCAAACCTGAGCCCGCAGAGGGGCACCTGGAAGACTGGCTCATCAAGAACGAGCCCAAGAACAAATCCTATATTACCACAGAGCGCCCGGGCGCCAAACTGGCCAAACTGAACTATAAGTGGCTTAAAAGCACGGAGCGGTACCAGCTGGTAGAGGTGGAACTGCTGACAGGACGCCACCACCAGATACGCTGCCAGCTCGGGCACATCGGCTGTCCCATAAAAGGCGACCTTAAGTACGGCGCTCCACGATCCAACCCGGACGGCAGTATTTGCCTGCACGCCCACGAGATTCACCTGGAGCATCCGGTAAAACACGATGATTTACACGTGATAGCTCCACCGCCTGCGTCCTGGCCGCTTTAGTCCTCAAACGCCCTTACCCTCCCTATTTGGATTGAGGGTAGAATCAAAAACAAGCGATATTGCGCCTACCCCCTGAAAGAAAAAGGAGAGTAGGCGCAATCATTATATGCTTTCAAGAATCCGAAGGGCTTCTGAATATGCCACACCGGTAGTCCTGCTTATTTGCGCAGCGTCAGAAGAGAATCTTCGCTTTAGTTGTTTTACCAATTCAGCCGTTTGAGAAGGAGAAAGATCATCAATACTATTTGCTCGAAACAATGAATGGCATAAGTTAAGCGACGCCGTTAACACCAATTGATCTGAAAAGGACGGGCTCACTTGCTCTCGAGTCTTTCGTACTTTAGAAGAGTTATCCAAAAAGTACTGATATCTGGAAGGCGTTCTGAACAACCCTTCTACAAAACTAGTGGTAACATAGCACTTAGGCAAAATGAAACCGCCAGGCCCCAAAGACCAGCCGGGATTAACCGGAAGCTTACTGTGCATGATACTTGCTCTTTTTCTTGCGGAAAGCGATCCTACCGGATGTACTTCATAAAAGGTCGAATCAAAGAATACATTCCCGGTACCCCATGGATACCCTGACGGATGTGTACAAAGACGCGCAGCTACGCTATTTGACTGAACATATGCTATTGCTCGTTCCATCGATTCATTTTCCAGTGGTACATTTTGAATATCCACCAAGAGTCCACGCAAATATTGAGTGTCACCGTAGCGTTTTCGACGATACAGCCCGTACATCTCCTTAAAGAAAGAAACAAAGTCGGCAGCTGTTTCTTTTTCGCATTCCAAAATGAAGTGAACGTGGTTTGACATTAAGATGAAGGCAACTACATTCACGCTATATCTGTATGCCGTAATTGCCACATAGTTCATAGCTACAGCATAATCTGCATCATCTCCAAACCATAGTTTAGTTTGAAGATGATCTGTTGACAATAAAAAGAATTTCATCTGCTTATAGTTCTCAAGCTACGGGCATACTCGCTGGGCGTGGTATGCTCGTTGAGTTTGAAGGCCATATTGAACGATACGGTGGTATGGAAGCCGCACATGACCGCCACTTCTCCCATTTTCAACCCGGAATCCTTCTTTATGAGTTCCATGGCATATTTTACCCTGTAATAATTAACCAGCTGGTTAAAGTTGCGTCCCGAGTGGAAATTTATGGCCTTGGAAAGGTACAGACGGTTTGTCCTGGTCATACGGGATAGGTCGTCAAGGTTGAAGTCTTCCTGCAAATAAGGCTTCTTTACTTCCATTATCTTTACAACGTCATTGAATAGGACGGCCGAACGGCTGTCGGAATCTACATATTGGATTGGCAATTTGTAGCCTGACCCCTTCTGCCCCTGACGGATAAGAGCCTCCTTCCTTCTCCCCAGAAACAAGGTGCGGCGAGTGTAGATGCGATAATATTGCATGCCGAAGAAAACGGCCAGCGTGAAAAGCAGAGACCACGCCATAGCCCGCCACGATACCAGGACGCACAGCCAGACGCCGGTTACTATGAAAAAAGTCATATGCAACAGACTGAGATAATCCAGAACTCCCGCCCATACCGTGGAAACCATGAACAAAGGCGGGACATCGGCAAATCGGCACACGCCCCTGTGGAGCGAGAAACTGAAAGCCAGCGTTGTGCCTCCAATTACGAAAGCCCAGGGCGGGAACCCTAACAACTTAAATAATACGCACATGGAAATCGAAACCAAAGTCGCGGTAACTGAGGGATGCACGGGCTCGTGAGGCAAAGGATAGAGAATCAAAATCTGAAGAGAACACCACAGATTCAGGCACAGCACCGCCGGGGCAAGTGCCCCGGCCGATAAGAAATCATACAATGAAAGCAGCGGCATAAGCAATAATGCACTTAGCCGCAAAAGTTTGTGGGATCTGATTTTTATTTTCATAACGGAGTCAAAAATAAATATCGACTCCGACAACGAAGGGGTCCTGAAAGAGGTTTTTTTCAGGGTTTATGATTCTTTCGAAACTTTTTCTTTTGCCCCTTTGACCTTCTCTTTTATCTGGTCGAATCCCTTACCGTAAACGCCTGTTACAGAAGAGACTGAGAGGAATGCATTAGAATCCACGCTCTTTACCATACGAAGTAACATACTAAGATCCGACTTCCTGGTAAGCACCATAAGGACCTCTGTGTCATGCTTGGTGTACCAGCCCTTTCCGTCCAGCACCGTAACGCCCCTGTGAAGGTCACGGGTAATCATATCGGCAATCTCCGGGTACTTCTGTGACAGGATGAAAACCTGAACGGACTGACGGGAACCTGAAAGATAAAGGTCCAGCACGGTGCTGTTTACCACCACCAGAATGAAACCGTACACCACGGTGGTGACTTTCTCAGTCCAGGGCAGAAGATCTCCCTCGGAGGAATAGGAAGGCACCAGCATGGACGACAGGATAATAACCACATCCATCCAGAGTATCATCCGGCCGGGAGATACATTACGGTACTTGTTGACAATGAGCGCTATAATGTCTGTTCCCCCGGTACTGCCTCCCTGAGACATTGTCATTCCTATACCGACGCCTACGAGTATACCGCCCATGATTGTGCTCATAAGCTTTCCGTTGTCGATGGCGAGGGCCTGGGTAATTTCCGCCGGGATGAGGCCCTGCATGGCATTCAGGCCGACGGAGGCGATTATTACAGCGAATACAGTCTTGCCGCCGAATCCCTTGCCCAGGATGAACAAGGCAATCACCAGCAGAACTGCATTAACTACAAAATAAGTGGTACCAATCTTTATGAAGCCTTTGGTTGCATACTGAATGATTGCGGCCACACCGGATACTCCCCCGCCAACGAGGTTATTGGGAATAAGGAACAGGTTCCACCCGGTCACGTAGAGTAAGATGCCCAGGGTAATGAGGGCATACTCCTTTACAAAAACAAAAGCGGATTTCTTACTGAGCGGCATCTTTCTTCTTTTTTGATCTTATTCCGGCCTTGATCTCGTCAAAGCCTTCTCCATATACGTTACTTGTAGGCGACACGGACATGAACGCCCTGGGATCTATATCTTTGATTACCTTCGACAATTGAGGGAATTCTTTCTGATTGATGATGATAAGGAGAACATCCTTCTGCTGCTTGGTGTACCAGCCCTGTGCATTCAACACGGTCACGCCGCGGGACATGACGTCGGTGATATAGTCAGCAATTTCCTTATGCTTGTTGGAAAACACCAGCAGCTGGTAGGAAGACTTCTTTCCTCCTACCACCATATCGATAATCAGGGAAAAAGTAACCACTTCAACCAAACCGTAGCAAGCGTCGGAAAAAGACTTGTCCGGAAGGAACAGGAGCAGGGAGATAACCACCAGATCAGAAATGAGGAAGGCGGAACTGAGGGCCACGGGCCAATACTTGTTAATCATCAGAGCGATGATATCGGTACCTCCGGTACTGCCGCCGTAACGCAGCACGATGCCTATTCCAACCGCTTCAGCAGCTCCTGCAAGTACGGGAATAAGTATAGTCTCCTTCACATAGAAGAACTGTCCGGGAACGCTGTGCAGACCAGAAAAATCGGCCAGCAGCTCCATAGCGACGGTAGAAAGGACAATACAGTAAATTGTCTTGAATCCGAAGCCTATACCCATCGCAAATACTGCAATGATAATCAATATCGCGTTGATTGCAATATAGGAATACTGGGCAGGAATCAGGCCGGCGGTCGCATACTGGACAACGGTACAAAGACCCATCATACCGCCGGCGGACATACCGTTGGGTATCATGAGGCTCTCCCATGCAAAAGCGAAAATGAAGCACGCCACCGTAAGGGCGAGATACTCCCAGATAAGCCTTGCTACTTTGTTTTTCATTTCACTACTATGTTCACAATCCTGCCTGGAACAACTATAACCTTAACAATCTGCTGCTCACCCACATACTTAGACGTAGAATCATTGGCACGGACGGCCGCCTCGACCTCTGCAGGCGACGCGCTGCGGGGCAGATCTACCGTAAAGCGCATCTTGCCGTTGAACTGGACCGGATAGGTGACGTTATCTTCCGCGGCGAGGGCGGGGATAAACTCGGGGAAGGAGGCATAAGCCACCGAGCCCTCGTGGCCGAGGCGCTCCCAGAGCTCTTCCGTAATATGAGGGGCAAAAGGACAAAGCAGTACCACGAGCGGCTCGAGTACCTCTCTCTTGCTGCATTTCAGTGCGGTAAGATCATTTACCGCAATCATGAATGCGCTGATGGTGGTATTGTATGAGAAGTTCTCTATATCTTCCTGCTCCTTGCCTATAAGCTTGTGCAGAACCTTGAGTTCCTCAGGAGTAGCTTTCTCGTCAGAAACCAGCCATTCGCTCTTGTTGTAGAACAGGCGCCAGAATTTCTTCAGGAAGCGGTTTACACCGTCTATTCCCTTGGTATCCCACGGCTTGCTCTGCTCCACAGGACCGAGGAACATCTCGTAAAGCCTCAGGGTGTCGGCTCCGTAAGTGTCGCAGACAAGATCCGGATTCACCACGTTGTACATAGACTTGCTCATTTTCTCAATTGCCCAGCCGCAGCGGTACTCTCCGTCTTCGAGTATGAATTCAGCATCAGCGAATTCAGGCCGCCAGGCACGGAATGCATCCAGATCCAGCTTGTCGTTGTACACTATGTTCACGTCCACATGAATCTCCGTTGTCTCGTAGTCTTTGCGCAGGCCCTCGGAAACAAAGGTGTTGGTGCCCACTATACGGTAAACAAAGTTGGAACGGCCCTGAATCATTCCCTGGTTCACCAGCTTGCGGAAAGGCTCGTCCTCACACACATAGCCGAGGTCGAACAGGAACTTGTTCCAGAAACGGGAGTAGATAAGGTGGCCCGTGGCATGCTCGGTGCCGCCGACATAAAGGTCGACGGAGCGCCAGTATTCGTCCGCCTCGCGCGAAACGAGCGCGTTGTCATTCTGGGGATCCATATAGCGCAGATAGTAGGCGCTCGATCCGGCAAAGCCGGGCATGGTGGACGTTTCCAGAGGATCTCCCTTGTACTTCCAGTCTTTCGCGCGTGCGAGCGGAGCCTCTCCCGTAGGCTTGTAGGAGCTGATCTCCGGGAGCGTGAGCGGCAGGTCTTCTTCGGACACGGGGCACGGGATGCCGTCCTTGTAGTAAATGGGGAACGGCTCGCCCCAGTAGCGCTGGCGTGAGAAAATGGCGTCGCGCAGACGGTAATTCGTCTTGCGGCGGCCGAGTCCTTTCTCTTCAACGTAATCCTTGGCAGCCTCTATTGCCTGCTTGACGTCCATTCCGTTGAGGAATCCGGAGTTGCACATCTTGCCCTCCTTGGCGTCGAAGGACTCTTCGCTGACGTCGCAGCCCTCGATAATGGGCACGATGGGCAGCTCGAACTTGCGTGCGAACGCGTAGTCGCGGCTGTCGTGGGCAGGCACTGCCATAATGGCGCCGGTGCCGTATCCCGCCAGCACGTACTCGGAAATCCAAATAGGAATCTGCTCCCCGGTAAGCGGATTGATGCCGTAGGACCCCGCGAACACGCCCGTAACGCTCCTGGTCTCGGCGATACGCTCGCGTTCGGTCTTCTTCTTGACCTCCTTTATATATTCGGCAACCGCTTGCTTGCGATCGGCGGAAGCGAGCTCGTCTACCAGTTCGCTCTCGGGTGCCAGCACCATGAAGGTGACGCCGAAAATGGTGTCCACGCGAGTGGTGAAGATGGTCACCGGCTTGCGACGGCCGTCACAGATGGTCTCGAAGACCACCTCGGTGCCGTCCGAACGGCCGATCCAGTTGCGCTGCATCTCTTTGAGCGAGTCGCTCCAGTCCAGGCGGTCGAGCGACTCCAGCAGTCTCTCGGCATAAGCAGACACGCGCAGCTGCCACTGTGTCATTTTCTTCTGCTCCACGGGGAAGCCGCCGCGCACGGAAAGGCCGTCCTTGACCTCGTCGTTCGCCAGAACGGTCCCCAGGCCCTCGCACCAGTTGACGGACGTCTCTCCCTGATATGCAATACGATAACGCATGAGGATATCGGACTTCTCTTTATCAGACGCGGTCGCCCATACCTCCGGCGTCACGTCTTCGTACCCCTCCTTTTCGATGCGGGCGACGAGCTCGGAAACAGGGCGTGCCTTGCCGGCTGCAGGGTCGTACCAGCTATCGAACATTTTCAGGAAAGCCCACTGCGTCCACTTGTAATAGGCAGGGTCGCAGGTACGGAGCTCCCTGTCCCAATCGTACGAGAAGCCGATGCGGTCCAGCTGGCCACGGTAGCGGGCGATGTTCTCCGACGTGGTTTTTTCCGGATGCTGGCCGGTCTGTATAGCATACTGCTCCGCAGGCAGACCGAAAGCGTCGTAGCCCATAGGGTGCAGCACGTTGAAGCCCTTGAGCCTCTTGTAGCGGGAATAGATGTCGCTGGCTATGTAGCCGAGCGGGTGTCCCACATGCAAGCCGGCGCCGGAAGGATAAGGAAACATGTCCAGCACATAGTATTTGGGCTTGGATGCATCTTCTACTGCCTTGAATGTCTTGTGTGCAGCCCAGTAGGCCTGCCATTTGCTCTCAATCGATTTGAAATCGTACTCCATATTTTACTTCTTCTTTTCCAGACGGAATTCAACGTTCAACGAAACCTCGGACTTGACTTTCTGACCTCTGACGCGGCCCGGCTTCCAATCCGGCGACGCTTTGATAACCCTCAAGGCCTCCTCCTCGAGTAACGGATGGCTGCTCTTGACGGCACGTACATCGGTCACATGACCTTTTTCATCTATAACGAAATCCACCAGCACACGGCCCTGAATGCCCTGCCGCACTGCTTCCTGAGGATACTTCAGATATACGTAAACCCATTTTTTCAGGAATTCCGCCGGGTCACTGCTGCCCAGGAAAGTGGGTTTTACGTCACAATCGTAATAAGCAATTACACCCCGCTTACCCTCAAGATAGAGTTCCTTAGCAGCTTCCGAAGGGTCAAATTCAGGCTTTGCGCCCCCGGCAAGGGCAACTATAAAATTGTACAGATACTCCACTTCCCTCTCCATCCAGTCATATTCCAAAATGGATGGCGTATCCCTTTCGCTGTTGTATTCAGGATACATTCCGGTAGTAAACATCACCGAAGGAATCCTGGCATCATAAAAAATACGGTGATCTGAAGGACAGGGTTCTGCCGGAACCAGTTTGGGCTGCACCGGCTGCAAAGTATTGGACAGGAACGTGACAGTACGGTTCATGTCGGCATTGGACCCTGTATAGGCATAGAACCCTGCGGAGCCTGTACCGAGCATGTTAAGTTCCACCATCGCGTCTATCTTGTCAGCAGCGGAGAACGATCGGTGAAGGAAATACCAGGATCCGGCCCCGTCTTTGAGGGAGGCACCGGGCGCAAGCAGGATCACTGAACGCTTGAGCAACACCTGATTGGTCTTCAGGCGCTCCGCAAGCTGAAGCAGCATGGCAAGGCCGGAAGCGTTGCCGTTCGCACCGTAATAAATCTTTTGCACCGGCTCGCCGTTAACGTTTACCACAGAGCTTCCCATGTTGTCCAGACGGGCGCAGACAACTATGTAATTATTTCTGAGTTTACTGTCGTAACCGGGAATGAAAGCTGCGACATTCCTGGAACGCAGCGTGTCCCCGCTTTCCTGATGCAGGCCGAATAAGTCTCCGTCTTCTCCGTACAGCAGATCAGCGCCTGCTTCTTTCAAGCGGGAGGACATATAACGCGCCGCATCGAGTTCCCCCTCCGAACCGGCAGCACGTCCCTCGAGGGCGGCAGAGGCCAGATATCCGGCATCTTCCTTCATCGCCCGTACCATCTCGCTTTCGGAGAGATCAGTATAAGCGGGCGTTTTATACTGGGCGCCGGCGCCGAGCGGCAGCAGGATGGCCAGGAGAATCAACAATCGTCTCATATCCTACTCGTTTACAAGTATCCAGGCCTGATGAGACGCAAACGGCAGTTGCATAACCTTCCGGTAAGAAACCAGAGCTTCTGCAACGCGGTCACTTGGCGCAACAAATACGCCGCAGAGGCCGCTCGTGTAACGGAATACCAGAGACTCCACACCGGCGTCGGCATAACGTTGTGCCAGACGGTCGGCATTCGCCGGCTTGGAAAAGGCGCCGGCTACTATGTAATAACGGTTTGCGAGCTGACTTGCAGAAATTCTCTTTACGGCAGAAGCCTTGCGGAGCAAGCCCCGGCGGGTCAAAGTATCTACTGCGTAAAGGGAATCCGCTGCTGCTTTTTCTGCCATGATCACGGAGTCGATTCTGGCCCTCTCCACTGAATCCCTGCGGACTTCCATCTTTTCTATGCGTTCACGCTTCTGCTGCAGTTCGGCAGAACCCGGACGGCCCGCGATGCAACGGAAGAAGTCGCAAGAAGAAACCGCCAGCAGCAGAGCGGCAAGGGATAGTATTGCAGAGACTTTATTCATAACCTGCAAAGGTAATCAAAATCTGATTTAAAGAAAAGAGCCAACCGCTGTGGCTGGCTCTTTCTTATGCTGTGAGTTTAAACTATTTGCCCCCGGCGACAACAGCTGCGTACTTGTCGTACTTCTCCTGGTAGGAGGCGTCGGCCGTACGGAAGCGGAAGCATGCGTTCTTGAGGTATTCTGCTACAGCCACCTTGGTCTGCTCGTCCTGGAGGAGGTTGTATGCCTGCTCGAAAGGCTCGATGCAAGACTTGAGGCTATTCTCGAACTTCTCTACGAGAGCCATGTACTTAGCGTCATCCATCTCATTCTGAGCCTCCTCGGAGAACTTGATAGCCTGGTTGTAGAACATCTGACCCTTTCCGATGAAACCGAATGCATACTTGGGATCAATCTTGGAGCACTGGTCATATGCTGCAACTGCCTCGTCTATCTTACCCAACTGGTTGCAGATATTACCCTCGACGTAGTAGAGGGAAGGGTTGTTCGGCTCGTTCTTCTTTGCTTCGTTGAGGAGCTCGAAGAGACGGTCGGTACTGCCGTTGTTGGTGAGATAGTAGTTGATCAGGCCGACCAGAATGCTCTGGCTCTGAGGGAACTTCTGGAAACCTTCCTCAAGGTAATCCTTGCCCTTCTCAGGGTGGCCACCCTTCTCGGCGATATCTGCAAGCTTGGCGAAAGTCTCACCGCCATCTCCGTAATAGCCGATGTCGTATGAACGCTTGAAGAACTTCTCTGCGCGATCCATATCACCTGCAAGCCATGCAGTAAAGCCGGCGTTGTAGATGGAGTTGGAATCCAGCTGGCTGAGAGGCTCAGCCTCGCGGGCTGCAGCTGCATTCTCGAAAAGCTTGGAAGCCTTTGCAACGTCTCCGAGGGTATATGCAGTGTATGCATCCTCGTTGAACTTGCCGGATATGGAAAGCAGGGCGCCGGTGATATCCTTCGTCTTGGAATGTTTTACATCGAGCTCCGCGGCTTTCTTGTAAGCCTCGAGAGCCTGGCCAAGAGCATCTTCTACGATAGGCTTGGTAACCTCGATGATTCCCAGCTGGCCAGCTTCGTTGTAATAGTAATTCCTGGTAGGATAAACCTCCTTCTCATAGTTCTGGCCGCCAATGACGACTTGCTCGACAGACAGAGGCTTCTCGTTGTTGGAGATAAGCTGGACCTCGTTCTTGTTAGCACCGAGCCATCCGCTTCCGGCAGGTGCATCGTACGCATCCACGAGTGTCTGGCCATATTTGATCCAAGTGGCAAATTTTTCTGCCTTTTTGGGATTCTCTACATCTGCCTTGGCTTTCTGGACAGCCGCCTGGGCTGCCGGGATACTCTTTACCTGAGCGTTTGCTGCGGTAAATGCGGCTGCAAGAGCCAAAACCATCAATACTTTTTTCATTGTCTATTCAATTTTAATTAGTTTCAAGCGTTTCTTCAGTTTCAGGAGCAATATCCTGTTCTTCTTCCTTCGGTACCGGGCAGACAGCCGCTATGGAGTCTCCCTCGCGTATGTTGATCAGCCTTACGCCTTGCGTAGCACGGCCGGCGACTCTGATATCGGTCACGGACATTCTGATGGTAAGCCCGGACTTGTTGATTATCATCAGGTCGTTATCTTCTGTTACCGACTTGATTGCAACAAGCGGGCCAGTCTTTTCCGTGATGTTGATGGTACGTACTCCCTTGGCACCGCGGGCGGTCTTGCGATACTCCTCCGGAGAGGTGCGCTTGCCATAACCGTTCTCGCTGACTACCAGCACTGTACGTGATGCGTAATCGGAATCTCCGGGATTGGCGGAAAGAGCTCCTATAACCTCATCGTCATCGTCGATATTGATACCGCGTACGCCGGATGAATTGCGTCCGAGACTGCGGAGCGCCTCCTCGTCGAAGCGGCAGCAGCGGCCCTTGCGGGCGGCAATCATTATCTCATGCTTGCCGTCGGTAAGCAGGGCGTCCAGCAGCTCGTCTCCTTCACGGATGTTGATGGCAATGATGCCCTTGTTGAAGCTGCGGGAGTTGGTGTAGTCGGCCAGGTCGGTCTTCTTGATCACTCCGCGCTTGGTCACCAGGATCACGTATCGCTCGGCATCCGTATCGGCGTTCTTGGGCAGAGGGATGTTCAGGTACGTGCGGATCTTGTCCTCTGCGTCGATGGACAGCAGGTTCTGGACGGCACGGCCCTTTGACGTGCGGGTGCCCTCCGGCAGCTCGTAAACCTTCTTGCAGTAGCGTACGCCCTTGTCGGTGAAGAAGAGCATCACGGAATGCATGTTGGCAACGAAGATGTGCTCTATGAAGTCCTCGTCGCGGGTGGCGCTGGCCTTCTTGCCCACGCCTCCCCTGCTCTGGGTCTTGAACTCGCTGAGCGGGGTACGCTTGATATATCCCATGTGGGAGATGGTGATGACCACGTCCTCGTCGGGATAGAAGTCCTCGGGGTTGAATTCGTCGGCGCTGAGAGTAATCTCCGTACGGCGTTCGTCGCCATACTTCGCCTTCATTTCGGCGGACTCAGCCTTTACGATGGCAAGCTGTTCGCTCTCGCTGGCGAGGATCTCCTGGCAGCGGGCGATGAACTTCTCCAGGTCGTCGTATTCGGCCTGCAGCCTGTCTTTCTCAAGGCCGGTCAGCTGGCGGAGACGCATTTCAACGATCGCAGCGGCCTGCAGGTCTGTAAATCCGAAGGTGGCGATGAGCTCGGCCTTGGCGTCGTCCACGCTCTTGGAGTGACGGATGATGTGAACTATCTCGTCGATAACGTCGATGGCCTTGAGCAGACCTTCCAGGATATGGGCACGCTTCTGGGCTTTGTCCAGTTCGAACCTGGTACGACGGACTACCACCTCGTGGCGGAATTCCACGAAGTTGGCAATCATCTCCTTGAGGGTGAGGGTGCGCGGACGGCCCTTTACCAGCGCCACGTTGTTGATGGCGAAGCTGGACTGAAGGGCGGTGTACTTGAACAGGGTGTTCAGCACCACGTTGGAGTTGGCGCCCATCTTGAGAGGTATCTCGATGCGTATGCCCTCGCGGCTGGTGAGTTCCAGCAGGTCGGCAATGCCCTCTATCTTCTTGTCGCGGACGAGCTCGCCTATGTGGGCGATCATGTCCTTCTTGTTCACCATGTACGGAATCTCCGTAACCACGATGGTCTCACGGCCGTTGTCCGCGACCTCGATCTCGGTGCGGGCGCGTACGACCACCCTGCCGCGGCCGGTGGAGTATGCATCCACGATGCCCTGGCGGCCCATGATGATGCCTCCGGTAGGGAAATCGGGACCCTTTACGTGCTCCATCAGTTCCTCCGTGGTAATGTCGGGGTTGTCGATGTAGGCGCAGATGGCGTCACACACCTCGCCGAGGTTGTGGGGAGCCATGTTGGTAGCCATACCGACCGCTATACCGGCGGAGCCGTTGAGCATCAGCAAAGGGAGTTTAGTGGGCAGCACGGTAGGCTCCTGGAGGGAGTCGTCGAAGTTGAGCGTCATGTCCACGGTGTCCTTGTCGATGTCGGCGAGAATGTCTTCCGTCATCTTGGCGAGCTTGGCCTCGGTGTATCGCATGGCCGCGACGGGGTCTCCGTCCATGGAACCGAAGTTACCCTGTCCGAACACGAGCGGATAACGCTGGTTCCAGGGCTGCGCCAGACGGGCCATTGCATCGTAAACGCTGGAGTCTCCGTGGGGGTGATATTTACCGAGGACCTCACCTACGATACGGGCGGATTTCTTTGTCTGGCCGCTGAAGCTGAGGCCCAGGCCGTCCATGCCGAAAAGCACCCTGCGCTGCACCGGCTTGAGACCGTCGCGGACGTCGGGAAGGGCTCGTGATACGATAACGGACATCGAGTAGTCGATGTACGCCGTGCGCATTTCGTGATCTATTTCTACCGGCTCTATATAGCCATGTACGATTTCTTCACTATCCATTTATTCAGGTATCTTTATAAACGTACAAATATAATAATTATTTGCGAATTTTTGTGCATCTTTGTGCCATGGATTTTAGCTTTTCGGACGTTTTTTTTAAGGTACTTGAATTCAGCCGCGACGAGGCAGTTCGCACCGGCTGGCGAAACGTCTGTCCCGACCATATAATGCTGGGAATTCTGCGTCATTCAGACAATGACGCATGCCGCTCACTGGAGGCCCTGGGCATTGATTTAGCGCTCTTTAAAGAGCAAATAGACGAGGCAGTATTCGCAAATGAATCCGTGCCATGGGAGGAACGCGAGAACGTGCTCCCCGGAGAGTCCGCGCAGTCGATGCTTCAGCACGCTGCAATAGAGGCCGCACGCTGCAAGGCGAACGAGATAAGCCCCCTGCATTTTCTTCTGGCCTGCTGCCGCATTTCCGGCAGCTACAGCCACGACTGGCTGGCCGACAACGGCATAGACTTACGCCTTCTCATAGAGGCCGCCGGCATACCATGGTCGCAGTACGGCCTGGCCCCCTCTGTCATGCTGAGAGGAAGCGAAGCATCAGGGAGCGAAGGATCCGCCCCTGACCCTGCGCTCATGGCCGCCGCAATAGAGAAACGGCTCCGCGAGGGCTACACTACCGACAATCCGATAGCCAGCTGACCGCCGGTTCCTATTTATCGCAAACGGGGCGTATCGAACATCCGGCGCCACGGTTGTTGCTGACCACACGCGGGAAGTTCTGGGCAATGTGGATAATGAAGGCGTCGTGGGGCTCGCCGAGGTTGGCAGTTGCGGACCAGTAATAGCCCATGGAATCGGCCTCCTGTACAACTTCAGAATTCCAGCTGGTACCGGCTGCAGGCAGGAAGATGGAATTTCCCTCATAGCCGGCCTTCTTGCTGACCACCAGATAGCCATTCACGCCGTTCCTGGGAGTCCAGGACCATGTGCAGTTTTCGGTGCTCAGCAGCTCGTCCATCTCGGCCTTCGTGGGTATTCTCCAGGGACGTCCCCAGGACATGAAGGCAGCGTCGTCGCTCTCCGCCAGGCGCTCGAGTCCGTCGTCCTTGTATTTGGTAGGAGGGTCGCCCCACTTGTAGTTCTCCCACACGAAGCTGCCCTTGGGTGTGGTCTCGCCCCAGGCGTAGAAGTCGCCGGAAGCCTGCGGCAGCGTGGCGCCCATATTGCTGGTCGCCCAGAGCACGCTGAGGCCCAGGTCCACGTAGGCGTGGCCATTCTTCCTGCCTCCGTCCTCATACAACGGGAAATAGCCGGTAGTGATGGCATTGACGCCGTCGTCTATAGTAAGTGATGCGGAAGCACCCACGTTATGATTTGTAAACGCCTGCCCGAGGGCACTGCCGTTGACAGTAAGGTAAAGTATGCCGTCGAAGACATACCTGTCGATAATGGGGAGGTTAATGGGGCCGCCGATGTACGCCTTGGTCTGAGCATGGAAAGCCGTGACGCTGAAGCACTTATCCTGCAGCACGCCGAGGCTGGCAGCGGCGCTTGCTGGCACTACCTCGAAGCGCATCTTGAACTCTCCCGCCTTACCGTCGACGGTGCCGTCTCCGTAGTCGGGAATCACGGAGATTGCTTGTACGCCGCCGGCTCCGCGTCCGAGGGTGAACTCGTTGCCGTCTTTAAGCTTGAAATAAACGAAACTGTCATTCACCTCAACTTTCTCGAACAGACCGCCGTTCGCTCCCGGAGCTCCGTCTTCGCCGGTAGCCTTTATCATCTTCTCCCAGGTCTTGCCGCCGTCGACGGACATATACCAGTATTCGTCCTCTATCTTGAGCATGGGCGCAATTGAATCTTTGCCGTCCGCGCCGTTCTCTCCGGTCACGCGCATCTTGTTCTGGTCGGGGCCGAGCAGCCATTCGCCGTTCAGAGTCCAGTACCAGATGCCGTCTGAATCCTGACGCACTCCAATAGCGGGAGTTGTGCCGTCCGCACCGTCTGCGCCGTTCTTGATGGTCACATCGCTGCCGTCGGAGAACGTGATAATATAACCGTCGCCGGTTTCCGTGACCTTTTTCACAAAGACATAGCCCTTTGCGCCGTCAACGAGTGCCTGTACGCTCTGGATGTTGTCGTTGTAAGTGCTGACTATATTTTCAAGCTCTTTAATACGCTTGTCCAGCTCGGAGATTTCGTGGCGTATGGCCGCGTCGTCGTATTTAAGGCAGGAAGTTACCGCGCCGCAGAGAATGAGGGCGGGCAGAAGGATTCTGGAAAGTATTCTCATAATATAAACTCTACCAACTAACGCCTGCAAAGTTAGAAAAAAAAAGAATACCAGGGCCACGAATCTGCGGTCTCGCCTTTAGTTATCGCTTTTCGCCTTTGCGGAAGGCGATGCACGCATTGTGCCCGCCGAAGCCGAAGGAATTTGACAGACCAAGCGTAAGCGGGGCCTTTACGGCTACGTTGGGGGTGTAGTCCAGGTCGCACTCGGGATCGGGGTTGTCCAGGTTGATTGTGGGAGGCACTAAGCCGTACCGCAGCGCCAGCACGGTGGCTATGGCCTCTGCGGCGCCGGTGGCTCCGAACATGTGTCCGTGCATAGACTTGGTGCTGCTGATGTGGATCTTGTAGGCATCTTCTCCGAAAGCCAGCTTGCAGGCAGCCGTTTCGGCAACGTCGTTCAGCTGGGTGCCGGTTCCGTGGGCATTCACGTAGACGCAGTCGTCGGCGGAAGAGTATCCGGCCTGATCGAGGGCCTGGCGTATGCAGCGGGACTGGGTGCTTCCGTCCGGACGGGGTGCGGTGGCGTGATAAGCGTCGCAAGTGGTGCCGTAGCCGACCATCTCGGCATAGATGTGCGCTCCGCGGGCGACGGCGTGCTCCCACTCTTCCAGGATGAGGACTCCGGCACCGTCGGCCATGACGAAGCCGCCGCGGTCGGCGTTGAACGGAAGGCTGGCGTGTTTGGGATCCTCCGCGCGGGTGAGGGCACGGGCGTTTCCGAATGCAGCGGCGCCGATGGGGATCGCGCAATGGTCGGTGCCGCCGGCAATAATGGCGTCTGCGTACCCGTGGGCAATGGCCCTGAACGCCTCTCCAAGAGAGTGGGTCGCTGTGGCACAAGCGGTTACGATATCGATGCAGGAACCCTGGGCACCATACTTGATGGCGATTTGCCCACCTGCCATATCAGAAATCATTGTAGGTACGAAGAGCGGTGAAATCCACTGTCCGGTAGGGTCTTCGACCATCTTTTCGATCTCGCGCTGGATTGTCACGAAGCCTCCGATTCCGGAGCTTACGTACGTGGCGAGCCTTTCGTTTTCTATGTTCTCGCCGGTGACCAGGCCGCTGTCTTTCATAGCCTGGAAAGCTGCAGCCATCGCAAAGATGGTGAAGGGGTCCTGCTTGCGGATGAACGGTTTGTCCATGCCGTAATCCTCGGGATTGAAATTGCGGACCTTTCCGGCTATTTTGACGGGAAGCCCTTCGGTGGGAAATTCGGTTATATAGTCCAGACCGCAGACTCCGTTTTTGAGATTATCCCAAAACGTTTTTACATCGTTTCCGACGCAGGAAATCACGCCAAGTCCGGTAACAGCTACTCTTTTCATTCCAATAATATATTAGGCCGCAAATATACAAACTTTTTCCTATATTTGCAGAGATATGCCTATGCGCGCGCTAAAAGACCAGCTGCCGAGATTCCTTCTGGGTAAACACCAGTTGATAATGACCGTAATGTTTGCGGCCTTCTTCTCCCTGATCTTCCTGCTCGTCTGCATTCCCATCTCACATAACGCCTGGTTTGCGCTGGGACGCGGAGAGGCATTCATATTCACGGTAATTTTTTATCTGTTTTCGCTGGCTATCATAGTCATGAGCAAAGTGTTGCTCTATATTCAGCGCAATGCAGACAACTTCCCGGTCTACAGGTATTACCTCTGGAATATAGCGGAGATTCTGATAATCGCACTTCTGTATTTCTTCTTTACGGTAGAAGGAGACAAGCTAGGAGTCATAAACCTGGAAGATACTGATCTGTGGCGCCTGTGCCTGAGCTCCGTAGTCTTCACATGCCTTTCGTTAGGTGTGCCGTATGCCCTTATGGCACAGTACTTTATGATTGAAGAGAAGGATAACACCATACGCCTGATGAATTACAACGAAGTGGTCAGCGACGCTCCCCTGACACCCAGCGAGGAGCGCCGTATAACCCTGTTCGACAACAATGGCGTACTCAAGCTCTCCATCAGCCCCGACAACCTTTTCTTCATAGAATCGGACGACAATTACATTCAGGTATGGTACACCGACGTATCCGGCGAGCTTAAGAAATATATGCTCCGTTGCCGCCTGAAGACCGTAGAAGACAGTTTTGCCGACAGCGACCTTGTTCGCTGCCATCGCAAATACATCATCAACATCCGCAAGGTGAGCGTGCTGAGTTCCCAGAAGGACGGCTACGAAGTGGAGCTGGACAGCGACGCTACACCTCGCATCCCCGTATCTAAAACTTACGAGCAGGCAGTGCTTACCCGTTTCAATTCAAGATTCTGATTATGTGGCAGAGAGTACAGACACTATATTTGGCATTGGCTACGGCGCTTGTCTTTTCCATGTTTTTTTGTGACAAGGCGGAAGGCATAAGCTTCGTGTCATACTGGCCATATCTCATCATGCTTATCCTTATCACCCTGCTGCACATCCTTGCACTTACTACTTACAAGATCAGGGTGTTCCAGGTGCGTACCACCGTTCTCGCCGCATTGCTGACTCTGGCCTTGCAGGCCTGGCTGGTGGTGGATTTCATCATTACCGGCAACGAGCCCCTGTTCCACGTTCCTGCGCTGTTCCCCATAGTCGCAGTGATACTCGACGTGATGGCCGCCAGGGGCATATGGGCCGACGAGCTTATGGTCCGCAGTGCCAGCAGGCTCCGCTCAAGCAAACGGAACAAACGTTAAAACCACAATAATTATGCGTATCCCTGAATCCGAACTAATCATCAACGGCGACGGTTCCGTATTCCACATTCACCTGAAGCCCGAAGAGCTGGCCGACAATGTCATAATGGTCGGCGATCCTTCCCGCGTGGACATGATAGGCGAATACCTCACAGACATCGAGTTCCGCCACGAGTCCCGCGAATTCGTATCCATCACCGGCAAGCGTAACGGCAAGCGTATTACTGCCATTTCCCATGGCATCGGGCCCGACAACATCGACATAGTCATGACCGAGCTCGACGCCCTTGCCAACGTGGACTTCAAGACCCGTGAGGTGAAGCCCGTGCACAAGGCCCTGAACATCCTCCGTATCGGCACCTCCGGCGCCCTTCATGCAGACATCCCTCTGGGGAGCTATGTGCTGGCACATATCAGCGTCGGTTTCGACGGCGTCATGAACTGGTACGCCAACCGCGAGAAAGTCACTATCCCTGCAGTTGAAGAGGCGTTCAAGAAGCATATGAACTGGCTGGACGTGCTGCCTTCCCCTTACTTCGTCAAGGCATCCCCCAAGATTATCAACCTGCTTAAGGACGTGACCGTAAAGGGTGTAACCATTTCTGCCGGCGGTTTCTACGGACCCCAGGGCCGTGTGGTCCGCGTGCCTCTGGCTATGCCCGACATGCTCGAGAACATCGAGAGCTTCCGCTTCTCCGAGGGCGGCGAAGATTACCGCATCACCAACTTTGAGATGGAGAGCTCACCTCTGGCCGGCCTTGCCGCACATCTGGGCCACAATGCCTCCACCGTCTGCTGCATCATAGCAAACCGCTATCTCCAGAGCTCCAACCCCGACTACAAGCCGGCAATCCGCAAGCTAGTGGAATTGGCGGTGGACCGCATGAGTACGCTGTAACCTGGCTCCAGCGACTGCACGAGACAGCACTTTCGCTGGTATATTAAGAATACTGCCGACTCGACCCTTTCTGGAAGGCGTCGAGCCGGCATTTTAAGTCGCAGGAGGCCGAAAGTGCGGTCTCGGCTCCTCTCGCGAAGAATTATTCCCCGGCCTCCTTGAGGCGTTCGGCGTTTTCTGCGATTTGGAGCTGGTCTATGCACTCCTGAATGTCGCCGTCCATAAAGACGGGCAGGTTGTACATGCTCCAATTGATACGATGGTCGGTGACACGGCCCTGCGGATAATTGTAGGTGCGGATCTTGGCGCTGCGGTCGCCAGTCGAGACCATAGTCTTGCGTTTTGCGGCGATGCCGTCGAGGTACTTCTGGTGCTCCATATTGTACAGACGGGTACGGAGCTCCTCGAACGCACGGTCCTTGTTCTTAAGCTGTGAGCGCTCCTCCTGGCACTGGACCACCAGACCCGAAGGAATATGGGTCAGACGGACTGCAGAGTAGGTAGTATTGACTCCCTGGCCGCCGGGTCCGGATGAGCAGAAAAGATCCAGACGGATATCGTCCCAGCTAAGATCCACGTCAAACTCCCCTGCCTCGGGGAAAACGGCCACCGAAGCCGCAGAAGTCTGGATTCGGCCCTGGGTCTCGGTCTGGGGCACACGTTGGACGCGATGCACCCCGGACTCATATTTCATCACTCCGTAAACCCCGTCGTTGCCGCTGAGCTTGAAGACTATCTGCTTGAAGCCGCCGGAAGTACCGGGAGCCTGGTCGGTGACCTCCAGCTTCCAGCCGCGGGACTCGGCAAAATGCTGATACATACGGAAAAGGTCTCCTGCAAAGATAGCAGCCTCGTCGCCTCCGGCACCGCCGCGGATTTCCACGATGGCGTTCTTGGAATCGTCGGGATCTGCAGGAATCAGCAGAAGCTTGATATTCTGCTCCATGTCGGGAATCTTGGGCTCAATCTCCGCAATCTCCTCACGGGCCATCTCGCGCAGCTCCTCATCCTTCTCGTTCAGCATAATGTCCTTTGCCGACTGAAGGTCGCTAAGAAGCTTCTCATACTCATGCCCGGCCTTGATAATAGGCTCAAGTTCCTTGTAATCCTTGTTCAGCTGAACATATTTCTTCATGTCGGACATCACCGACGGATCCGACAGCTGGTCCTGAATGGACTGGAATTTTCCCTCGAGGGAAAGAACTTTGTCAAGCAGCGTATTCTCTGCCATAAATCACTCTCCTATCTTCTTAATGTAGCACCTGCGACGCATGAACGGCTCATGCTCATAGCTGTTCCAAATGTTCACCGCACTGTTCGACTCTATCTGTGGATTGGAAATGGCCCAGCGGTTGCCGATCTTGATCGCCTTGTCGGCCATCTCCTTATAATACACGGCGGAAACGCCCTTGTTCTGCCACTCGGGCACGGCGCCGTTTATCATAAGGTCCGTAGTCTCGTAATCCTTCAAAGCCTTCCTGAGATACCACCAGCCAAAGGGGAACAAACGCCCCTTTGCCTTCTTCAGCGCCTCGGAAATGCTCGGGAAAGAAATGCCAAAAGCAACTATTTCATTGTGCTCGTCGAACAAAACGCAGCTGGCCTTGTCGGAAATGAAACGCATGGAAGTTCTGGCCTCTTCGTCTATCTCGGCGTCCGTAAACGGAATAAAATTGTACACCGTCTCCGAGAAACTGTCGTTGTAGACGTGGAAGAACTTGCGCACCATCTCCGGATCTTTCTTGAGCTCGTCTATGCTGCCGAAGTGAAGGTTGTAACGTTCCTCGACCATCTTCGCAACACGCCTTGCCTTCTCGGGCACCCCATGGTTGGCAACCATCTTGTACTGCAGCCAGTCGCACTCCTTCTCGAAGCCGAGCTCCTGAACCAAATCGTTGTAATAAGGGTAATTATACAGGCAGTTGAAGGGAGGTGTATTTTCGTATCCTTCTACCAGCATGCCCTGTTTTCCAAGGGTGTTGTAATAGAGCGGGCCATGAATCTCCGTCATTCCCTGCTCCTTTGCCCACTGCTCGGCGGTACCAATCAGCAGACGGGCCACCTCAATGTCCTTGATGCAGTCGAACCAGCCGAAGCGCACACGTTTCTTACCGTAACGCTCGTTGTAACGGGGATTGATGATGGCACATATACGTCCGACCACTTTCTGGCCGTCAAGCACCATCCACATCTTGCGTTTGCAGTAAGAAAGCGACGACACTTTGGTCAGAGCATAAACCTGATCTGAGTGCAACGCCGGAACGTACTGCCTGCAAGACTTATACAACTGGTCCGGGAACTTGATGAAACGCATCAAGTCCGCACGTGATTTAACTTCGACAACAGCAAACATAGTCTGCAAAGGTAAGCATTTTATTCAACATCAGCAAGATGACGTACCATGGCCTGCGCGCACACGCACCCGAAAACGGCCGGCAGCCAGGAAACTGTCCCGGTCTGTGACTTCTTGTTGCGGCTCTCTTCCAGCACTACGGAAGCCTTGTCCGGCTTTTCCGTAGAGAACACCGCAAGGAAGCCTTCGGTAATCCCCAGTTTGTGAAGCCGCTTGCGAAGCATATGGGCCAGCGGACACTGGAAACTGCGGGAAATGTCGTCTACGCGCACCTTGGTGGCATCCAGCTTGGAACCGCTGCCCATGGAGCTCACAAGAAATAACCCCTTGGACAGGCAGTACTGGATCAGGGCAATCTTGGGGCTGAGCGTATCGATGGCATCCACTATGCCGTCCAACTCCAGCGGCCCAAGCAGCGACGGGATGCTCTCTTCGTTCAGATACTCCGGCAGCACCGTAACGTCCAACGACGGATTTATATCCACCAGCCGCTCCCGCATGACCTCGCACTTGGGGCGACCGACAGTCGAATGCAGGGCCGGCAGCTGACGGTTGATATTGCTGACGGACACCACGTCGACATCCACCAGCACCACGTGCCCCACGCCGGCGCGAACCAGCATCTCCGCCGCCATGGCTCCGACGCCTCCGAGTCCCACAACGGCCACGCGAGCCGCCGCCAGCCGCTCCAGCGCCGCCGAGCCTAACAGCATCTCAGTTCTTTCCTGCCACTTTTCCATAACCGTACCGCTGATTACTGTTCAGAGATAAGGTGGTATGGTTGAAAACCGTAGCCTCCCGTGGTTGCCCCGAAGGGCAGATGTCCCCTGGGGGACAATAGGGGGAGACATCGTTTCGTAGAAACGGGATGGGCCCAGCTATGCTGGGAGGGATAGGGCCGAAGGCCCGTAGTTTTTCAACCATACCACCTTATTTATTAGTCCATCCAGCGGTCGAGCCAGTCGAAGAAGGTGCGGTGCCAGAAAAGGGCGTTCTGCGGCTGCAGGATCCAATGGTTCTCCTCCGGGAACACAACCAGCTTGCTGGGTACCCCCATCATCTGGGCAGCGTTGAAAGCGGCCATCCCCTGCTCGTACGGGATACGGTAGTCCATCATACCGTGAATGCAAAGTATAGGCGTGTGCCACTTGGTAACCATGGTAACCGGCGAGTTGGCATAGTGGCGGCGGGCCTTGGGCGTAGAGGCGTACGGAGCGCCCGCCTGCTGCATGCCGCCGAAGGTTACGCCGTCTCCGGCAGGCCCCTGCTGGCCTTCTGTATAGGCGTACTCCGTAAGTCCTCCGTTATCCCAGTTGGCAAACCACATCTCCTCGGTGGTAAACCACAGCTGCGCCTCGTCGAAAATGCCGGCGTGTGCTATGAAGCAATCGTACAGGTCACCGTGCAAACCTTCCAGCATATAAGCGGAATAGCCGCCATAAGAAGCGCCCACGCAGGCCAGCTTGCCCACGTACGGCTGCTCCTTGATGTAGCGGCCGGCACTCAGGTAGTCCTGCATGTTCAGGCCGCAGTAGTCGCCGCTGATCTGCTCCTTCCACTCTTGTCCGAAGGCTGTGGTACCGCGGCGGTTGGGCATAATAACGATGTAGCCCTGCTGCGCCATCAGGCGATAGCACCAGCGGTAGCTCCAGTCCTGAGAATTCGAGCCCTGGGGGCCTCCCAGAACGATTTCGATGGCGGGGTATACCTTGGACTCGTCGAACCTGGGAGGATACATCACCCAGCACTGCATCTGCTTGCCGTCAACCGTAGGCACGAAAACGCTCTCCGTGGAGACCTCGTCCAGCTGATCGAAAATAAAGCCGTTTACATTGCTGGCGGGAGCATACTCGGCCGTGGCCGGATTCACCACGGCAAGCTCCAGCGGGCGGTGCAATGAATAGAAGGTGGTTAGCAGACGTTGCGACTCCCCTTCCCCTCCGATTGCGAACGGAGTGAACATGTCGCACTTCCATCCTGCAGGCGTGAGTCGGGTCAGCTCATTAGTCGGCGTTACCTTGAAGATGGACTGTATTCCGTCAATCAAGGCATTGAAATACAGCTCGTTGCCGAACCAAGCAGGGCCGGAGGCATCGCGGTCGAGACCCGCCGCCAGCTGCCTGGGGGCGCCGAACTGAAGACCGTCGGCACTTTGCTGCACGTCACAGATCAGTATACGCTGGGCATCGGCCTCATAACCGTCGCGCCGCATGGAAATCCACGCCAGCCACTCGCCTCCAGGGCTCCATACGGGGTCGGTATCGTAGCCGCCGTCGGTCTTCACCGGAAGCGTCTCTCCGGTCCGGGTATCATATACATAGATGCCGGTATTGGTGCTGAAGGCATACTGCTTGCCGGTAAGTTTGCGGCAGGAATAAGCTATATAGCGACCGTCGGGGCTCCAGTCCAACTGCTCAGCCCCGCCGAAAGGCTCGGTGGGCAGTTCGAAAGGCTCGTCGCCCAGGATGTCGGTAGAGCTTTCCGGCGTAATCTTTCCGTCCATGCCCGCCACGTAGCTGCGTGGAATCTCGGTCACCCAATGGTCCCAGTGACGGTACATCAGGTCTTCGGTGGCATACGCCTGCGCCTTGTCGAGCGCCGGATCGGTATCGGCCGGCTGCTGGAGCTTTGCATTCTTTATGGTCGACAGATAAACTACAGACTTCTGGTCTGGAGACAGCTTGAACTCGCTTATCCCAGCCGGCACGTCGCTCAGCTGCACTTTCTTGCCGAGTTTGGAGCCGTTAAGAGGGGCCTTCCAGAGCTGCCCGCCCTGCAGGAAAAAGATGCTCTTGCCGTCGCTGGACCAACGGGCGTTGCTTACGCTTTTTGCATAACGGCTGAGCTGCCTGTGGTTGCTTCCGTCGGCATCACAGAGCCACAGGTTGCGGCAGCTGCGGTTGCCGGCTATATCGTTCCACGAAACGCCGTACAGGACAGTTTTGCCGTCCGGGCTTATCTGAGGGTCGCTCAGGCGCCCCAGGGACAGCAGCGCCTCCGGAGTCATGACTCCGTCTTCTATCGTTATGTCGGAAGGACCCACATACCCTTTGGAATCTTCCGTCTTGGCACAACTCATAATTGCAAGAATGGCACAGAGGCCGAATATGTATTTCTTCATAATGGATTAATTATCAAACTATCTACTGCCGCCGCCATGACCGCCGCCGGAGAAGCCGCCACCGCCGCCAAACGACGAGTGACCTCCGAAGCCGCCGGACGAGTGACCGCCGGAGTAACCGCCTCCGGAAGGCATGGTCGCGAGGGCATACGCGCCACGGGTGGCATTGCGGAACGTGTTGGTGAACAGGAGCACGTCTGACAAATCGGAGACTGCCATATCAGGCACACCTACCATCGCGTTAGGCGCCATGTTCTTCATATCCCTGGCCACCTTGTCCGCCATTCCGAACAGGGTCGCAACCATAAGGTACTTGCCCCAGAGGGTCACCTCCGGAGAATACCGCTCGTTAAGCAAGGTAAAATCTTTCAGGTACTGGCGGAAGCGCAGGGACTGCATGGCCTCTTTCTGGCCTTCGGCGCTGAACACAAGCTCCTCGTACCTGTTGGGACTGCCTGAGTCCAGATAACCGTTCTCGCTCAGGTTCAAACGGACCTCATCCCTCATAGTATTCACCCATTTCTTGACTTCCTTGTAATTCGTCTCCGACCAGCGTTTGAATTCCTTCTCCTGCAGTACCTTGTCCGAGCCGGAGGCCGTCTTGAGGAGGACCAGCAGCTCTATCTCGCTGAGAGAGAGATTCTCCTTGGAAGCGACATCGTTGAAGTGGAATTCCTTCTTGCCGTTCACATCCCTCTTGAGCACTATCAGGCCTTCGTACATAAGATGCAGGATCATTGCAGGAATGATGGAGAACTTGCCGTCGTCATTACCGGTTAAATGCGATGCCACATAGTAAGTTTCCTGAATTCCGGCATTGAACGGCAGGGTCCTGCTCCACTCGAGACGCTTGGGAATCCGTTTTACACCGAAGATCTTCTTGATGCGCTTGCGGTTCTTGTCCTTTACGATGCCTATTGCAATAAGGAACCTCTTCACAGGATAGATGAAGAATCCCCAGATCATACCTATGGTAAAGATAAAGCCCAGCAGCATCTCGTACCATTCAGCATCCTCCTCGTCTCCGAAGTCGGCGCCTTCCATCGCACGGTTCATGACCTGTTCGAAGTCTTTGTCCTGAACGCTGGGGGAATTGATGATGCCCTTATCCAGGCGCAGGAGCAATATAAGAGACGAGTTGTATTTGAAGCTTTCCGTCGATTCGGCCACCACGCTGCCGTTTTCCCACTGCGTCGTACCCTCGTAGCCGAAGCCCCAGATGCGGGAATTCTCTTCGCTCAGCGGTACGGGGGCGCTTAAGGTAAGACGTACGTGCTGAGGTTTCGACGACAGCTCGTCCGTAACGAACTGCATGTGCAGCATGTCATAGTCGTTCAGAGTCTTGACCGAATTGGTCATATCGTAGCTCACGGTAAAGACATGGGGGCCGTAACTGCCTACGCCCCAGCAAATCTCATAGCCTCCGGAGGTTTTGTGGAGGCCACACCTCCCCGCTTTCTGGGAGATGCTTCTGTCTACATCCCAGGAGCCCTCGTTCTTGAAAACGGTTCCGCTCTCGTCCGTTACGGCAAGATTGCAGATTCTGATATCGCCAAGATTCTCCCTCACCAGATACCACTCGGTACCGCTGGCCACGACAACGTCCCAAACCTCCACGATATGCGCAGTGCCGAGCGTGTCCAGCGAAACTTTTATGCCGATATCGCGAATTTCAGGCTCGTACCCAAAAGCAGAAATGGCGGACAGAGCCGCCACTAATGATATAAAGAGTCTTTTCATAGCCGGAATCCCTATCAGATCTTGAGGGAAGGCATATCCTTCTTGGCTGCATCTTCCTGAAGATACTGCTTCTCGGCGAAGTGGAAGAGAGATGCCACAATGCTGTCGGGAATCTGACGGGTAAGACGATTGTAGCGGGTTACCGTGTCGTTGTAGGTCATACGGGCCACACGAACCTGATTCTCATAGGTGTTCACGGAATCCATGGTCTTCTGGTACATGGCATCTGCCTTGAGCTCGGGATAGCGCTCCACAACCACGTTGAGCTGCTTCATCGCAGCACTGAAGGCGTCGTCCTGGGCCTGGGCTTCCGCCGCAGTACTGTTGGCGTTGATGCCTGCACGGGAGGCGATGACATCCTTCAGGGTGTTGTATTCGTGCTCGTTATAAGACTTCAGGAGCTCCACCAGGGCGGAAAGTGCATCCCAGCGGCTGGACTGCTGCACACCGATCTGGCTCATTGCATTCTTTGTAAGCTCCTCTGCATTAACGAGTTTGCGCTGGGAAGAAATAATCCAGAGTACAAGGACTGCCACAATGGCAATAACAATAATTGCTGTCATCATCTATAATCTTTAATAATTGCTGCAATATAGTAATTTTTCAGGATATTTTGCTGTAGTCTTTTATGTCGTACTTGCCTTTTCTCAGTTCCTTGAGCAAAACGGAGTTTTGAGGCCTGTCCAATCCGGGGTCGGCATCCAGCACCTTCATGGCGCATGAACGAGCCTCGTCCAGCATGGCGCCGTCGCGAAGCAGGGAAGCAATATGAAGCTCTATGGGCATTCCGCTCTGCTGCGTCCCTTCGAGGTCGCCGGGGCCTCGCATCTTCATGTCCTTCTCCGCAATCTCGAAGCCGTCTTCCGTGGCGCACATCAGCTCCAGGCGCTCCTGGGCGTCTTTTCCGGTCTTGGGGTCCTTGACAAGTATGCAGTAGGATTTCTCGGCACCGCGTCCTACCCTGCCGCGCAGCTGGTGCAGCTGGCTCAGGCCGAAACGCTGGGCGCTCCGAATCACCATCACGCTGGCGTTCGGCACGTCCACGCCCACTTCTATCACCGTTGTGGAAACAAGGATATGCGCCCTGCCCTCAACGAAAGCCTTCATATTGAAGAGCTTCTGTTCATTGCTCTGCTGCCCGTGGACTATGGCCACCTTGTACCCTTCGTCGAGCGGGAACGCCTTCACAATGTCTTCGTAGCCCTGCTCCACGTTGCTCACGTCCTCCATCTTCTCGTTTATGAAGATCATGGGGTACACCACGAAAACCTGCCGCCCCTTGGATATCTCCTCCCGCATGAAGCGGTACATCGCCGGCAAGCGGTTCTGCCCTATGAGCATGGTCTGCACGGGCTTGCGGCCGGGAGGCATTTCGTCGATTACGGACAAATCCAAATCCCCGTAAAACGTCATAGCTAACGTCCTCGGAATCGGTGTTGCAGTCATCACCAAAACGTGGGGTGGCACGTTTTGGTCTTCGATGGTTCTCCCCCCCGGCGCCCCCCCAGGGGGGATGGCCGGACGTTCGCTATCGCTCACCGGTGCCCACGCACCACTCCGCTGGTCGTACCGCATCAAGGGGCCTTTCGACCAGAGGGCGGCACGCTGGCTCACGCCGAAGCGGTGCTGCTCGTCAATAACGGCAAGCCCGAGGGCCCGGTACCGCACCGGCTCCTCTATGAGGGCGTGGGTGCCGACGACCAACTGAATGCTGCCGTCCGCGAGCCCCGCCATCAGCGGCTTGCGCTCCTTTCTGGTGGTGCTGCCGGTAAGCAGGGCGCACTGCACGCCGGTGGGCGCGAGGTACTTCTGAATGTTGGCAAAGTGCTGCTGCGCAAGCACTTCCGTAGGCGCCATAATGCACGCCTGATAGCCGTTTCCAATGGCGATAAGGCAGCTGAGCACCGCCACCATCGTCTTGCCCGATCCCACGTCTCCCTGCAGCAGACGGTTCATCTGCGAGCCGCCGGAAAGATCTGCCCGTATCTCTTTTATCACCCGCTGCTGCGCCCCCGTGAGGGAGTACGGGAGCGCGTTGTAGCAGGCGTGGAAGGCCGGCCCCACATGGGGCATCACCAGGCCGTTCGCCGCCCTGCTGCGCACGTACTTCTGCTTCAGCAGGCTGAGCTGCAGGTAGAAGAGCTCTTCGAACTTAAGCCGGCGGGTAGCAGCCGCGAGAGCGCTCATGTCGGAGGGGAAATGTATGTTCTGAAGCGCCAACACGAGCGACGGCAGGCCGTACTTCTTAAGTATATAGTCGGGCAGGCTCTCCTGCACTTCCGGAAGACAGAGGGCCAGCGCGGCCCGTTCCATCTTGCACATCAGCTTGCCGGTGATGCCACCGTTCTTAAGCTTCTCCGTGCTTGGGTAAACGCCGGTGAGGGTACCCTTCGCCGCCGGGTCCGTCTGAGGCGCATCCACCTCGGGATGCACAATGTTGATGCGTCCGTTGAACAACTGCGGCTTGCCGAAGAACAGCCATACGCTGCCGGGGGCGAGCCTGTCGAAATTCCATTTGACGCCCTTGAAAAAAACCATTTCCATGCGCCCGGTGCCATCTTCCACTATGATGCTCAGGTGCTTCATGTTGATGAGGTTGCGGCTTACCACCCTCCCCTGTACCTGCACGTACGCAAGGTCTGGAGTAACTGATACTATGGGGGTGATGCTGCTGCGGTCTATGTAGCGGTAGGGATAGAAACGGATGAGCTCCTCGAGCGTATTGACGCCGAGTTCACGCTTGATTAGGGCCGCACGCTTGGGGCCAACGCCGGGAAGGAACTGGATATCGTTCGTCAACTCACCCATACAACAAAGATACTTCATTTTTTGAATTAAATGATTACCTTTGAGAATTATGAAAAAATATTATTCAGCCTTTCTGGCTATCCTTCTGATAATCACGACCTTCCCGTCGTGCAGCAAAGAAGGTGGCCCCGAGTCGGGCGACATCGCTCCCGAAAAAGGGAAAGTCGCCATGGAAATACAGGCCGGTTTTTCCGGCACACGAACCACGCTGAGCAACTTCCCTGCTGTGACCTGGCAGAATTCCGACGCCATCGCGGTCTGGGACGGCAGCCAAAAATGTGTATTCACTATCAAGTCCGGCACGAACCTGGGTTCCTCGGCTACATTTGAAGGCTCCGTGGCCGAAGACGCCACTTCCCTGTGGACCCTCTTCCCTGCTTCCGCCTTCGGCAGCTTCGACGGTAGCGCTTTCACTGCCACCGTCCCCGCAAAGCAGACGGTGCAGGCAGGCGCCCTCAACGCCTCCGGAGCGACCATAGCGACAGGCAAGGTGGACGGCAGCGGCAAAGTGAATTTAAAGAATGCCATCGGCCTGATCAAATTCAACATCGGCAACGACTTTGACGGCAAGATCCACTCCGTCACCATCAAGGGTGCCGGCAGCGAGGCCCTTGCAGGCAAGGCCGTTTTCGAAGCCGAAACCGGAGCCCTCGTGAGCGTCTCCGAGCCCATGACGAGCGTCTCCCTGGAAGCGGCCACAGGCAAATGCCTTGCAGCAGGCGACTATTACGTCGCCGTGCTTCCGGTGAGCCTGCCAGATGGATTCACCCTGACGTTCAACAACCTCAGCGGAGGCAAACTGGAGAAATCCACCGTCAAGGCCATGAGTATCCCGCGCAACGGAGGCAAGGACCTTGGCACGGTAACCGTCGGCCTGGGAGAATTCGATAATCTCATCACTACAGCCGACGAGCTGGTGACATGGAACGAAACCGCGGTATTCAGCCCCGACGAAGTTTACAAGCTGGGGGCCGACATAGACATGAGCGGCAAGACATGGAAACCCCGTTCCGACTTCCAGGGAACCTTCGACGGACAGGGCCACCGCATTTACAATCTGGAAGTTACCACCTCTGAATACGTGGGCTTCATACGCACCACCAAGGACGGAGGCAAGGCCTGCATAAAGAATCTCGTGATAGGGTCAAAAGACGGCAGCACCTGGGACGGCGTGAGCCATTTCACACACGCGGCTTCTGCCAACAACTACACCTGGTACTACGTTGGCGTGATTGCCAAGACCATGGGCACGGCGGAACTTGAGAACATTACCAACTTTGCGGCTATAGAGACCGCGTCGAGCGCCACAAGCAAGACGCGCATCGCCGGTATCTGCGGAAACATTGCCGGCACCGGTACCATCAAGAACTGCATCAACTACGGCAGCGTCACCAACAATGCGCCTAAAACCGGCGTGGTAAGCAGCAGCGACAGCAGTGTAGCCCCCGGTGCCATAGCCGGCATAGCGGCTCAGTGCGACGTTGCTGCAACATTCGACGGCTGTGTCAACTACGGCACCCTGACCAACAACAATCCAGGTACATTCGCCATCGGAGGAATAGTCGCTAACACCAGTAACGCCAAACTGATCAAGGACTGCGACAACTACGGCAACATAGTGCTCAACTCCACTTATTCCAGCAGCAACACCTATGTGGGCGGAATACTGGGATTTGGAAATGGCCAGAAGAACAGCCTTGGACTTAAGGACTGCACCAACTACGCCGACTTCGAATGGAAGACCTTCAACAACACTACCTACGGGGGCGGCGTGTTTGCATACCTTTCATACGGCCAGGTCAGCGGCTGTGTCAATGAAGGCTCCATCACTGTCGCCAGCGGCGGCAAATACGGCAACTGGTCTTCCTTCGGCGGAGTTGCCGCATCGCTTTACCTTTCTGCATCCATGAGCCAGTGCGAGAACCACAAGCCAGTGAACGTATATTTCGAGCAGACTGTACGCGTAGGTGGTGTTTGCGGAACACTGAACAGCAGCTGCAGCATCACCGAATGCAAGAACATGGCTGATATCAGCTGCAGCGTCAACGTTGAGAACAATCGCTGGCTGGCCGTTGGCGGCATTTGCGGCTTCCAGGAAAAGGTTACCGGAGGCAATGCCAACAGCATCAGCAATTGCGAGAACAGCGGCAATGTGAACCTCGGAGGTGATTACAAGCCTACCAGCGGTTCGGTCCACAACAACGGCGGTTGCGTCGGCGGCATCATAGGATACGGATGTCTTACCCTCAACATCAAGGACAATGTGAACAAGGGCCAGATCTCTGCCCTCAATACATCTTCGGTGGGCATGTATGCGGGAGGTATCATAGGTAAGGTGATTACCGGAGCCGGTATCACCAGTTCCGGCAATGTGAACGAGGGTGCCGTATCATCCGACTCTTCAGACCATTCAGGTCCCGTGGCCGGCGGCATCATAGGAAACGCAGCTGTCGCCTCTTATAAAGCAACCGGGGACAACAACTACGCAGCCGTATCCTGCGGCAATCCTGCCAACGCAGGTTCCGTCGCAGGTGTAAACACTGCCACCCTGACCAACTGCGGAGCAGGAGGTTCCGTTTGCGGAACTGCGCTTAACGCCGACAACTTCTCCTCTTATGTCCAGGGTTCTTCCAGCACCGGTACCCATTCAGGTTCAACCTTCGTCAGCAAATGATTATGAAAAAGTACATATTCCATATAGCACTGGCCATCCTGGCCGCAACTGCATGCCAGGAACTCCCCGGACCGGAAGACAAACCCTCCGGAGAGCAGCTCGAGACCGTAACGCTTGAAGCCAATCAGGAGTCGGTTTCCAAGGCCACACTCAGTTTCCCTGAAGTACTTTGGCAGGAGACGGATCATCTGGCGGTGTTCGACGGCTCCGGAATCCGTGATTTCTCAGTCCAGAGCTGTTCCGGCAAGAGCGCCGTATTCACCGGCTCCATAAGCGCCGAAGCCAGCTCGCTGATTGCGGTTTATCCCTATTCCGCGGCGGTTTCATTCGAGAACGGTAACGTCAGCCTTACACTGCCCTCCGCACAGACTCTCAAGTCAGGTGAGTGCATAGACCCTTCCGCCCTGATTGGTGTGGCTTCCGCATCCCGCGGCCAGGTGCTGCAGTTCAAGAATGTCTGCGGACTCATCAAACTCAGTGTTGACAGGGATGACGTTACGGAAGTAGTCCTTACCGCTGGCAACGGCGAGGCCATTTCCGGTACCGTCCTGGTAGATGCCGCGACTGGTGTGATACAGAGCACCTCAGCTTCGAGGACCACCATTTCCGTCAAGCCGGAAAACGGCACCCTGGCACAGGGCGACTACTACATTCCCGTCTTTCCTTGCACGCTTTCCGCAGGCTTCAAGGTGAGTGCCCTCACCTCCGGCGGTTTGAGCGGCATGCGTGTAACCACAAACTCCAATGCGATAGCCAGGAACGCCCTTCTCAGCAACGTTAAGCTCAGCGACATAGAATGGAACAACCAGATTCTCAACCTCGCCGAGCTGAAAGCCTGGGTTGCCGCCAATGACGGCAGCAGCGTCACCCTCGGAGCCGATATCGCAATAGACGAAAGCTGGACCCCTTCCGCCCTCAAGGGCGGTAAGCTTTACGGCAACGGCCACAGTATCAGCGGCTTCGTAAAAGATGCCAAAAGCGCTGGGGCATACGGCCTCTTCAGCACCGTTGAGAACTGCACATTTGAAGACCTGACGATCAGCGGCTTCAATCTCACCAGTACTGACAATTTCCTCGGAAGTCTCGCCGGAACTGCCAAGAACTCTACGTTCAAGAATATTTCCTTTGACGGCAAACTGCAGTGCACCTCGAAGGTGACATGGTCCGACCGCGGGAACATTACTACCGACGCCAACAATTTCGGAGTGACCGGAGGCATCGTGGGCCTTGCTGAAGGATGTACCTTCGAGAATTGCGAATACAGCGGAGTGCTGGCTTCCTTCGGTAAATGTACCGGAGGCATATGCGGCTGCTGCAAAGGCTCGACAATAAAAGGCTGCTCCTCCAAGATAGGCTGCGAAATCTATTGCTACTACCATTGCGCCGGCCTTCTTACCGGAGCCGTCGTCGGGAATTCATCGATTGAAAACTGCACAGCAGAGGGCTTCGTAGGCTGCCTTGGGTTCCATACCGGCGGTATTACAGGATGGTTCGAGAACGGCATCATCAAGAACTGTGTGGTTGGCAGCCACTCCTATATCAGCAGTACCCAGTACGACGTGGGCGGCATTGTGGGACACATGCAGGCTTTCGCAGGAGGAAAGGCTGTGGTAGACCGCTGCACCGTGTATGCTAATGTCCAGGGCCAGTACAATGTGGGCGGAATCGTGGGCTATACCTGCCAGAAAGCTGCAGGCACGCTTGCCGTGACCAACTGTGCTTATCTGGACGGAGACATCTATGCGACCGGCATCAATTCCAACTACTATTCTCTGGCAGGCGGACTTTGCGGATGGAACCAGAATACCACCGGAACCGTCATATTCGAGAACAACGTAGCACGTCCGGGACTTATCAAGACTACGTACACCCGCGAGAAACGTGTCACCCCCGACACGTCCGTCTACAAGACCGTTGGCGGCGTGGCGGGCCTTCTGGGATTCAGTAACGGAGACGCAAAGACAAACCTCTCCAACTGCTATACCTCCATAACCAAGCCGGAAATACTGGTGTCATACAATAGCATAGACTCTTACTCCGGCGTTTTCCTGTATTGGGGCGCTTTCTACGGCAAGACCAATGCCGCGCTTAAGTACGGAGCAGACAATTACCGTGACGCTGACACACAGTCCGGACTGGGCTCACCTGCTTCTACCACCGGCGAAGTCGGCCTGAGCGTAAAGCAGATGACGGACGGGACTCTTCTCGGGCTGCTTAACGCCAACGCTTCCAAGTGCACTGCGGCAGGGGTCGAGGCCGAATCGTGGATTGCCGGAGAATTCGGATACCCCGTACAGGCCAGCGTATTAGCCGATCCCACTCCTCGTCAGAGCGAGACCAAGCGGGTAAGCGTATGCGGAGACTCCATCTCCACGTTCAACGGTTATATCCCTGCTGCCTACGCCTCCCACTACCCTTGCTCCACTACCGACCACAGCTACTGCGAGTGCGTGCGCAACGTCAGCCAGACCTACTGGTACCAGGTGATTTACGACCACATGAAGAACGCCCGCCTGGACCTCAATATGTCCTACTCCGGTTCCGCAGTGGCACGCAGCACCAACGAGGCAAAGAAAGATCAGCACTGGTATACCCAGTGTTACACCCAGCGCTATCTGCGCCAGGGAGGAATAGGCAATCCGGACGTGATACTGCTTCACGGCGGCACCAACGACTGGGCACATAACGACAACCGCCTGTACCCGAATTCCGCCACCTGCAAGACGGCAGCAGCCCCTTCTGAATCCGATATGGAGGCAATGTTTGCCACAGCCGATGCAGCTTCGACCCGTGAGGAGATCGAGAATCTGGACGACACCACGTTCTGCACCGCTTACATCAAGCTGCTCAGGCTCTGGATCGAAAGGTATCCCGGAGTCAAGATAGTCTGCATCATCGGTGACTACCTATCCGATGGCGTGGAGCAGAGCATACTCATGATTGCCGAACACTACGGGGCAAAATGCATTGACCTGCTGCAGGTCAACGGTTTCAACGACCAGACCTACATGCCCAAGCACGACTTCAACGGCAGCTCCGGCTGCCACCCCGGCGTGAAGGCCATGAGTTTCATTTCCAACAAGATTTATTCAGAACTCGGCCCCTGGATGGAAAGCGGTTCATTCAACAAGTCCGCCGAAGCCGACTTCGAGCAGTTCAACATGTTGGAGAACTTCTCGATGTAAGGTCCGTCAGGGCTGACCGTCAAACATGACAAGCGCCGGAGCCTTGCCTTCCGCGATGAGATTCTTCATCCGGAGCATGGCCCCGGCGCTTCGTTTGAAGAACATGTAATAGCCTTCGCAGAGGGCATTCAGGCCTGTCTGTCCGCTGTCGGTGGTGTTGAACCTGTGCTTGGGGCAGCCGCCGTGGCACAGAGGCCAGCATTTGCATCTGAGGCACTTGCGGGGCAGGGAATTACGCTTGTCGATCCCGAAACGCAGTTGCTCCGGAGAACCCATCATGTCCTTTAGCGAATCCCGGTAGATATTGCCTATCAGATACTTGGGATACACGAAGTGGTCGCAGCAGTAAACATCTCCGTTATGCTCCACCACGGCGTTGCCGCCGCAGGTCTCGGCATAGCTGCAGGTCCCCGGGGGCACTCCGCACCAGTTCGCGAGAGTGCAGTCGAAAGCGTTTACGAAGACGCGCCCCACATCGTGCTTCACCCAGTAATCGAAGATATCGCAGAGGAAACGACCGAAGCCCACAGGGCTCACGGACCAGGGAGCCAGGGTCGCTCTTTCCACTGACGGATCAACTATATGCGGGCGGGCATGCTTGTCCGGCTTGCCGTCCCGCATCGGCCACACCACATGCTCCACCACAGGAGAAAACTGTATGAAAGCGCTTCCCAGGCCCTTCAGATACTGATATACCTGCAGGCCCTTGCCCTCGGACGCACTGTTTATCGTAGCCATTATATTATACTCCGCCTTTGCGGCATACAAATGGCTAACGCCACGAAGCACCCTCTCCAGGGTAGGCACTCCCCCGCGGTCCTTTCTATAGCGGTCGTGGACCTCAGGCGGACCGTCTACGGACACCCCGAGCAGGAAACCCTGTTCTGCAAAGAAACGCGCCCACTCCTCATTCACCAGCGTGGCGTTGGTCTGCAGAGTATTGCTTATCTTTTTGCCGTCGGCGTATTTCTTCTGGAACTCAACAGCCTTGCGGTAGAAATCCAGGCCCAGTATCAGGGGCTCGCCCCCGTGCCAGTTGAAGGTCACCTCGTCGGTTTCGCAGGCTGCGATATAGCAGCGCACGTAACGATCCAGGTCCTCCAGGCTCATCCTTGGCTCCCTGCCGCCATAGATCTCAGACTTATCCAGGTAATAGCAGTATGCGCAATCAAGATTGCACAGCGATCCCGCTGGCTTGAGCATCAAACTGAAAGCCAGGGGGCCCGTAAGCCTCCTGGCATCTTCCAGTGTAATTGTGTCCTTTACGGTGCGCATAGGACACAAATATAATAAAATTACTTATTCAATTCATCAGCGCTCTTGATGAACCTTGCCAGATCTTCCTCGGACACGTGATAGTTCTGCATCTCGCCGGAGAAGTACTGGTCGTAGGCGCTCATGTCTACGAAGCCGTGGCCGGAAAGGTTGAAGAGTATGGTCTTCTGCTCGCCGGTCTCCTTGCACTTGAGGGCCTCGGTAATGGTGGCGGCTATGGCGTGGCAGCTCTCGGGAGCGGGGATTATTCCCTCGGTGCGGGCGAATAGAACGCCGGCCTTGAAGGAATCAAGCTGCTCGATATCAACCGCTTCCATATAGCCGTCCTTCATAAGCTGGGAAAGGATCACACCGGCGCCGTGGTAGCGGAGACCGCCTGCATGGATGGCAGCGGGCTTGAAGGTGTGTCCCAATGTGTACATGGGGAGGAGCGGGGTCATGCCCGACTCGTCGCCGAAGTCGTACTCGAACTTGCCGCGGGTGAGCTTGGGACAGGAGAACGGCTCGGCCGCGATGAAGCGGGTCTTTTTGCCGTCCTGGATGTTGTGGCGCATGAACGGAAGGGCAATGCCGCAGAAGTTGGATCCGCCGCCGAAGCAAGCGATCACAATGTCGGGATACTCGCCGGCAAGGGCCATCTGCTTCTCCGCCTCGAGGCCGATGACTGTCTGATGCAGGCACACGTGGTTGAGCACGGAACCGAGGGCGTACTTGCAGTTGGGAGTGCTGACTGCCAGTTCGATAGCCTCGGAGATGGCGCATCCCAGGGAGCCCTGGTCGTTGGGGTTGCGGGTAATTATGTCTTTGCCGGCACGGGTACTCATTGACGGAGAGGGAGTTACCGTGGCTCCGAAGGCCTGCATGATGCTGCGGCGGAAGGGCTTCTGCTCGTAGCTCACCTTGACCATGTAGACGGCGCAGTCG
>CAMZEC010000001.1 GCA_947305645.1 uncultured Bacteroidales bacterium | reverse complement strand
GATACGACATTCAATCTTTTTCTACCCCTCCGTGTCTACTTTTACGTGAGCAGCAGGGACATACAGTTCGACAGTGAGACATATACGTCATCGACCCATACGACATATGTACATTGGCAGATTAAAGACGGGCAGCTCACCCACCAGAACTACCTGAGCAGCGACGGCAGCCACAGGACTAGCTCCACGATGGCGGCCTGGAACTGGCTCATGGAAAACCCGGAGGTAGCCTTTGCCAATGAGGCGGAGAACACTGACGCCGGCATCACTTACCCAGGGCTAACAGCCCAATATGCCGTTCTGGTTCAGGGCAGCAGCGGCTGGAGCAATTATCGTCATCAGGCCGATGTGCTCAGCGTCTACCAGATGCTCAAGAAGAATGGTTTCGACGATGACCACATCGTCCTGGTTATCGACAAGTCACTGGCCTCCAACTCGAAGAACAGCGAGCCGGGCGTCATCCGTGCCGAGGATGGCGGCAAGAACCTGCTGAGCGGCTGCAGCATCGACTATGATAATAACAGCCTCACTCCGGCCGATATATGTAATATACTTTTGGGGGTGAAAACGTCCAAAACTCCCGTTGTGTTACCCAAGGATGCGGGCCAGAACGTTCTGTTCTACTGGAGCGGCCACGGCCATAACCGTGTAGGTAGCGGGGCCGATGAACTGGCATGGCGCGACGCCTCCGCGGGACAGGGCATGACGGAATCGCTGCTTCAGCAGACCGTGAGCCAGATGCAGCAACAGGGCCACTACCGCAAGATGCTCGTCGTTACTGAGCCCTGCTTCTCCGAGGCCGTCATAATGCCTCTGACAGGCATCCCTGGCGTCCTTGGCATGTCCAGCGCCGGTTCCTACGAACAATCCTTCGCCGACAACTGGAGCACCGCCCTGGGCGTCTGGCGCTGCGACCGCTTCACCCACAACCTCGTCACCCACCTCTCCTCCAACCCCACATCGACCTACAGAGATCTATATCTCTACTGCGCCCAGCACACCTTGGGCTCGCACGTACACATCGTGAACTCCTCCAGTTTTGGCAACCTGTATACCACCGGACCTCAAGAGTTCTTTGAGAAACACTGATATACAGAAAGAGATGCTTTCGCTACGAACTACCCTTTTCCTTCCAATTCCACCATACGCAAATGGATGGCGCCCACTCCGGGAAGTTCCTAGCCAATCTGCAAGAAGTGATTAATAACCTACACTAGTAAATTCCAATTTATCGGTCTCCCGGTTCTTCGGCGAGGAAGAAAAAAAGTGACCAAATGCGACCAAATTTGGGGGATATAAAAAACAAGACTTTGTAAAGTGCTTGAAAATAAACAATTTACAAAGTCTTGTTGTGCCTCGGGCGGGAGTACCGAATTGTTCCTATGATTGTTCATCAGGCAGAGAAGGGTGACTACTTCCTGCTAATAGTTTCTGTCTTTCCCGTTCAAAGTTTTCAATAAAATGAAGCTCGACCGGAGACAGTTCGTTTCGGGTTCGCTCTTCAAACTTATCATACTCGGCATCGGCCTTTTCCTTTGCTAATTTGGCCGATATGGTGCCGGCGTGCAACAGTAGTTCCTTGCCGGAGAGTTTGAGGAAGTCATCCAGCCTTTGGATCCAGTCACTCATATACATGGGTTTGTGTTCTTTAGCTTGAAGTTCGGCATAGTCCAGATACAAGCTTACGATGCGGTTCAAAGTATCCACTTCATCGGCGTTCAGGTAGTTCTTTGCCACCTCAGCATCCGAGCGACGCGGTAGCGGACCGGTCCAGGTCATAAGGCCCATAAAGTCTTTCTCGGCATCGGCCCTATCATATATAAGTTCTGCAGCAGTATGCCCGTGAACAGCAAAGTGCATCTTGTTCTGGACGGTTTTGAAGAAAGTCTGCGTGGTTTCGGACCGGGGGTCATAGTCGATGCTGAGGGCATATATTTCCAGTACCTTGCGGTAGAAGACCTTCTCAGAGGAGCGGATGTCACGGATACGAGCAAGGAGTTCGTCGAAATAATTGCCACCGCCTGCTCGCTTGAGCAGTTCGTCGTTAAGGGCAAAGCCCTTGATGAGATATTCTTTGAGCGTCCGGGTGGCCCACATCCTGAATTGGACGCCGCGGAGGCTGTGAACACGATAACCTACGCTGATAATCATGTCCAGGTTATAGTACTGTATATCGCGACTCACGTCCCGCAGACCTTCCTTTTTAACTGTTGCAAAAAATGCAACAGTTGAATCCGGATCCAATTCTCCGCTTTCAAAGGCATCCTCGATATGTCTGGAAATAGTGGATTTATTACGCTGAAAGAGCGTCGCCATTTGGTCTATCGTGAGCCAGACGGTCTCGTTAACCAATGTGACCTCTATCTTGGCAAGCCCGTCAGCGGTCTGATAAAGAAGGATTTCTCCAGTATTAGATGTATTGCTACTCATAGTGCAAACCATTTTTTACAAAGATACTTGAAAGCATTGGCCGATGCAAATCTTTTCGAGGTAGGCGATACACTTGTCAATTTCGGTGAGATATTGAGTAATAGGGCATTATAATTGCTGGCATATCAGCCATATGAAGATTCGAGCTATCATACTGTCCCTCTTTTTGTTGCTCCCGCTATATAGTTGGAGCAGCACGACTCGTCAGATACGCGACACGCTCATTATGGGCAATGTCAAGTATGCTATCAACACCGCCCCGCTGGGTCAACTGGATTCCAGGCATTACAACTATTTAAGGGGAGAGGTAGGGTTTGATCTGGTCTTTTCCTGGAACTTCCGGGGTTATGTAGCCACGTGGCGTGTCAATGGAAATAAACTCTATCTTGAAGAATTGGAGACGGGATTAGATAAGGCCGATTTTAGGGATGTCTTAAAGGACTTCAAAGATAGTCGCGGTAACATTTTTGCCTCCTGGTTCAGCGGGACCGTCATTTGCGGGACAGGCCCTATCCTTTGTGCATCGGGAAATGGATGGGACGATTTGAATGAGACCGAGGTCGAACTTGTCATCCAATCTGGTGTTGTGACGACCTCGCGCAAATACCGCAATAAACAACACAAGGGAACGATCAACAGGGATGTGCTGTTCCAAGAATTACCCAAGAAGTTTAATTACAGAGACTTCCCAGAACTGAAAGGATTCAGGATACCAATGAAGCTTATTCCGTCAAAATATGATAGAACCGGGAGAATCCTCGATTGGACCGTGAAGTATCTGAAATGGCCGGAAGACGTAGAGACGGGAGTCCAAGAACGGCTCACGGCAGCGCTCAAGAAAACACTATTGGCGTACGACTGTAATACATACTGTGCCGATGGCAGGTGGTTCTGGCGTGACCGAAACCCTTCTGACGGACATTTTGACGGAGTTGTCTGGCCGTTAATTTTCAAAAAGGAGTACTTCGGCCCGACAGAATACCGATTTATCGGTCTTTTTGGTTCTTCTGCCGGGAAGAAAAAAGTGACCAAAAGTGACCAAATTTGGTGAATAGAAAAATTAAAGACTTTGTAAGTATTTGTAAATCAACAACTTACAAAGTCTTGTTGTGCCTCGGGCGGGAATCGAACCCGCACGGCCGTTTCGGGCCAAGGGATTTTAAGTCCCTCGTGTCTACCATTTCACCACCAAGGCTAGTGGCGCAGCAGTGCGCCGGGAGGCGCCTCGCGGCGCGACGGTGCAAATATACTAAAAAAAGCAGTCTTTTGGCAGATTTTAGGTATATTAGCAACCCAAATAACCTAAAACATGTCTGTATTCAAGAATACGCTTATCCTCTGCCTTTGTTGGGCGCTGTTCTCTTCCTGTGAGGAAAAACCGGTTGTAGACGACACCATCCACGTAGATTCCATCAGCGTAAGCCCCACAGAACTCGCCCTCAAGGTAGGCGAGACAGGCAATCTGCTGGCTAAGCTGACCCCGGACAACGCAAAGGACAAGACCGTCTCCTGGTCCTCCACCAACCCCGACGTGGCAATGGTGGCCGTCGGAGTCGTCACTGCAGTCTCGGTCGGAACCGCCGACATCGTGGCAACTTCCAACGACGGCGGCCTGTCGGCCAGATGCACGGTAAGTGTATCGGAAAACGTGCCGGAAGACAAAAGCTTCCAGTTGCGCGTTATGAGCTTCAACATACTCCAGGGCGGCAAGGCGGACGGCAGCACGGACAAAGAAGGCCACGAATGGAACACCGTTCGCAGGGCCCCCTGCACCAATATGTTCAAAGACACAGACCCCGACGTCATCATGCTTCAGGAGTGCCGCAGGGAGCAGTTGAAGACCCTCAAGTCGGACCTGACCGGCTACACCTTCTACTCCTACGCCAAGGACGGCGTGCTGGCATCCGGTTACTCCAAAGGTGACGCCACCAACGACGCTTCCTTCAAGAACGGCGGCCAGAGGAACGTCATCATGCTCCGCAACGGCATGTTCCTGCTGAACGACTGGGGCTGCTTCTGGCTGTCCGACACCCCCGACACCCCCTCCAACGGCTTCGGCACCACCGGCCAGAAGATCACCCTCTGGCTGAAAGTACAGCACATAGCCAGCGGCACCGAGTTCTTCATCTTCAACACCCACTTCATCCCCCAGACATACGGCAATGCCGTCTCACCCGTGGTGGATGTCATCACCCCTTGTGCCCGCGTGAACGTAGAGCAGATGAAGAAGATCATCGGGGACTCGAAAGCCACCGTATTCTTCGCCGGAGACCTGAACAGCAGCAACGCCAGCGAGAGGATGGACGCCCTTAACAACTATCTGCATCTCTCCGCGACGGACGCCCCCCAGACAGACCACTCCATGACCTACAACGGCTTCCGGGAGGACGCGTCCACATGGACCCTGCTGGACCACATCTACTACGACAACGCCACCCCCACATTCTACAAGGTGGTGAACTCGGACGGTTACGGCACCCGTTTCATCTCCGACCACTTCCCCGTCTACTGCGACTTCGTGATCAACCCCTGATCCATGAAAATAAAGGCAATATTCTTCGATATGGGCGGCGTGCTGCTGCCGCTGTTCCCGGAAAGGTGCATGGAGGCTTACAGGCAGCTCGCCGGCTTCCGGGATATCGCAGACTACCTGGACCCCTGCCACCAGCACGGAATCTTTCTGGACATCGAAGCCGGCCGCATGGACCTGGAGACCTTCTTCTCGGAGTGCCTGAAGCACTGCGCCCCCGGCACCACGCTGGAGACCATCTACCGCTGCCAGGAGCAGTTTTTCGGGACCCCAAAGGCGGACGACGTGGCGCTCGTTAAGGAGCTCTCGCAGGAGTACGAGGTCTACATGCTCAGCAACAACAACGCGTTCTCCATGCAGATGCATATTCCCAACTTCGAACAGGCCGGCCTGCCCCTCAACACCAGCTTCAAGAAGCTCTTCTTCTCCCATGAAATGAAGCTCCTGAAGCCGCAACCGGAAATATACCTCCAGGCCATCGAAGGCAGCGGCCACAAAGCAGGAGAGTGCCTCTTCATCGACGACTCACAGAGGAACGTGGACGGAGCCCTCGCCGTTGGCATGCACGCGGTGCTCTATCACCCCGGCAAAGAAAGCCTGCGGGCGCTCGTAACGGACACCCTGGACAAACTGAACAGTTAGAAATACTTCTTCTCCTGCCTGTCCAGGGCGATAAAGATAAACAGCAGCACGGTAAAGGCCCACAATGACGAGCCGCCGTAGCTGAACAGCGGCAGCGGGATGCCGATAACCGGCATAAGCCCCAGAGTCATACCCAGATTGATGGACAGGTGCATAAAGAAGCATGCGGCCACACAGTAGCCGTAGATGCGGGTGAACGCGGTACGCGACCTCTCGGCATCCTGCACCAGCCAGAAAATCAGCAGGCCGTACATCAGTATGACGAACAGGCAGCCAACGAAGCCCCACTCCTCCCCCACGGTGCAGAAAATGAAGTCCGTGCTCTGCTCCGGCACAAAGCCGAAAGTGGTCTGGGTGCCATGCAGGTAGCCCTTGCCAAAAAGCCCGCCGGAGCCTATTGCAATAAGCGATTGGTGTACGTTGTAGCCCACGCCCTTCAGGTCCTCCTTCATGCCAAGCAGCACCTCGATACGCTCGCGCTGGTAGTCCTTGAGCACGTTGTTGAAGAAGACGTCCGCAGCGAAAACCAGCACCACACCGGCGGCGAATCCTATAACGGCAATCCGTATGATTCTGCGCTTGAAACGCAATGACGATACGCGACGCAGATAGTAAACCAAATATACAGCCGCAAAAACAGCCACCAGAATCAGCGACACCCACCAGCTTGTCTTGAGTGTGACCACGAAAAGCAGCACGGTCATACCCAGGAGCCCCAGCCACCAGCCGGAAAGCCCCTCACGATACAACACGAATATGAATCCTACGTACACCAGGGCGGAACCGGTCTCACTCTCTCCCACTATCACCATCATGGGCAACAGCACCACAGCGACGGCAAGCAGCACATGCTTCCAATTGCTCATCTTGAAGCCCGGCAGGCTCATGAGTGATGCCAGCAGCAGCGACGTAGTAATCTTCGACAGCTCCGCCGGCTGAAACTTAACGGGCCCCAGCTCGAACCACGAATGAGAGCCTTTTACGTTGCTGCTCAGGAATATAACCAGTACAAGCAGAACCAGCACGACTCCATATGCCGGACGGGAAATACTCTCCCACATATATGGGTTCAGCACGAACAGCACCACAGCGGCCAGCACAAGCGCCCCTGCCATCCACAGCGCCTGCTTGCCGCAGTTGAATCCCAGGTCGAAGATAGACGAAGGCTCCCCGGAACGCACGGCTGCATAAATGTTTATCCAGCCGAACAGCATAATGAGCAGATAGACGATGATGAGCCGCCAATCTACGGTTTTCTTCAAACCCCTGTCCAGTACACCATCTTCCATCACTTGATCAGCTTAGTATGAACCACCCTGTACTCGAGATCCTTGCGGCCGTCGCTTATCTCGCCTCTTAAGTATTTCTCTACCAGCAAGGTGGCGATGGGACACGCCCAGCTGGCGCCGAAGCCGGCATTCTCTATATATGCCGCCACCGCAATCTTCGGGTTATCCATAGGCGCGAAGCATATGAACACCGAATTGTCCTTGCCGTGCGGATTCTGGGCCGTACCCGTCTTGCCGCAGATGTTCAGGCCGGGCACGTGGCCCACGTTGGCCGTTCCGCCCTCGCCAATGGCGTTCACCGCCTTCCACATGCCCCGTATCACCTTGGGGAACTGGAGGGTGTCAACCAGGGTATACTGCTTCTCGTAGTATTTGGGGTCGATTTCCAGCCCCTCGGACGCCTTGACCACATGCGGTATATAGTAGTAGCCGCGGTTGGCCATGATTGCCGCCAGATTCGCAATCTGCAGCGGCGTAGTCAGGATTTCCCCTTGCCCTATGGAAAGAGACACGATGGTGGGGAAACGCCAGCGGCCCTTCTTGTAGTAACGGTTATAGAAGGCCGAGCTGGGAATGTTTCCGCTCAACTCGGAAGGGAAATCGCTGCCCAGCGGGTGACCGAAGCCGAAGCTCATCACCATCTCGCGCCAGTGGTCGAAGGCCGCCTCCGTATTCCCGTACTTGGGATTCTCCAGTATATTCTTGAAGACGTAGCAGAAATAGCCGTTGCAGGACATCATTACCGCATCTTCCAGGTTCAAAGGAGATCGGTGGGAGTGGCATCCCAGTTTGCGGCCGCTTGAGGTGTAGACGTATCCTCCGTTGCAGGGATACTGCATCCATGGCTCAAGCACACCGTCTTCCAGTCCCACGAGGCCGTTGACCAGCTTGAACACCGAGCCGGGAGGGTACGATGCCGACACGGCCCTGTTGTACAGCGGCTTGTTCTTGTCGCGGCTCAGCTTGTCGTAGTGCCGTCCGAACTCCGCCAGCACGTCCACGTCGATGCCGGGACTCGACACCATGGTCAGGATCTCTCCGGTGGAGGGCTCTATGGCCACCAGGCTCCCCTTCTTGCCTGCCATCAGCTGCTGGCCGTACTGCTGCAGGTAGGCGTCGATGGTGGTCACTATGTCCTTTCCGGGCTCCGCCTCAACATCGAATTCCCCGTCGCGATAGGGGGCCTTCGTGCGCCCGCGGGAGTCGCGCTGATAGATATGCCAGCCCTTTTTGCCGCGCAAGTCGGTCTCGCGCGCCGCCTCCAGTCCCGTACGGCCGTAATAATCGCCAGCCTTATAGTCAGGATGGTCTGCGAGGAACTCGGCACTCACCTCGGAGGTATAGCCCAGCAGGTTGCCGCCCGCGTTGAAAGGGTACTCGCGCATCGTTCGCACCTGCCCCTTGAATCCGGGATACCGGAACTGCTCCTCGGCAAAACGCATATATTTATCGGCATCTATCTGCTTGAGGAAAGTAAGAGTCTGCCAGCCTATGCGGGAGCGGTACTTGTGATAGTACTCCATGCGTTCCCGCACAAAGTCGGCCGTCGTATCCAGCACCTCCGCAAGGGCGAGCGTATCGAGCTCCGTGACCATTCTGGGGGTCACCATTATGTCGTAGCAGGTGCGGTTGCCCACCAGCAGCAGGCCGTTGCGGTCATAGATAACTCCGCGAGGCGGGTAAATCATCTCCCGTGTCATGGAGTTGTTGTCGGCGTCGGTTTTGTAGCTCTCGTTGATAATCTGCACGTAGAACAACTTCCCGAGGAGGATTAGCAGAACCACCCCGAGCCCTATCAACAGTTTGGTAGAGCGGTTGTTGCGTTCCATTCTATTCGGGCCTGAGGAGTCTGGCTACTAATACACAGACAGGAGTACTCACGATCACGGACAGCAGGAAGCGGCCGGCGGCGGGCCAGAAGCCCACGGTACCGGCAGAGTCGGCCCAGATGTACACCAGGAAATAGATAGCACACGAAATAAGGACAATCAGCGAGGCTTTGATTATGCCGACGCGGCCGAAAGTTGTCTCTTCTTCGCGCGTGACGATTTCGTCTCCGAAAACGAGCGCCATCAGGATGCGGCGGATAAGGGCGACGGGCACCAGGGAAAGGGACGTGATACCGAGCATGCCGGTGGAAAAGAAATCCACCGTGAGGCCGCTGACGAATGCGATGAGCATTGCGACTATGCCGTTCATTCGGTGAGGCAGCACCAGAATCAGCACCGGAAGCAAGGAAACGAGCACGTAGTTCGACAGGCTGAAGTAGTTGCACAAAACAATCTGAGCAACCAGTAGCGTAAGGTAGAGCAGTATGAAACGTCCTCTTTTCATTGCTCCATCTTTTCTATGGTCTGACGATCAGGATTCTCCGCTATTATGACGTAACGGAGAGAGGCGAAGTCGATGAAAAGATTCACGTCCACCACGTTCACGGCACCGTCCACGAGCCTGGAACCCATGGTCACGCCAAGCGGAATGTCTGCAGGATAAAACGTCGACAGGCCGCTTGTGACCACGGTATCGCCTTCGGCTACAGAGAGGTGCAGGGGAATGTTTCTCAGCACGGCACGATCCGTTCCGTGGCCGTCCCAGCTCATGGGGGCAACCAGTCCTTCGCGTCCTATGCGTGCGCTCACGCTGATTCTGTCGTTAAGCAGCGAGAGGCCGTAGGAATAGTGGCGGTCTACAGAATAAATCATTCCTACCACCCCGTAAGGCGTAATGATGGCGCTGTTGGGCTTGACGCCGTCGTCGCTGCCCTTGTCCAGAATGATGTAGTTGTGCCTGGAATTGGTGCCCATAGCGGTAATTTCCGCCGGGATATAGTTAAAACGCGAGCGGAAGCCCATGGAATCCAGCTTTGCCATGGCTTTAAGCTCCCGCTCCATTTCCTTGTAGTGCTGAAGCTCCTTGAAAAGCTCATAGTTGCGCCCGGCGAGCACCTGATTGTCTTTCTGCAGGGAAAGATAGTTCCGGAGTACGGTCACTTTTCCCCAGGTCCACGCCATGACGTTATGGGACGCCCGGTTAATCCAGATGTCCTGAAGCACGGAAGAACGCTTGAGCATAGACATCGCGGCAATCTCCAGAAGTATGAAGACTGCCGCGACGGCCAGGCCGGCATAGAACTTTCCGTGCCGTGCCATTTATCTCATGAGGAATGAGTAACGTTCTGTGTTCTTGAGGGCTTCGCAGGTTCCGCGGGCAACGGCGTGAAGAGGGTCGTCGCACACGTGGAATTGAATGTTGACCTTATCGGTAAAACGTTTTGCAAGACCGCGCAGCTGGGCGCCGCCGCCGGAAAGCCAGATACCGTTCTCCACGATGTCCGAATAAAGCTCGGGCGGGGTGTTCTCCAGCACATGGAGTATGGACGCCTCGATTTTTGCCACGGACTTGTCCAGGCAGTGGGCAATCTCCTGATGGGTGATGGTAGCCTCCACGGGGTGTGCGGTCATGAGGTTCGGACCACGTACGACGAAGGGCTCCGGCTCTTCTCCGTCGAGGTCGGGAATCACTGCACCGACGGCTATCTTGATCTTCTCTGCGGTGATTTCACCCACGCGGATGTTGTGCTGCTGGCGCAGGTACTGCTGTATGTCGGCGGTAAACACGTCTCCCGCAGTACGAATGCTGTCCTGAAACACCAGGCCGCCCAGGGAGATGACGGCTATTTCCGTGGTGCCGCCGCCTATGTCGACCACCATGTTTCCTATGGGCTTCTCCACTTCCAGACCTATACCCAGGGCGGAGGCCATCGGCTCGAAAATGAGGTACACGTCGCGTCCGCCGGCATGCTCGGTGGAGTCACGCACGGCCCTGATTTCCACTTCCGTAGAGCCGGAAGGGATGCCCACCACCACTTTCAGGTTGGGGGTAAAGAGGCTGTGGTGCTTGCTGTTCACCTGCTTGATGAAGCCGCGAATCATCATCTCCGCAGCGTTGAAGTCGGCAATCACGCCGTCCCTCAGAGGGCGGACGGTCCGTATGCCGGGATTGTTGCGCTCGTGCATGAGTTTAGCCTTCTGGCCTATGGCTATGCACTTGCCGCTATGATTGTCTATAGCTACTATGCTCGGCTCGTCCAGCACTATCTGGCTGTTCTGGTAGATGACGGTATTGGCGGTACCGAGGTCAATGGCTAATTCTTGGTTTAGGAATGAAAATGCCATAAGCTTGGATATTATCGGATATTCGTACAAAATTAAGTAAAATTCCAAATAAAACCATTACTTTTGTTAGAGATTGCATCAAAATGACAAGCAGACCTGTATACGCAGTTTTCGTGGCCGGAGGAAGCGGCACAAGGATGGGCGGAGACCTGCCCAAACAGTTCATGGACCTTGAAGGAACGCCTGTTCTGCAGCGCTCCATCGAGCGCTTTCTGGATGCGTGCAACGGGGCTCACGTAATCACCGTCCTGCCGGAACGCTACATCTCTCTATGGTCCAAAATGTGCCTTGAGCGCGGGGTGACTTTCAGCCAGACCCTGGTAAAAGGCGGCATGACCCGTTTCCACTCCGTCCAGAACGCCCTGGAGAAGGTGCCCGACGGAGCCATAGTGGCCATTCAAGACGGCGTGCGGCCGCTGTTTACCGAGAAACTGATACGAGACATGCTGGGGAAGATGGAGACCTGCCGGGCGCTGATTCCCGTGGTACCGGTGGTCGACACCCTTCGGCCCGCCAGGGAGGGCGTAACGGTTCCCGACCGCAACCTCATCTGCGCCGTGCAGACACCACAGATCTTCTGGTCCGAACTGCTCAAGGAGGCCTACCGGCAGCCCTACGACCCCGCTTTCACGGACGATGCATCCGTGGCCGAACGTGCCGGCATTCACGTAGAAACGACCCCCGGCGAGCGATTCAACCTAAAAATCACTACGCCGGAGGATCTCGTTCTCGCCCGGGCGATAATTAAAGATTCCTGAAAGTCGTCGACTTAAAGTCCTTAACCCATACCTGGCGCTCGAACGCCTGGTCCAGGGACAGCATAGTGTCTGTAGACTGCACGTAAGGGATACGCTGGATGGTGTTGAGGAGCGTTTCCATCAGGTGGTCGTTGTCTATGCAGTAGAGCTTCAGGAGCAGGGCCGCGCGGCCGGTTACGAAGTGGCACTCCACAACCTCTGGAATATGCTTCAGAGCCTCGGTAACCTCCTGATACTTATTATCTTCAGACAAAGAAATGCTAATGAATGCGCACACGTTCAGGCCCAGGGTGCCGGGCTTTACCAGCATCTGCGAACCTGTAATTACTCCGTTGTCTTCCAGCTTCTTCACGCGCTGGTGTACAGCCGCTCCTGAGATGCCGCATTCGCGCGCAATCTCCAGATAAGGCATACGGGCATTGTTGACTAAAAAGTAGAGGATCTTCCTGTCCGTCTCGTCCAGATGATAATTACCCATGATTACTTCTTTTTAGTATAACGGCGGCCCTTATGGGAGGTTGGCTCCGAGCCGGAGATTATTTCCTTGCACAGCTCCTCGGTAAGCGACTCGGCGCTCATGTTCTTGGGGATGCGGTAATTGTTGTTCTCGTGCTTGATGTAAGGACCGTAGCGGCCGTTTATGACGCTTATACCGCTGGCGGGCCATTCCTTCAGGGGGGTCACAACCGCCTCTTTCTTGATTGCGTCCGCCTTGATGAGGGCGATGCAGTCGTCCAGGCCGACGGTCAGGGGGTCCTTGCCGCGGGGCAGCGACACGTTCTGGTCGCCCCACTTGAGGTACGGTCCGAAGCGGCCCTTGGTGGCCACTATATCCTTGCCCTCGTACTCGCCTATGGTGCGCGGCAGGTTGAAGAGCTTGACGGCCTCTTCCAGCGTCAGATTCTCGATTATCTGCCCCTTGCCGAGGCTCACGAACATGCGGTTGGCGCCCTCGCCCTTCTGCACGTAGGGACCGAACTGCCCGAGGCGGGCGGTAATCATCTGCCCGTCGGTGGGATCGATGCCGATTTCCCTCTCCAGGTGGCTGTACTTATGGTCGCTGACTGCCGCGTCCACCTTCACGTGGAAGGGGGCGTAGAACTTGGATATCACTTTGTCCCACTGCTTCTTGCCGTCGGCTATCTGGTCGAAGTCCTTCTCTACGTTGGCCGTAAAGTCGTAGTCCATGATATCCGGGAAGCTGCCGGTGAGGTAATCGGTCACAAGTATGCCCACGTCGGTAGGCAGCAGCTTGCCCTTCTCCGCACCTACAACCTCCGACTTAGCGGTCTCGTTCACCGTATTGCCCTTCAGCGTAAGGTTGGTCACCTGCACCTTGTGTCCGTCTTTGTCGCCCTTGACCAGGTAGCCGCGGGCCTTGGTAAGCGTGCTGATGGTAGGGGCGTAAGTGGACGGACGGCCGATTCCGAGCTCCTCCATCTTCTTGATGAGCGTCTGCTCAGAGTAGCGGAAGGGAGCCTGGGTGTACTTGCACTCGGCGTCCACGCGCTCGGCGGTAAGGATCTGGCCAACAGTCACCTGCGGCAGCTCGACCTCCTCGTCGAAGGTCTCCTCCTCGTCGTCGGCGCCCTCGCGGTAGAGCTTGAGGAAGCCGTCGAAGAGCACCTGCACGGACTGCATCACATATTGCTCGGCGCGCTTGTCCACGGACACGCGGACGGCGGTGTTGAGCACGCGCGCCTCGGCCATCTGCGACGCCACGGTACGCTTCCAGATAAGCTGGTAGAGCTTCCTGTCCTGGGCGGAGCCCTCGATGTCGGGATTGCCTATAAAGGTCGGGCGTATTGCCTCGTGGGCCTCCTGGGCGCCCTTGGAGCGGGTCTTGTACTGACGGGGGCGGGAATACTCCGGGCCGAAGTTGTCGTTGATGAAAGTCTTGGCCGTGTTTACAGCAAGCGACGACAGGTTGGTGGAGTCGGTACGCATGTATGTGATGAGTCCGCGCTCGTAGAGCGACTGGGCTATGCGCATGGTTACGTTGACTGGGAGATGCAGCTTGCGGGCGGCCTCCTGCTGGAGTGTGGAGGTGGTGAAAGGCGGCTGTGGCACCTTGACACCTTCCTTGCTGTCTACAGAGGCCACTTTATAGCTGGCGCCGACGCAGTCCTCGAGGAACTTGCGGGCCTGGGCATAATCGTCGAAACGCTTGTCCAGCAAAGCTTTGGCCTTTATGCCGTCTATCTTGAAAACGGCCTCGACACGGTAGTACGGCTGAGGGTCGAAAGCGGCAATCTCACGCTCGCGGTCGACCACCAGGCGAAGCACCACCGACTGCACGCGGCCGGCGGAAAGACCCCTCTGGATCTTGCGCCACAGCACCGGCGAGAGCTCGAAACCGACGAGGCGGTCCAGCACACGGCGGGCCTGTTGTGCGTTTACCAGGTCCATATCCAGGGACCTGGGGTTCTCTACGGCATGAAGTATGGCATCCTTGGTGATTTCGTGAAACACTATGCGGCGGGTCTTCTGCGGAGGCAGGCCGAGAGTCTCTGTAAGATGCCAGGAAATCGCCTCACCCTCGCGGTCCTCATCGGAAGCGAGCCACACCAGAGATGCGCCCTCGGAGAGCTTCTTCAGCTCGCTTACCACCCTCTTTTTCTCGGAGGGGATCACGTACTCGGGCTTGAAATTATCGTTTATATCAATACTCAGGCTCTTCTCCTGGAGGTCGCGGATGTGTCCGAAGCTGGACTTCACCAAAAACCCTTCTCCAAGATACTTCTGAATGGTTTTCGCCTTTGCCGGCGACTCTACTATCACTAAATTAGGCTCCATAGTTTCACAAAATCGGCTACAAAGTTAAAACAAAACTGAGGTGTTTTTCCAAATTTGTTCGTATTTTTGTGTTTTATTGTGATAAAATGACAGACAAAACCAAGCATATAATCATCAAATGGTTCTGGATAATACTCGCGGCGCCGTTCGCCCTGTTGTTTATCCTGCTGCTTTGTGTCGGCCTTTTTGCCAAGCTGCCTTCTTTTGAAGAACTGGAGCATCCGGACAGCAAGCTGGCAACCCAGGTGATTGCCGAAGACGGTGAGGTCCTGACGACCTTCCATATAGAAAACCGCACCTATGTTTCATACGACGAGCTCTCGGCCAACCTTGTGCACGCGGCCGTAGCTACGGAAGACGCCCGCTTCTACAAGCACTCTGGCGTGGATATGAAAGGTCTGGCGCGCGTGGCCGTGAAGACCCTGCTTCTGCGCGACTCCAGCCAGGGCGGCGGCAGCACCATCACCCAGCAGCTTGCCAAAACCCTCTACCCCAGAAACGAGAAGGCCGGCAAGCTGACCATTGTGTTCACCAAACTGAAGGAGTGGATTACGGCGGTGCGCCTTGAGCGTGACTACACCAAGAACGAAATAATGGCGATGTACCTTAACTCCATTTTCTTCGGCAGCGGAGCCTATGGAGTGAAGGCGGCATCCGAAACTTTCTTCGCCAAACCCCCGCTGGACCTGAGCGTGGAAGAGAGCGCCCTGCTTGTGGGCATGGTTAACAAGCCTACCCGCTACAACCCGGTGATCAACCCGGACAACGCCCTCAAGCGCCGCAACTTCGTCATAGGGCAGATGCAGAAGGCGGGCTACCTGACCAAGGCCGAGCGCGACTCCCTGCGCGAGCTGCCCATCTTGCTGGACTACCATGTAATGGACCACAACTCCGGCCACGCCCCTTATTTCCGTGACATGCTGCGCCGCGACATGAACGCCAAGAAGCCCCGCCGAGCTGACTACCAGTACCCGGAAGATTTCTCGGCCGACTCTCTCCGCTGGGCCAACGACGAGATTTACGGCTGGCTGCAGAAGAACAAGAAGGCCAACGGAGAGCCGTACAACCTGGACAAGGACGGCCTGCGCATCTATACTACTATAAATTATAAGATGCAGGTGTTCGCCGAGGAGGCGGTTGCCGAGCATCTGGGCGGCTATCTGCAGAGTGCCTTCAACCAGGAGGTCAAGTGGAAGAAGAACAAGCCTTTCGCCAACGACATCGACCAGGCGACCGTAAACAAGCTTATGAGCCAGGCGCGCCGCTGGAGCGACCGCTGGCGCATGCAGAAGAAGGCGGGGCTGAGCGAGAAGGAGATTCTCGCCCAGTTCGACGAGCCGCAGAAGATGCGCGTGTTCTCATGGAACAAGAAGGGCTACGTGGACACCACCATGACGCCGAACGACTCCATCCGTTACTACAAATCGTTCCTGCGCTGCGGCTTCGTGGCCATCGAGGCGGGTACCGGCAACGTGAAGGCTTTCGTTGGCGGTCCCAACTACCGCTACTTCAAGTACGACAACGTGTCGCAGGCCAAGCGGCAGGTGGGCTCCACCATCAAGCCGTTCCTCTATACCCTGGCGATGCAGGAGGGCATGACTCCTTGCGACCGGGTGGTTTGCGCGCCTCAGACTTTCATCAACTGGGACGGCTCCGAATGGACGCCCCGCAGTACCGACAAGCCGGAGGTCATAGGTACTACAGTCACCCTCAAGTGGGGCCTTGCAAACAGCTCCAACAACATCTCCGCCTTCCTGATGAAGCAGTTCGGCCCGCAGGCGATGGCGCAGATGATGCACCGTATGGGCATACACAGCCACGTGGACGAGGTGTACGCCCTCTGCGTCGGCCCGGCCGACATTGCCCTGTACGAGATGGTGGCGGCCTACAATACTTTCCCGTCCAGGGGCGTTTATGCCGAGCCGCTTTACGTTACGCGCATCGAGGACAACCAGGGCAACCTCATCACCGAGCATACCAACTCCAAGCGGGAGGCTATCAGCGCCTCGTCCGCCTTCCTCATGGCGAACCTGATGCAGGGTGTCGTGAACGGCGGTACGGGCAGCCGCCTGCGTTATGCATACAACCTCAAGGGCGAAATTGCCGGCAAAACGGGCACGACCAACGACTGCTCGGACGGCTGGTTCATAGGATACACCCCCAAGATTACGGCGGGCGCTTGGATAGGCGGCGAGGACCGACAGATCCACTTCAATTCGCTGGACGGCTCCCGTATGGCGCTTCCGATCTGGGGCATCTGGATGAAGAAGTGCATCGCGGCCGGCCTCATCAGCGAGGACGATTGCTTCATCGCGCCCGGCAGCGTGGACTTCAGCCTCGACTGTAATTCCTCCGGCACCTTCCTGGGAGGCGACGAGGACCTGAACGACGTACAGGAGACGGCTAACAATCAGGAAACGGATTATTATTTCAATTGACGGCTTATGAGCAAATATCAATCGATAGCAGTCATTTACGGAAGCGATTCTTCCGAATGGGAAGTGTCTTGCAGGAGCGGCGAATTCGTGGCCTCTGCCATAGACGACAGGGATTACGATGTTTACGAGATCTTCGCCCGTTTCGGCGTGTGGCAGCTGGTGGCATGCCGCCGTCGCAACGCCATGCGGGTCATTTTCCCCGAAGGCTCCCGCCCGGAAATCGACAAGAACGACTTTTCCGTGAGCGTTTTGGGCCAGAAGGTGAAATTCGATTTTGCCTACATCGTGCAGCACGGGGCCCCGGGCGAGACCGGACAGATGGAGGGATACCTTGAGATGCTTGGCATCCCTTGCAGCACATGCGATTCCAGTACCTGCTCCATAGTTTTTGATAAATATGCGTGCAAATGCTATATCAGGGAGCTGGGACTGGCCAAATGTGCACCGGACGTGTTTGTGCGCCACGGAATGGATCACGAAGAGACCAAGGCCGAGGTTGCGCGCAAACTTAAGTTCCCCGTGTTCGTAAAGCCCACTCAGGGAGGCTCAAGTTTCGGCGTCACCCGTGTCACTTCTCCCGAAGATATGGAGAATGCCGTCCGTTTTGCTTATTCCGAGAACCATACTGTGCTCATCGAGCAGGGAGTTCAGGGGCGCGAGCTGACTTGTGCGGCTTACTTCGACGGCGAAAAGGTTTCTACGCTTCCGCTTATCGAGATCGTTTCCGATAACGAGTACTTCGACTACGACGCCAAGTACAATGGCCACAGCCAGGAAATCTGTCCTGCTCCTGTGTCTGAGGAGGTTCGGGAGCTGGTTCAGAAGACCACGGCAAAGATTTATTTCCGCCTGGGATGCAAAGGTATCGTGCGTATGGATTATATCCTTGCCGAGGACGGCCTGTATTTCCTGGAGATCAACACGATTCCCGGTATGACCAGCGCTTCTCTGGTTCCCAGGATGATTCGCACCGCGGGTCTGGACTTAACCGCTTTGCTCAGTACAATTATAGAGAATTCGTAGTGCTGCTCCCGGAGTTTATACGGGAGGGCGCTGTTGCGCTTGAGGCTCTGTATCCTCCTGAGGAGGCACGGAGCCTCGTTCTGCGTCTTGCCGGTGACCTGTGCGGTTTTGCGCCGTTCGATTATATCGTGAAGCCCGAGACCGAGACACCTGCGGCGTTGCAGGACGGCTTGAGGCGGCTTCTTTCCGGCGAGCCGTTGCAGTACATCACCGGTTTCCAGGAGTTCCGCGGCTGGAAGTTCAGGGTTACGCCGGACGTGCTGATACCCCGCCCGGAAACGGAGATGCTGGTGGCTAGCGCCACTGAGCATCTCCGTCCGCTGCTGCGCAGCAGACTATTATCCCCCTGCACCCCCAGGGGAGAAGGGGAAGGTTCCCCTTCCGCAGCTATCGCAGCTATCCCCTCTGTCGGCACTCCGTGCCTCCAAAACTGCAATGCACTCCTCGGCCCGCAGGAGCAGCCAGGCCTATTGGCTCCCGGAGCCGTGGCCGCCCGTGGCCACGTGAACTGGAGGGGCCCACAAGCGCAGCGCAGTGGGAGGGATGAGCGAAGCGAAGATCCGGGAGCCAAAGGCCTAGGCGATACCTCCAGTGGGCCGAAGGTGCTGGACCTCTGCACCGGTAGCGGGTGCATAGCTTGGAGCATCGCGCTGGAGGTGCCGGGGGCCGAAGTGACAGGGGTGGATATCTCCGAAGCCGCCCTGGCCGTCGCCCGCTCCCAGTTTCCGGATGCCGAGCAGTCGCGAATGTGCGACAGGCGGTTACCTCAGGGAGACCCTGACCACCCGCGGTCAGTTAGCGGGAGGGGCCCACAAGCGGAGCGCAGTGGGAGGGATGGAGTGAGCGAAGCGAACGGAAGGTCTCCGGAGGCAATTGCCTGCAAACGAAGCGACTGCTCGGTGCCGCGGTTCGTTAAGGCGGACGTGCTGCGGATGCCGGAGGAGTTCGAGGGGGCGCCGTTCGACGTGATAACGGCCAATCCGCCGTACATCCGGGAGAGCGAAAAGGCGCGGATGCACCGGAATGTGCTGGAGCACGAGCCGGAGCTGGCGCTGTTTGTGCCGGACGACGATCCGCTTAAGTTTTACAGGGCCGTGGCGCAATGGGCGGGTAGGTTCCTGAAGCCGGGCGGATGGGGCATAGTGGAGATTAACGAGGAACTGGGAGACGAGACGGCGGCAGTATTCCGTGGCACCGGACTCGTAAACGTTAAAAAAGAAGCCGATTTTTTCGGGAAAGACCGATTCGTCAGCTTCCAAAAAGCCGCATAGAGAGGCCTCAGTGGCGTATTCGCAAAGATAAGCGTTGCACGGCTTCAAAACACGGATAATAATGCGTTCCTTTGCAACAGTAACCAACAACTGTTGCTATGAAACGCTTTGCATTATTCTCTGTAGCTGTGCTGGCCTCAGCCTGCAACCTCATTAATCCGGAACAGCCCGAAAACAAACCGGGAATAGAAGACGCAAGACTTCAGGAGCTCGCAAAGATATTTGCCGAGCTGCCCATCGAAGGCCAGCACCTGCAGGAAGTTCATAACGCGGTAGAAGCTTCTGCCGAATGCGGATATGACGAAGAATACACCATGGAATGCCTCCTGAACGCACCGGGGGCAGGAGTCGGAAACACCAAGGGAACCAGTACGGAGGGCAGCTATGGCAAGCCGTTGCGGGAACTTATCCGTAGCTATTTCGAAACTCATGCATCAAACTTTTCCACAAAGTCGTCGGTAGATGACATTATGGCGCAACTGGCTGCGAGTGGCTACCAGCTGTACTGGCCCTTTTCGGATAGCTGGGATGGCAAGTCGTATCCAATTATTACTTTCGATCCCGGCTTCGGAGCCGAGTCCAATTACGGCTTTGCAATATCCGTCCTTAAAGACGGAACCCGTGTGGTGGACTCCGTGTATGTGGATGAGAGGGTCGCAAAAAAGCGGCCGGTATGGGTGCTGAACCGCAACAGCGATGCCGGGTTTTCGCCCATAGACCTGTTCGATGCCGCCTCTGCGCTCACCAAAACAGGGAGCTCACCAAACATCTTTGAGACACAGCCGGCAGGGGGAGGACGCAGAAAACTTAAAATGAAGAGCTTCAGAATGTTACGTAACTACGACACATGGTTCGGTGGCGCATCTGAGTTCTGGGTCAAGTGCGGCAGCGTGGAAGGCTTCAACGCCAAAACGGAAGAGGAACTCAAGCTGTTCTCTCCCAGTATTACAGACTTCATGTTAGTCGTCAAGCGTAAGTACGTAGGCGAACTCCTGCCGCTCGATGTTATTCTTGTTTCCGATTTCAGCACCCAGCTGGAAAGGGTGGCATTCCTCGTCACGGAAGACGACGGCGGTACCCAAACATCATGGAAGTGCCAGGCGCAGGTGAAGTTCAATTCAAAAACCTACGGCTTCGACCTCAACCTTCCATACAACGAAAAAGACGATATAGTATGGCGCGGGCAGCTCTCCGCCCGCTATTTTGAAGAAGAGGATATAGTTTCCGGCCGCTTCGGCGACGTCATCATCGAGTTTGAGCTGGAATAAAAATGTTATAACATAATTATAGATTTTGTAATTACAAATGACATCGCTATCTTTGCCGCAAATCTATCTAGAAATGGACAAATACGGCAATATCATCAGAATTGGAAACAGCAGAGGGTTGATCATCCCTTCATCTATCCTTAAAGAGCTTTCATTAAAAGAGAAAGACGAAGTAGTGTTTTCAACGAAAGAGGGCGCATTACACGTCAGGAAGCTCGAGCCTTATACTGGACCCTTCACCGGACTGTTTGCGGATCTGCCGCACACCGTCCCTGGGGAGCCCGATCCCTGGGAGGGCAAAACCACGGCAGAAATTATGGAAGAATATCGCGGAGGCAGTGGCAGCCGCCCAATACCTGAATGGTGATGGAAGAGTTGCACTATTTAGTCGACACCTGCATTATTGTCGATATCTTCCGGGGCAAAAACAGCGCACAGAGAAGATTCCATGAATTGGGGGTCAAGCAGTGCTGTACAGCGACCGTTTGCTTGTGTGAACTCTATGCCGGAGCTTTCAAACGCGGAAGGGAGGTGGAATTTCGAGCCATTGAATGGCTTAAAGATAAAATCCCCTGCATTCCGTTTGACAAGTCATTCATCACCTATGGCAAGATAAGGGCAAAGCTCGAAAAGGAAGGCAGAAGACTGGAAGATATGGACTTGCTTCTTGCCAGCATAGCAATAGATAACGACCTTACGTTAATAACCGGTAACCGCAAACACTTCGACCGCATTCCGGACCTTAAACTGGAGGTCTGGGATTAAATATGTATTTCCTTCTTGTATGCCGCTGTCAGATAGATTGTGCGGGCGGCGAGGTGCATGAAGTAGGCCGCCAGAAGCACGTGCAGGCAGATGTCGGCACCGGGAGCGAAAGAGCCCGGGAAGAGCAGCCGCCAGCCGAACCATATCCCGAAGAAGCCGAGCAGCGCCAGCCCCATCGAAATAAAGAGGCTGCGGGAGGCGGTAGCACCAAGGTAAATGCCGTCCCACGTGAAAGCGGCGCAGCCCACCGGAGGCATCAGCAGCAGCCAGGGCAGGAAGCGGCGACATGCAATCACAACAGCATCGTCCGAGGTAAAAAGCCGCACCAGCGGACCTCCGACCAAGGCGTACACCCCGATGAACAGCAGGGAGATGCCCATGCTCCACACGAAAACGTACCGCACCGTCAGCCGCAGATGCAGCTCGTCCCGGGCACCTATGAACCGCCCGGAAAGCGCCTCTCCGGCGTACGCAAAACCGTCGGTGAAGTATGAAAAAATCATCAGCAGCTGCATCATGATGGACGAGCAGGCCAGAAGCACGTCGCCGAAGGATGCCGCTATGATGGTGTATCCCATATAGATGCAGGTGAAGCAGAGCGAGCGGCCCAGCAGGTTGCCGTTCATCTGCATGAAAGGCTTGAGGCTGGCGGGGTGCAGCAGTTCGCCGGCATCGCCGCGCGTGACGGTGGCGAACACCTGCCGGTACTTGATTGCACACACGAGTACGGCGTACAGCAGTCCGGAATACTGGGCCACCAGAGTGCCGGCGGCGATACCGTCGAAGCCCAGGCCGTCCCAGCCGAAGACGCCGAAGGTCAGCAGCACCGACGCCCCTATGTTCACAAAATTCACGATCAGGTCTGTCCACATGGAGCTGACGGAATCCTGCATGCCCACGAACCAGCCGCGGAAGACCATCAGGCCGACTGTAGCAGGCACAGCCCAGATGCGTATGAAGAAGTAACGCAGGGCGAGTTCGCACACCCTTGGCGAGGCGTCCACCAGCAGCATGCCCAGGCGCGCCAGAGGAAGCTGCAGCAGCAGAATCAGCAGCGACACCGCCGCCGCGAAGCCTATCCCCCGGACGAAGATGCGGGCGCACTCGTGCAGGTCCTGCCGCCCGAACGCCTGTGCCGTGAGTCCGCCGGTGCCTGTACGCAGGAAGAAGAAGTTCCAGTACAGCAGATTGAGCAGCATGGCGCCGACGGAGATTCCGCCGATGAACACGGCCGAACCGCCGTCCGCCACGTCGACCAGATGACCCGCAAGAGCGGTGTCCACCATGCCCACAAGCGGCACTGTAAGGTTGGCCAGGATGCTGGGGACGGAGAGGCGGAGGATCTCGCGACTAAGCCATCTGCTGTTGAAAAACATGTTCATTTCTTACAAAAATAGAAAAAAATGCTTACCTTTGCTAGAATTTCCCTATTTTATAAATAGGAGAACAAGACTAACTGACTGTTAACTAGAAAAATGAAAGCGCTTAACCTATATGCCGTAGGAGACCTACGCTATGAAGACGTGCCAAATCCAGTACGCCAGGAAGGTGAAGTATTACTGAAAGTGAAAGCGTGCGGAATCTGTGGCAGCGATATTCCCAGGATATTCAAAAAAGGAACATATCATTTCCCGACCATTCCCGGACACGAGTTCTCCGGCGAAATAGTAGAGGCTGACAAGCCAGAACTCGTTGGCAAGAAAGCCGCCGTATTCCCCCTCCTCCCCTGCTTCAAATGCGCGTCCTGCCAGGTTGGCGAGTACGCCCAGTGCAGCAACTACGATTACTACGGCTCCCGCCGCGACGGAGCGTACGCCGAATATATCGCAGTCAAGGAATGGAACCTCGTTCCGTTCGAAGGCATCAGCTACGAGGAGGCCGCCATGTGCGAGCCGGCAGCCGTGGCGCTGCATGCCATAAGCCTTGCCGAGATCAAGATAGGCGACACCGTGGCCATCTTCGGAGCGGGGCCCATCGGCGCCATGCTGGGACTTTGGGCCAAAGCCTCCGGAGCAGCTCACGTAATCCTTTGCGACATCGACCCCAACAAGGTGGACTTTGCCCGCAAGCTCGGATTCGACGCCTTCAACAGCGCCCAGTCGGACGCTTCTGAGTACATCCATGAAGTTACCGGAGGACGCGGCGCAGACGCCTGCATCGAGGGCGCCGGGGCCACCCAGACCTGGGAGAGCTGCATCAAGAGCGTGAAGAGTTTCGGCCATGTGGTAAGCATGGGCAACCCCTTCGGAGACATGACCTTAACCCAGGGAACTTACAGCCAGCTCCTGCGCAAGCAGCTCACCATCCGCGGCACCTGGAACAGCAGTTACAACGACGCCCACAACGACTGGCGCACCGCCCTCAACGCAATCTCAAAACACATCATAGACGTTCGGCCGCTCATCAGCCACCGCTACAAACTCGAAGAATACAAAGAGGCCTTCGACATGATACTCGGCCGCAAGGAATTCTTCAGCAAGGTGATGTTTATACCTTAATGTTTTTTACCCGCAACATCAACAATTCAATTTATTATAATTAACGATTATGAAACTAAAATTTATCTTTGTTGCAAGCACCTTGGCGCTTACTGCACTTTGTGCATGCGAAAGAGAAGGGTCAACCCTAACTACAATCCTTTGAACAAGGAGGTTACGACCAACTTCATCTTCAATGTTTCTACCACTGCCGGAGGAAAGACCAAGCAGAACGCTGCCGCCACCCAGGCCACCAGCACCAATGCCTTCCGCGGCATAGACCATGCCGTTCTGTTCACCTACAAGCAGACAGACGGCGGCGGACAGCCCGCTGACGGAAAGATTCTTGCTGCAGACGCAAATGCAGACAAGACCTTCGACCTTGCGGAGGTATGTTCAGCCAACACCCTGTCTTCTACCGACAGCCGCCGTGTACTTGAAATGTCCCTCCCTCTGAACACCAACACCCTCCTGTTCTACGGCAAGGCCGTCAACAACGCCGAGACTTATGACGGCTACACCAGGGAAGAGTGTTACGGACATCTGGACGCATACACCATCAACGCAACCGCAGGAAGCACGGTTTTCCAGCTCGGAAAGCGTCTTCAGGACAAAGACAAATTCTATACTGAAGAGAAACTTCTTGCCGGTATCATGTCTTTAATCATGAATAGCAACCTGGCAGGAAGCAACCATACTGCTATTGTCAGTACCGAGAAGCCCAACAATAACACCAATGTCAAGCCTTACAAATTCGACATCGCTGCTGATGCTTACGGCAATTACTACTGGTCCGATTACGCTGGGGATAAAAGTCCTTTCATAACCACTCATGACCTCTGGCCCTTGGAGCAAAAGCTCGGCCGCGCTTACACACAGATGACGACCATCAATGCTGCCGGCGGAGAACTACGAGCCGCTTCCGGTGAAGCTTTGATCCGTACAATCACCGACCTCTGGACAGTAATCAACGAGGTGCGTTGCGCAGAGCCCCTCAACGAGGCCGAGACTATCGCAAAATTCCTGGCCGCAAGGATATATGAGAGAATAGACAGCTATTTCGACGCTTCCACCAAGCCAACAGACGGTTCCCCTATCACCGGCGTTGACTTCAGGGCCCTAACAGGAACCAGCGGAATAGTAGCCAAGTTCAATGCAGATCTCGCAGACAAGCCCGCAAATTCCGCTAATACTGACTGGCCGACCGCGTCCGAACTCGCAGCTCTCGGCGAAGTTGACCTCAATACTTTCCCCTACAGGTACAACCTGCCCCGCGGAGCCACCCATATGGCCTTCGACTCCACCAAGAAAGTTTTCTACTATCCCCAGACTTTCAACACTTCCGGAATGGGAGGCATTATGGCTGGTGGAAGCTTCAATGCGGAAAGTTACTACTACCCGGCAGAACTTATGTACTTCGGTAACAGCCCCGTACGCACCACGAGCAAAGACGCGGCAGTTTCCTCCTATCCTAACGGCTCCGGTACTGCTGACGGACAGTGGAACGGTACCTGGAGCGCCGACTGGAGCGGCAGCCACGTGCTGGCATCTACCCGCGGCGTAGCAATGAAATACGACATCAATTACGGAACAGCCCTTCTTAAGACCCAGGTAAAGTATGCTGTGGGCACCTTGAAAGATAACAACCGTGCCGTGCAAGCTTATTTCGAGGGTCTCGACCTTACCAACACTACCGCCCCCGAGGTTATCGCGTTTACAGAACAAGACAAGGACATCAATGTTACCGACGCCTCCTTTAAGCTCACCGGTATCATAATCGGCGGCCAGAGCCAAAATGTTGGCTGGGACTACCTGCCTTGCAACGTTCCCGGAACCACTTCAGCCAAGTACGGCTTTATATACGACAAGGCCATACCTTCCGGCGCCCAGGCCATTCCCGCAAACACCTCGTCCAAGTCGAGCCCTAACTACACCATGGTATTCGACAATTACAACCCTGGCGCCTCAGCAACAGCACAGGACAAGGTATACGTAGCCCTCGAGTTCCAGAACAATTCCGGTTCCGACTTCTACGGCAACTTCAACCTTATCCGCGACGGAGGTTACTTCTACCTGATTGCAGAGCTGGATCCCGCCAACCCTTCTTCCGACCCTACCTGGCCGACCACCGGTTATGTGCTGCCTCCTTACAAAGCGGACGGCACATCCAATCAGGTCAAGCGTATCTTCATGCAGGATTTCATGACCGACGTAACCTTTACCTTCGGCGTGAACTCCCTGAAGCATGCATATCTCACCGTACCTGACCTCCGCTCCGGTTCCGTTACCCTGGGCCTCTCAGTTGATGTGAACTGGTCCACCGGTATGGTATTCGACGACGTTATCCTCGGCGGTAATTAATCGGACATCCCTATCTGTCCGTGTCCCCAAAATACATACTTATTCTCATCCTCGGGGCTGCCATCCTTGCCGGATGCAGCCTCGTGGACGAGGATTTGAGTCTTTGCGACACGGAATACGGCCTGGACTATGAGCTCCGCATGGTCACTAACCTGAGCACGGAGCTTTCCACTCAGCTCAGCATGACTTCAGACATTACGATAGCCAGCCAGCTGAGAACGTATTTGAAAGATGTGTTCACCGACTTTGCCCACGACGTAGACCTCGGTTTTTACGACGATACCGGCGACTCCCTGCGAATACACCGTGAAACGCACATAATGGATGCCAATCAGCAGAGTTATACCTTGAACATACCCAAGCGCAGATACATGCATCTGGCCATAGCCAACATATCGGAAAACGGCCTCATAGCATTGGAGAGCGGAGACTCATGCCATACGGCGCGCCTTATGCAGAAAACGGCGGACACCATAGGTAATCACAAGACGGGCCTTTTCACCGCCAGGTTGCCCATGGACATCGTGGAAGGAGAGAACCAGAGCTTCGAGGTAAAATTGTATATGGCCAACTGCGCCACATCCCTGGTGCTGGACACCCTTGGCAGCAGCATCCGTGATATCGAGGTCTTCGCTACCGGGTTCGCTACCGGGTTTAAAATTTGCGACAGCACCTTCATTTACGGACGCTCACCTATTGTACGCGCAGAAGAAGTAGAGACCGGAGATGATGGTACCATGTGTTTTTCCACCATCAACTTCCCGTCCAAGGACCTCATAGGGACCAAGGCCGTGATAGAAACGGAGGAGCCGTTTGTTTCAGACGAAGCAGAAGGTTCGCTATGGGAATACCACATCTACTGCACGACACGGGACGGCACTGTGACCAGGTCGTTCCTGCACGTTCACAAGCCCCTCAGGGCCGGGCAGTACAAGATACTTCGCGTCCGCGTCCTTCAGAGCGGAGCCGCGGACACCACTGACCCCACGGTAGGGGTTAACGTGACCCTGGACTGGAGCCAGGGTCCAAGCCATAATGTAGAGTTTTAATGCGCATACGTGCCTTCATATTGTCTTTGTGCCTCCTGGCTTCGGCAGCCTGTTCCGAAAAGGAGCAGGAGGGCGGAGCCGCTGTCCGCGAGGTCAATATGATTCCCGTGGAACTGGCGTTTGCCCTTCAGAACGAGGCCGAAGACCAAACAAAGGCAAATGTGAGCTATCTTACAGAGTTGTCCAACACCGGCTCTTTCAGGGGCATGGACAACATCTGCGTTATTCCGTTCACACGGCACGGGGCTGTTGAAGCAGATGATGTTGCCATAACCTCTCCGCGTCCGCTCCCTTCCATTATGGGCACATGGGATGCTGCCGCATATTCCAACTCCGTCTACCATTCCGGACTTATCAGGAACAACAAGGCTCACTTCTATCCTGCGGCATCCAGCGCTCTTCCTGAAAGCACCGCCTCGGTACTCGTTTATGGAACCGCTCCCCGTACTTCCGCGGCTTCCGGAGACGAAAAGAAACGCCAGGAAGGTTCCCTGATCGTGACCGGCCTCGACGAATCCATGTCGGCCGCGTCTGCAAGCAGCATCACCTTCGCTCCGGACCCTATCTATTCCGGTGGAATTCCCGGCGATGCTGACGCCATGGCCAAAATCCTCACAGACATAATTGCCGAATGCAGCTTTACCCAAGCTTACTTTTACTTGCGCAACAATGTGTGGACTGCAGGCTATGTGGCTGTTCGCTGGGATGACGAAACGGCGGAGCCACTTCTTAAAGAATACTTTAAATGGGTTACGGGAGACGGTGCCGTAATGAGTGCCTCCGGAGCGAGCACCGAATATATGCTCACCCAACTATACCAGCGTCTCTTAAGGTATACTGTCGAGGATGACACCCAGTACATGCACAACATAAACGGAAAACAGTTCCCGGCATACCAGACCATGGGAACTGAAACGCCGCTGCTGTACGAAGACCTGTACAATAAACTATGCGAGACAATCTTACGTCATTTTTACGACCAGCAGGATGCCGGCAAGATTAAAATAAGCGGAGATAAGGTCGTGAGCTTCGTATCTCTGTCCCAGAAGAATTATCCCTCATCCCTGGGTCTGCCGGAAGGTTCCGCCGTCATGAGATGGACAGGCACCAAGTACCAACCCGTGATGCAAGGATTGGACGGAATCGCACCCATAGACCGCTTCTGCTTCATGCCGTCCTTGTACTACTTCTCCAATTCCACTTTGAGCACCGCGTCCGACAGGGACATACAGAAAAAGTTCACCCAGGACGTCGAAAGCTGGAATACGCTGCTTAACCAATACCGGCAGGGAAAGGTGGTTAACAAGAGGACGCACAGCGTGGCATTCGATGAGCCGTTGCAGTATTCCTGCGGCATGCTGGTAGCCACCGTATCCGCAAACTCCACGGCCCTGGAAGACAATGACGACAATCCAAGAACCTATTGCTCGGCCACAGGAACCAACTTCCCGGTGACCGGCATAATCATCGGCAGTCAATACGGCCAGACTTTCTGCTTTGACCCGGACACGAACACGTCGGAATACAGTATCTACGACAACCGTATCTCCAACGTTTACCTCACCCACGTAAAGTCCGCAGACTTTCGAACCCTGGTGCTGCCCACTCCCCCCGGAAGGGATATCTACATATGCCTCGAACTGAGGAATGACAGCGGCGAGGCCTTTACCGGAGCGGAGGGAATCATACAACCGGGAGGCTATTTTTACCTTACCGGAAAACTTGAGCATTCTACAGACGCCAGCATACCGAGCGTCTTCATGAGGGACAGCTACACACAGGCCCATTTCAGCGTGCCTTCTTTCAGGTTCGCCCATATAGCCATACCCGAGCTCGGACGGGCGCAACTGGTACTCGGCGTGAACACCTCCTTGAACTGGACCATGTCCGCGGCGTCTTACGTAACACTGGATTAGCATGAGAGCAAGGATACTGGCCATTATACTTCTGCTATCCTCCGTTATAACGGCTTGCGGGGACAAGATAACGCGCACCGACGTGGATACCACCCTTGGCATATCCATCGAGTTCCCCGAGACTGCAGGCACCAAGGGGGCCGTAGGCAGCCTGCCGGCTTCCGATGCGGAAAATGCCATCCACAGCCTCATTGTTTGGGTATTCCGCAGCGACGACCATACCCTTGTCAAGTCCATGGCACTCTCGGAAGAGGACTTCCCGGTCGGCGGAGGCACTCGCCGTTACTCCTTCCCCGTCAGCGCCCAGTTCGCGACCGAAAAGCCCAATGTAGATGTGTTCGTGCTTGCGAATGCAGCCGCCATAAACATGCAGGACGCCCTCACGGTAGATTCCGACTGGGACACGCTCAACGATGCTTACTTTGCGGACTCTTCAGTAGACCCGTATCGTGGTTTCGGCCTCAGCCATCCTGTACACTCAGTTGACGAAAGCCTCGGACTGCCCATGAGCGCGTGCAGCAAAGATATGGCCATAGAAGGGGAAGACCCCGTGCTACACGTCAAGACGGTATCCCTCAAGCGTGCCGTATCACGCCTGCGGTTCATCTTCTGCAAGATGGAAACAGAGGGCAACAATGACGAGGTGGAGATCAAAAGGATTATCCTGAACGAGCGTTCCATTCCCTTCAAGGAATATGTCTTCACATCCGGGGAATCAGGCGTGGTGCACGAAGACACAGACCAGGACAGGAACAATTTCGATCCTCTTTCGTATATTATCAACTGGCCTGCAGGTACCTCCATTGCCGAAACAGACACTCCGGAGAATTATATCTACGTAAACCAGGATTCCCAAACCTACGAGCGAATGCTGGACGACGCAGTGGCCGGCAACAAGCTCACGGACCTTGGTTACACTTACTTCCGCGAGAGCGACAAACGCCTGGTAGGGCGGATAGAGTATACCGTCAACGGTAAAGAACGCTCCAGGGAATTCAATATGGCCGTTGCGGGAGACTTCGCACGCAACCGCACCTGGACGGTGTACGGTTATTTCCTGAGCGGCCGCAACCTTCAGATTGCGCTTAACGTGCTCCCCTGGGACTACAGCACTTTCCTGGTAGACTTTTCCAAGCAGTCGGTCAACGTCAAGGACAAGTTTACCCTGGATTTCTCCACTGTAGACTTAATAGAAACATCCACGGATCATTACGACGCCCATCTGCTGCCAGGTATAGCGGCGAAGGGACATATCACAATCACCACTCCCGTAGGCGGACAGCTTCTGCTGCGTCCTGTCGGAGACGCCACATACTTTGACGTGTTCATGCCGGACGGTTCCTCCATCGACCCGTCGGTAAACAACGGACGTATCAACATAGTAGTACAACGCGCCGACATTCCCGGAAACGCCACCGGAAAGGCCATAACGCTTTCCTTTGCCGTAAAGGTGGGCGACCGGGAGATAGACGCCAACACGGAAGCCATCAACTGGGTATTCAGATTTGTTCTATGATACGCCGTCTTGCATATGTACTTGTGGCTTTTGCCCTGCTGTTCTCCTGTACCAAGGACGAGTACTGGGACGGTCCGGTCATACAGCTTACACTCAACACCGGAGATGCCGTGGAAACGCGTGCCGGCAACGACGGCGTTGAAGACGGTATAGACAAATATAACGAGAACCTCATCAACTGGGTTGATTTCTTCTTCTACCCCGACGACAGGACCTCGGAAAACGCCACATTCCATGCCCGCAAGGAATCAGGAAAGCGCCGCAGCGACGTGCTCCGTATAGAGCTGGGGTCGGACGACATAAACAATCTTATCTTCCCGAGCCAGGAAGACATACGCAACTGCACCGTATTCGCCGTGGTCAACTACCCCGGAACCATGGTCAATCACACTACAGTCAATGGTAAGGACGTTGCAGACTTGAGCGGAACCTCTCTTCCGGAGCTGGAAGAGCTCGTGGTAACATCAGACTTCGTATCCCCGGCAAACCACAGGCAGACCTCTTTCCTGATGAGCGGATCCACCGACCTTACCCTCCGGGGACGTTCGGTGGCCGTGACTGCAGCCGGCACAATAGACCTTCAGCGCTACGCATGCAAGCTGACCGTAGGGGTAGATGTAGCCGACGAAGTGGAGATAGGCACCGAGAAATGGCAGCCCATGATTCACAACATGGAGATTTATCTCGTGAACGGCGTTTGCGACGTGAACCTGGGGGGAGAAAAGACGACGGACCCCACGTATTTCAGTTACAAGAACAACCCCCTGCCGTTCGCTTACATGGACCTCCAGGACCAGGTGCACTCGTACTTCGAAAAAGACGGCAACTACTATAACACCTATCCCACATATATGTACCCCCAGCACTGGACCTACGGTTCTACGGACAGTCCGGACAAGGAGCCGTTTCTCAAGCTGGTAGTACCATGGGTGAGGGTCTCCGGGAGTGAGGGCACCGGCACTCAGAAACAATACTACTACAAGATTATCATCCCGGATGACCGCCGTTCTGAATTCAAATGCCGTTTTGTACGCAACAACTGGTATCACATCAACATCAAGGTCAGTATTCTGGGTTCCGAGACCGACGAGGCCATGGTTCCAATCGAAAATGCATGGTGTTACATAGTTGACTGGCAGGACAAGGACGTGGTGATCAAGAACGCGGAAATCGGCAACGCGCGCTACCTGTCGGTGGACAAGGATACCGTTTACGTACGAAATATCTCCACGGACGTGCGGCTCAACTACACGTCAAGCCACCCTGTCACCATACAGAACATACAAGCCACCCGTCCTTATTATGGAGAGAAGACGACCGTAGGTGATCCCGCTCTCGGAGGAACCATTTGCAAGGCCGGAGATAATGACATATATCCTAAGGACTCCTATTATTTAAGTTACGATTATGACCAGCGCCTGGCCCGCAACGAAGGCAAGGAGTGGGTTACGGACTCGGCAACGGAAGAAGGAACCGCAATCATATTCCAGCATAAGCTGGAGAACAATTACGAGAATCCTCTCTTCGACTATTCTCCGTACACTGTAACATTCACCCTCAGGCATGCAGACAGGCCCAACGACTCTTCGTTCGAGAAGAAGGTTACTGTTATTCAGTCTCCAGCCATATACATTGAGTATCAGGAGAACTCCGACCCTACCGTGAGGGCAACCGGCAAGCCGAAGCCCAACAACTATACATCGACTTACTGGGGCTATGTATACGTTGACGGCGCACAGCGTACGCGAGCGGAGTATGACGCCAAGAAAGATGTATATGTGGCTAACGGAGAGACTTGGGACAGCACAAGCGGGGGCACGGTCCGAACCAAACCGGACATGATGGACCTCCAGTGGCGTATAGTCCATTATACGGGAGGAAGCCGCTCCATCTACAAGATGAACATAACAGTGCTCCCCGAGGGCTCCGACTTCTTGATCGGCGACCCGCGCACTGATGAGATTGACAATTTAAACCCTGTAATGCTGGATGGCACTCCGGTACCTTTCTGCACCGCACCTACCACCGTACCCAAAACGAACACCAACGGAGAACTCGTCAAGGACGGTGACGGGAACGTAGTTCTGGTATCCACCGGCGAACAACGCAGCCTTACTTATTATTATCCGGCCGACCCGTCGGACCGTACAAGGGACCTCATGGCGCCTGCTTACCGCATTGCATCCAAGCACGGAGGCATAGAATACTATAATGGTACCCCCATGGCCGAAGCCCGCTACCGTTGCGCCACCTACCAGGAAGACGGTTATCCGGCCGGCCGCTGGCGCCTGCCCACCCGGGGAGAGATACGATTCATAGCTATGCTTTCGGCAAACGAAGCGTTCACTTTCCTGTTCAGCAACGGATCGTACTACTGGTCCGCCAACGGTGCTATCCAGGTTAAAGACAAAACCGTTCTGGACGCCCCTAAACAGACTTACGCCCTTACGCGCTGCGTTTACGACACCTGGTACTGGGGAGACAGCCGGCTGGAAGACAAGACAATTTTTACGTGGGGAGATCAACCGAGATGATAAAAAAAATAGTCTTCATACTTCTGTGCTCAACCTCATTACTCTCTTGCGTGCAAGAGAAAGGGCTTTCCGCGGACGCCCCCGGGAAGGAAGAGACAGACGGGCAAAAAGTCACCGTCAGTTTCTCTATACCCGGCTATACCCCCGGCACAAAAGCACTTAACGAAGGCGGCGTACTCAACTCCCTTCATCTGGCTATCTTCGGAAGTTCCGGTTACCTGAAAGAATATGTGGAAGCCATACCTTCAGCAGATGGAACTTATGAATACCAGGCCAAAGACAACAACGACGAACCACTGTATTACGTAGAAGACGACGGCGGCAACCCGACCAGTGAAAAGACCACACAAGTCACAGGCCACCCGGTAATGCATGTGGTACCTAAATACTCTTTCAAGGCTACTGTATCCTTGTCGGACGGAGAACGAAGCGTGCATTTCATAGGTAATGGCCCGGCTACCATTCCTTTCGGATTCGACACCAAGGTGATGCCTTCCCTGCTCTCCGCCAACGGCGATATGGGATACTGGCAGATGATAACCCTCAGCTCGATATCCGCGGTACAGGTTAACGGCCGGTTCATAGACAAGTACGGCGATGTAATCGAAGACGGAGAAGGCATTTACCCGGATGATTATCCTGTAGTGGAAGACCGCGGCAAGACCAGATATGTAGCCGACGAAGCCACGGAAAGAGCTTTCAACAACAACGGTCTTGGCATACCCCTCATACGAAACTGGTCCAAGATTGTTCTCCGGGCAGAAGAAGACTCCAACTTTACCCCTATAAGCCTTGCCGTGGTAAACGTACCGACGCGCGGCGCCATTGTACCATACAGCGGAAAGACGCAATTCATTTCGAATTACCAGGACAGGAGTTTCCTGTACCTCGAGAATGAGATTCAGTACCCCGGCAACCTGCCTCCCGGCACATTGTTCGATGCGACGGTTCCTTCCGCTGAAGCATTCTCCGCTCCTTTCGGAGAGGGTGTTGCCGATGCCGCAGCCGGCGAAGCGGTCTACCTTTATGAGCGCCCGGCACCAACCAACGAAATTCCTCCGTCATTCGTCATCATCTACGGGCATTACGACAATCCCGAAGACGTCAACAATGTGCCCGGAGACTATTTCTACAAGGTGGACCTGATGGAAAGCCGGCAGGAAACAGTGGACGGGGAAACCCAGTGGAATTCTTTCTATTATCCCATCTACCGCAATTTCAAATATCAGATAATTGTAAAAAAGATTCTTTCCCAGGGCCATAGCACCCCGGCAGCCGCTGCCGCATCGGCCGGTAGCGCCGATGTATCCGCAGATATCACAACGGGATCCCTGTCAGACATCTCCGACGGCGTGGGACGTCTCCACGTGACCTGGATGTCAAAGGCATTCACAAAGTCTCACGGGCCGGACGATCCTGTAAACGATTTGCATGCGTGGTTCTCATCCACCTCCACCGGAGAGCCGGACATGAGTCCCGCGTCGGAGAAAAAAGTTACCGTGACCCTGCTTCCGGCAGATGATGGCGGCTCCGACATTATCTCCAACCTCGCAATAGGGGACCCGTCCGATGACACAGGCAGCAAAGGATGGAGGCCCATCACCTTCCAAACCGCGGCCCCCGGCAAGACGGTCAGAAGCCAAAGCATACGTATTACCGGCACCCACGAATTCGGACGCCTCTACCGCGACGTCAGCATTACCATACAGCCGATACAGCCCATGACGGTCAGTTGCAAATACCCCAGCGTGGAGCCGGACCGAGGTTCATCGCAGGAAATAATAATCAGCATTCCTGACGGCCTGGGAGAGAGCATGTTCCCTCTGGACTTCACCATTGAGGCCGAGCGCATGACACTTACTCCGGACAATACCAGCGGAGACAACCTGCCGGTAAGCTACGGAGCATCCATTTCCGAGAATGAAGGATTTGAGGGAAAATCCTCTTTCCAGTTCATACGTACCCTTACCTGGGAGGAATACACTACTCTGAGCCGTTACGAAGACGATGATGAATTCGTATGGCGGAACCTGAACTGCCATTTCATAACAAACAGGGACGACAGTGCCACCACCGTATGGGTATATAACGAGTTTTTCGACAAGGCCAGTACAAGCTTCAACAATTTTGTTTACCACAGATTCCGCGACCTGGGCTTCAACGAGGCGATCCCGGAGCAAGCCGACCAACCGGTTACGTTGTCGTTCAAGATGGGCGAACCAAATGAGCAAGGCATATGGCCGGAAATCCTTATCATGGTTCGCGGCCTCGTCTGCACCACAGAAGGCATAGATGCCGGCCCGGTCAACGGATCATATCTATATCGACCCGGAACGAAGAATGTTACGCTTAGCTTCGAGACCACCGACAATGACGCAGACATTGCCGTCGACCTGTCGGCCGAGGACTACGAAGATGCGCACGTAGAATCTTACCGCTTCCCTTATGCATCGTTCCTGGACGGCCATCTGATGAGAAGCAACAATGAATGGAACACGAATATTTACGGCTCCAACGTTGCATGGGGATATATTAATCAAGACAATAAGAAGAACGTCATTTTCGCATACAAAGACCACCCTGATAAATTGAATACTAAGGTAACCCTCACTCTTACCAACCTGAATTGTGCTGTAGCATTTCCGAATACCCCAACGGGGCCTCGAAACATGAAGGGAGACTCCAACTACCATGAATATGAGTTGACATCAGTGGGCGGCCTGGCAGATGCAGAATTGGTGCTGTCTTCACCCGGGTATATAACCAAGACTATTCGAGCGGGGCGTTTCAAAGGGAACATCCGCTCCATGCTCATGAACAAAAACAACGCCTTTGCCTCAAACAGTATACTTGGCAACAGTCCTTACGAGTATACCTATGAACAAGATGGCGGAAAAGTCAAATTGTCGTTCGACGACTTGCCCGTTGCTCCGGACGACAAACTTACCCTGCCGGCCGGCGGCACCTACACAATGACCATAACCAGCCTCAATTCAAATCAAACGCTGTTCTACGTAAACGTCTTCTTTAAGACAGAGAATAATAAAGTATTAGCCCCTGCAACAATCACCCCCTCCGTCGGCACGATGGCCAGATACTTCGGTTCAAACAACCAATACGTCTGGAATATTCCACGAGGGTATAAGACAGTGAACGTCACCTTCGAAGCTCCCGCCGATTCAGACATAATCATTACTGATATGTATGTGAAGGCGTTCAATGGTTCCCTCTACGAAAACGGGCAGCCTATACCTTAAAGGTGTTCCGCCGCAGCGCAGAGCGCATCATAGAACTCCTCTCCGAAGGCCTCGGAGAGGGGTTTTTTCAGAAATTGATAGACACGTATGCCTTCGCGGGCGCCCTTCTCATAGGCGAGCTTGCAGATGTCCCAGCGGTGAAGGTTAAGGGCCATGCCGCCGCCTTTGAATCGCGTCACGCGGACGGGATACAGGGAACAGGACACAGGCTTTGTGCAGCCGCATTTCTCTATTGCGCACATGCAGCCGCCGTTGTCGTTGAAGCAGGCGTAGGCACATACACCCGAGCCGGGAACAAGCGGCGTAACAATGTCGCCGTCCCTATCCAACTCGAAAAAGCCATTCAGTGCTACCGCCTCGCGTCCGGCGGGAAGCATCTGGCCGCAATAGCGTTCGTAATCGCGCTCCAGAGCCTGGGGCTCGCTCTCGTCCATGGGCGCGCCGGCGTCGCCTTCTATGCAGCAGGCGCCTTTGCAGGCCTCGTAATCGCAGGCAAAGTATTCCAGCACAACATCCTCAGACACAAGGATGTCGCCTATCTGTATGATTGTACCGAATTGCCCACTCATTGGACTATGTACTCGGCATGGGAGCCGGTAAGGGTAGAGAAGAGCTTCTGCAGGTCGGACGCACTTACCGCCTTGATTCGCTGGGCGTAACCGGCACGGACATCCTGGCCGACGGAGCCGCGATCCAGCACGGCGTCGCGAAGCAGGGCAGTACTGCCCTCTTCCGCCTTGAAGCGGTTGGTCAACATGGTCTTGCAAAGCTTCAGCTTATCGGCGTCTATCTCGCTTGTTGCAAGACGGTTGATTACGGAACGCACGGTCATCAGGGACTGCACCGGCAGGGCCGGGGTAACATCCGACGGCAATCCGGACGAAATAATCGGCTCGCAGTGGATGTGTATGGTCATCTTTTCCGCAGGCAGCATGTCGGAACGGCAGGTAACGACACTGTACATGCCGTCACGCATCAGAGCCTTGTCCAGCTCGGCCTTGAGCACCGTGCAGGCCAGGTTCATCTGGCTGTACCCCTCAGCCCCGAACGGCCAGAGAGCGGAAAGGGCTACGTTCACGCTGCGGCTGCGCCAGTCGTGCTGTACGCCAATCGTACTCCAGCAGCGGCGTAGCGGGTAGGACATCCTTGGGCGTGTCACCCTCTGCTGGCCCGTACGCAAAGACCCGAGGGTCTGGCAGAGCAGCTTCTGGGTGATTTCCTCGCTCAGGTCGCCTACCAGCACTATAACGCAGTTTTTTATGCTGGAACCTTTCTGTATCATATAGTTGCCGATACGCAGATCCAGATCTTCCGACGGCAGTTCCGGCAAGCTTCCGGCGGCAAATTCATAATCGGGGCACATCAGGCTGTCGAGCACGGCACGTGTGCCTTCATCTGTAAACTTGTCCCGTATCAGCCTCACAGGCTCCTCCTTGAGGTAGCGGCCAAAGGCTCCGGAATCGGGTTGGTAATTGTTGGCAACGGCCACCATAGTCTTTAACACCAGCGACAGGGACGACGTGGGAGCGGCACCGGTAAAGCGCACGTCCGACATGGTGATGCTGGGGGTAAACGACACCCCGTACATGCTAAGCAGATCCTGCAGCTGCGCTGCCTCGAGCCCGCCTATCTTGCCGAGCGCCAGAACGTCCTGCACGAAAGCAGGCTCCGTACCTTTGATGCCGGGAATCTCCGCCCAGCCGCCCTTGAGCATGAATCCGTAGTGGAAGGCGCCCACATCTGCCGTTTTCTTGTAAATGACGCTGATACCATTGGAGAAGTTCCACAGCTTTCCGCCGGTGAAGCTGTCTTTGGCTGTCGATTTCAGCTTGACCTTGCGGCGGGAAACCGCCAGCTTGAGGGTGTCTGCAGCTGTCGGCATCTCAGGTATCACAGTACTGCCTTCTGCCCATCCCTCCATGAATACCTTACGCACCTTTTCAGAGTCAGGAGCCACCGGAGCGCCCACACGCAGATGGAGATTGTGGTCGGGCGAGAGCACCGCAGAGATATAACGGTTGAGCAGTTCGCGCTCGCGTCCGAGGTCCAGCTTGCGGGCAGAGAACACCTTGCTCAAAGAAGTCGTGGGAGCAAGGTTGCTGCCGTACAGGTAAGAAGCGATACACTTGTTCAGGTATTCTTCATTGACGGTCTTGTAATTATGGTATTCACGAGGCATAGACTCCGCTATCACGGTTCGGGCAAAGAAGACCTCGTCCATGGTTGCGCCGTCCGAGTCCATAGTGGAAAGCACGCCGGACAGGGTACGCAGGGCCTCTTCCATCTTGTCGCTTGCGGTCAGGACGCTGATGCTTATGAGTTCGTCTCCGGAAGTGTTCTCGCTGCCCGTATAAACGAAACGGTAGTCTGCCAGCGGCAAGTCAGCCTTTGTGAAAGCGGCCGTGATACGCCTCTTCAGAATTATATCCGTCTCGTTGGCGAGCAGGTGGCTCATAACCGGCTGAATGGTGTTCATGAGTTCCCTGTCGCTGCGCGGCGAACGGTAAATGGCGGTAATTGACGCAACCGGCCTGGTAGTGGTGGTTATTATAGCCTTGTCCTGCTGATTCCAGCTGTAACCATATTCGTCATCTGCAGGCTCCCTGCGGGAAATGGTCATGGACAGGATGCGTATGCGCTCGATCACGGCCGGCACGTCGATGTTGCCGCTCACAACTATCGCCTGGGCATATTTGGACGAGCGGGCAATGTCGAACAGCATCAAAAGGGTGGAGTCGGTAACTTCGGGGCTGGACACCGGTACGTTTGCAAAACGGAACACCGTAGCATCCCTGGTGTGCTCTATGAAGCCTTTGCGGCCATAGCCCACGGCATAATCGCCCAGGAAGTCACAAGGCTTGCGGCCGAAGAAATGCGGCAGGCCCGCCAGGTCGTCCCTCGGGGAAACCCTGTCTGTACGCTGCGGCTGCACAAGGGCGAAATCCGCAAAGCCGGGCGTATTGGCGTTGTTTATGAGATAGTATGATATGCCGTCGGGAAGGCTTCCGGTAACGATTTCGGATGCCTTCCCGAGGGTCGGAAGGCTTTGCGCACGCAGTGCGCTGCAGCAAAGCAGCGCGAGAACCGCACACAAGCCTGTACTCAATATTCGCAATGTTTTCACATTACAAATATAGTAATTACTTCAGAAACTCGTGCGAAGCGGTCATTGCCTTGGGATCCAGAGCCTCATCCAGTTTTTCCTTGGTCATATAGCCGTGCTCGAGCACCAGGTCGTACACGCTGCCTCCCGTCTCAAGAGCCTCCTTAGCCACTTTGGTAGAGGTTTTGTAGCCAATGTAGGGGTTAAGGGCGGTGACGATTCCAATGGAATTCTTGACCATCTTGTAGCAGTGCTCTGCGTTGACCGTGATGCCGTCGATGCAGCGCGTGCGAAGGGTATCCATCACGTTGGTCAGCCAAGTCTGGCTCTCCAGGATGGACTGCACGATGACGGGTTCCATTACGTTCAGCTGCAGCTGTCCGGCCTCGGCGGCGAAGGCTACGGTGGTATCGTTGCCTATCACCTTGAAGCACACCTGGTTGGTCACCTCGGGGATAACGGGATTAACCTTTCCGGGCATGATAGAGGAACCGGGGGCCATAGGGGGCAGATTGATCTCGTGAAGGCCGCAGCGGGGGCCGGATGCCATGAGGCGAAGGTCGTTGCAGATCTTGCTGAGTTTGACGGCCAGACGCTTGAGGGCTGCTGAATAGCTCACGTAGGCGCCGGTGTCGGGGGTCGCCTCCACGAGGTCGGGGGCTTTCTCGAAGCTGTCGCCGCTGAACTCGCTGAGGCGCCTGGTGCAAAGCTCCGCAAAACCGGGAACGGCATTCAGGCCCGTTCCGATGGCGGTTCCGCCCATGTTGATCTCCTTAAGCAGCACCACGTTGCGCTCCAGGTTGGCGATTTCTTCCTCCAGGTTGTTGGCAAAGGCGTTGAACTCCTGGCCGGAGGTCATGGGTACAGCGTCCTGCAGCTGGGTACGGCCCATCTTGATTATGTCGGAGAACTCCTCACCCTTGGCCCGGAAGGCGGAGATAAGGTCTTTCAGGGCCCTCTCCAGGTGGCGGTTCATGCGCACGAAAGTGTAACGGAAGGCCGTAGGATACGCATCGTTGGTGGATTGGGCGCAGTTCACATGGTCGTTGGGAGAACAGAACTGGTACTCGCCTTTCTTGTGGCCCATCAGTTCCAGTGCACGGTTGGCGATAACTTCGTTGGCGTTCATGTTCACGGATGTTCCGGCACCGCCCTGCATCATGTCTACGGGGAACTGGTCGTGCAGCTTGCCATCGACTATCTCCTTGCAGGCGTCTATGATGGCATCAGCAATCTTGCGGTCCAGAACGCCCAGTTCGGCATTTGCAGCGGCGGCCGCCATCTTGACGTATGCCATTGCGATGATGTACTCCGGATAGTGGCACATCCTGGTTGTAGATATCTTGTAATTATCAAGAGCCCTCTGGGTCTGGACTCCATAATAAGCGTCGGCGGGCACTTTGAGTTCGCCAAGCAGGTCGCTTTCGACCCTGTATTTCACATCTGACATCTGGGTATAAATTTCTGTAGTTTTAGTGCTTGTAAGACAAAGGTAAAACATTTTGGCACACAAAATGTAATATTTTTGCTAAATTTGTCGCTCGATTCAGGAACGATACTAAAAACTGTTGAGATATGAAAAAGATTTTAGTTTCCCTCGCAGCACTTTTCGCAGCTGCTACCATGCTTTCCGCACAGAGTATGGCGGAAGCCACAGAGACCGCTAAACTTGCCAACGAGTCCCTCGGCGCCGGTGAATATGCTACCGCGCTCAAAGGATTCCAGGAGGCCCTCAAGATGGCCGAGGCTTGCGGTGACGAAGGACTTGAACTGGTCGCTACCTGCAAGGATATCATTCCCAAGACCATAAACGCTATCGCAAAGGGTCTTCTGCAGGAAAAGAAATACGACGAGGCTGTTGCCAAATTCCAGGAGACCGCTGCCGTTGCAAAGGAGTACGGTGACGAGGAGCTGGCCGCAAAAGCCGAAGGTCTTGTACCTCAGGTTCTTATGCAGAAGGGATCTTCCCTGCTCAAGGCTCATGATTTCGCCGGTGCAGCCGATGCTTTCACCAAGGTTCTGGAACTTGACCCCGCCAACGGCAATGCCGCTTTCCAGAAGGGTGAGGCCCTCAGGAGCGCCGGCAAGAACGACGAGGCCGTGGAGGCTTACAAGCTGGCCGCAGAGAACGGACAGGAGAAGAACGCACACAGCCGTCTCGGCTCCATGTTCCTTTCCAGCGCCCAGACCCAGCTGAAGGCCAAGAAGTTCGCCGAGGCCATCAAGGACGCCAACACCGCTTACGAGTACTCACAGAACGCCAACGCCCTCTATATTGCAGGTATGGCTTGCCAGTATGCTTCCAAGACCAACGACGCCATCAAGTACTTCGAGCAGTACCTCGACGCAGCTCCTACCGCAAAGAACGCAGGTCAGGTAGCTTACACCGTCGGCGCCCTCTATCAGAACGCCAAGAACAACGCCAAGGCCAAGGAGTTCTACCAGAAGGCAGTGGCAGCTGGTTACGCAGACGCCCAGAAGGCTCTCGCAGCCCTGAAGTAATATGTTCGCTTTAGAGCTCCTTGCTCCGGCGAAAGACAAGAACGTCGGCATCGCAGCCATTGACTGCGGTGCCGATGCCGTTTACATCGGAGGCCCGGGCTTCGGCAACCGCAAGGCTGCCGGAAACAGCTTCGACGACATACGGGAGCTCTGCGGGTACGCGCACCGCTTCGGCGTGCGCATCTATCTGACCGTCAACACTCTGGTGTACGACGATGAGTGGGAGGAAGTGCATTCACAGATGCTGCAGGCACAGGAGGCCGGAGTAGATGCCATCATCTTCCGGGAGGAGCGTCTGCTGGAATTCACCGACATCTATATTCCCATGCACGCCTCCACCCAGTGTGCCATACGCGACGTGGAGAGGGCACGGCATTTCGACGCCCTCGGCTGCAGCCGCATCATTCTTGAAAGAGGCCTGTCGCTCGCCACGGTGCGGGAAATCTGCGCCTCCGTGAGCTGCGAAGTGGAGTTCTTCGTCCACGGGGCGCTCTGCGTGTGCTACAGCGGTGACTGCCGGCTCTCCGAGTACCTCGACGGACGCAGCGCCGACAGGGGCGAATGCATCCAGGCCTGCCGCTCCCTGTATGACCTTCAGGACGCCTCCGGGCGCACTCTGGTACGCAACAAGGCCCTCCTGTCGCTGCGCGACTTCAAGCTGCTCGACCGCCTGGAGGAGCTTGCGGACGCGGGGGTGTGCTCCTTTAAGATAGAGGGACGGCTGAAGAACGCCTCCTACGTGAAGAACGTGGTGCGCGAGTACAGCCTGGCGCTGGACGAGCTGGTGGCCCGCTACCCCGACCGATACCGCAGAGCCTCATTCGGAAAGGTCTCCGGCGGCTTCACGCCCGATTCGGACAAGACCTTCAACCGCGGCTACACTCAATGGTGGCTGGACGGCAAACGGGGCAAGTGGTCATCTATGGATGCTCCCAAGTCGATGGGGGAATTCATAGGAGAGGTTGCCTCCGTGCGGCCCTCCGGCGGCATGCTGCAAGTGACGGTACGCCCGGCCTCGCGGGACCTGCAGCTGGCTAACGGCGACGGCTTCGCGTTCGTGAATAAGGATGCGATAGCCGGTTTTCGCGGCGACCGCTGCGAAGGGCTGAGCATCTTCTGCAAGCGCATCGACGGCCTGCGCCCGAGGATGCGTCTGTATAGGAACATAAACGCTGCCTTCGAGCGGGAAATCGAGGCCCGCACGCCCCGGAGGGAGGTTTCCGTGGACGTTGACGTCCGCATCTACGGGGACTTTGTAATTGAGCTTACGGCCGAGACCGAAGACGGCCGCCGGGCGGTGAGTCCTTTCCATACCGACGTAGAGAAGGCGGAGAACCGCGAGCGCGCCGAGGCCATGCTGCGGGAGCAGCTTTCCAAGCGTAGCGGGGTTTATTCTTTCCGCGTCCGCTCCCTGTCCGTCGAAACACGCGGCGGTGCACTTCCGCTCCTGAGTGCCAGCACGATCAACGCCATGCGGCGCTTGCTGGCTGAAGATGTTTCGCTACCGCTCAACATGACAAATATTGCAGCGAGCGAAGGAGTGGCGGAGGTGGTATCTCCAGGATCTGCTTTGCAGATCGCTACTATCCCCCTGCACCCCCAGGGGACGGGGGGCGTACCCCCCGAAACCCCCTGCGTCGGACCTTCGGTCCTCCAAAACTGCAGCGAACAGTCAGCGAGCGAAGGAGTGACGGAGGTGGTACCTCCAGGAGCCGTGGCCGCCCGTGGCCACGTGAACGGGAGGGGCCCACAAGCGCAGCGCAGTGGGAGGGATGAGCGAAGCGAAGATCCGGGAGGTACCACCTCCGGAACGAATAATCGCGAGCTTATGCGGACGAAATACTGCGTTAGATTTGAGTTGGGAATGTGTCCCAGGTTTCAGGGGGCGAAAGAAAGCGGGCCGCTGTATCTAATAAACAACGGCCGCCGTCTAGCCCTTCGCTTCGACTGCAGCCGCTGTGAAATGACAGTAGAAAAACCTTCTACTTAACTATCTGGGCGAGAGAAGTCTCCGAGACGACCCTTCCGCTCATATTTTTGGTGACCGACTTAACCTCGCCGACACCCTTTGCATACCACTGCTGAACATGGTTACGCGCCTTGAGGCCCATGACCGTGTCTACGATGTCGTACTCCAGACACCAGCAATGGAATGTTCCTGCAGGCACCGTAACGTCTCCGTTCTCATAAAAACGAACCTTCGAATACTCACTGGTGAGCATAAGGGCGTCTATAACCACCGTGCAGTCCTGCAGAGTCATGCCCACCTCGGGGGCCTCAGGAAGCAACGGAGCATTTCCCTTCGCCGTAATACCTTTGCCTTGCTGGCCGAGGGAGGCGCTTACATCGTTATGGAAAACGCCGTTTTCTGTCCAGACCTGGCATCCGTTTGATCCTGCCTGGCCGGGAATAGCCACGTCGAAGGTAATGGTGGTGCGGCCGTCCTTGACGATTTTTTCCTTGATATAGTAATCATACTTGGACTCGGCGCCGCTCTTGGCCTCTTTCTTAACATAGCTGAGCTTGGTTCCGGGCTCGCCGCAGAACCAGGTGTCCTGCGCGGCAGCTCCCGCACACAGTGCCAGGAGTGCAAAAGTAGTGATAAGTATACGTTTCATAGCGAATTGACTTACTGCAAATATAGTGCAATTTGATTGATTATGTGACAAAATATGTCTAATTTTGTAGTCCACGATGATTTGTTCGAAAGTTAAAGTCCTGATATTAAGCACCGTCCTGATGGCGGCAGCATCGTTCACCGGATATGCTCAGCAAGACACGCTGTGCGTCAGGCAAGCCGACACGACCGTATGCGTACGTTCGAAGCAAGCACTCCGCGATTCCTTGAGAGCCGCAGCTCCGGCCATCGGAATAAACCTTGCCTGGGCAGGCATTGCAACTCCCAACCTGAGCTTCGAAATGCCCCTGGGCCGGCACTTTTCCGCAGGTATTAGCGGCGGTTTCAAGCCCGGGATAAACCCGGCCACACACGTGCCCATCTGGCCCCGCTGGTCACCCATGGACAACGACATGTACAACAAAACAAAATGGCCCCATTTTGCCATTCTGCCCTACTTCCGCTGGTGGCCCAAAGAGACATTCAAAGGCTTCTTCGCAGGCGCAGACCTTATCTACGCGCATTATAACATAGGCGGCATCAAGCTTCCCCTGGGGCTTTATCCCGAAATCGGAGACTACCGCCTTCAGGGCGATTTCTACGGCGGCGGCCTGTCTGTAGGTTGCTCCGTATGGATTACAAGGCACCTCAACCTGGTACTGTCTGCAGGAGCACTGGGCGGCTACAAGAACGCCACCAAGTACGACTGTCCCTGGTGCGGAGCGGAAGTCGGAAAGAGCGAAGGTGTGGAAGTCGTTCCCAAGCTGGACGTAAGCATAGCCTACCACATCTTCAACCAGAAGAGGGCAGAAAAGAAGCAGAACAAGCGCTAGCTATTCAGCAGTGTGATATTTGATGAGGCCGGTGATGGGCTCGGGCAGGAAGACGCCCAGCCGCACGCCGGCTTCTTTGCACAGGCGCGAGAAGATCGCCCTGTTAGCCCAGGCGAAGCCGCCAACCACACCCACGGGAAACCGTTCGGTGTCGTAGCGCTTCAGGGCACGCTCGATAAAGGAGCAGAAGTTGCCGTCCACCAGAGACTTTACATAAGGGTCGTCGTAATGGGACAAGATGAAAGGGGCAAAGCTCCCGAGGAAGCCTGCCGGCGATTCGCTACGGTACACCCCGGCCACAATTCCCTCGTAGCTGGAATCGTACTTTGAGGCGAAGTCCTCCGCCACTGCAGCTGGCACGAGTCCCTTGATAAAGTCGGCCAGGAACAGCTTGCCGAGCGACGCTCCGCCGCCCTCGTCCCCTATCACATAGCCGCCGGAGCGCACTTTCTGAGACACCTCAGCGCCGTCGTAGAAGCAGGTGTTGGAACCGGTGCCGATAATGGCCACGATTCCCGGCCGGCGGCCGCAGACGGCACGGGCTGCCGCTACCAGGTCGGTGCAGATCTCCACCTCGGCTACCTCGGCCTGAGAACGTATGAAAGCCTCCAGCTGCGCACGCAAGTCCGGAGTCACGATGCCGGCGGTATAGAAATAGATGCCGTCCAGCGCTTCCCCGCTGAAGGCACGCACACCCTGCGATAGGGTTTCCAGGTTGTGCTCCATGTTCGACGTAGATACGTTGATGCCGGGTAGGAGTTTGCGGTCCAGCTGCTCGCCGGAAGCGGAAACAAGGCGCCAGTCGCTCTTGGTGGCGCCGCTTTCTACAATGACTTTCATTTGCGCAAGTATGCTTCTACCGCCTCGCGCACGTGGCCGTACCGCAGCAGCAGCTCGCGCGCCTGGTCGTAATCGCTTATGCCGGTGGCGTCCATAATCATACGGGCGCCGCGGTCTACCAGCTTGTTGTTCGTAAGCTCCATGTCCACCATTTTGCTGCCCTTCACATGGCCGAGGCGTATCATGGTGGCGGTGGATATCATATTGAGTATCAGCTTGGTAGCCGTGCCCGCCTTCATGCGCGTGCTGCCGGTTACGAACTCGGGTCCCACGACCGCCACCACCGGCAGTTCGGCCGCTTCGGCAACCGGAGAGCCGTCGTTGCAGGTGATGCACCCCGTCAGCAGACCGCGCTCGCGTGCTCCCTTTACGGCTCCTATCACGTACGGAGTGGTGCCGGAGGCTGCTATTCCGACCACTGTGTCGTCGGGGGTAGGTCCGAATGCTTCGATATCCAGCCACCCCTGTGCGGCATCGTCCTCCGCCCCTTCGACCGCCGTGCGTATGGCTCCGTCGCCGCCGGCAATGATGCCGATGAATTTGTCCCGCACGCCGTAGGTCGGTGGGATTTCGGAGGCGTCAACCACACCCAGGCGGCCGCTGGTGCCGGCTCCGGTGTAGAAAACCCTTCCGCCGCGGCGCATACGCTCCACTATTCCGTCTACCAGTTCCCGTATCTGCGGTATGGCGAGGCGGACGGCCTTGGTGACTCCGCGGTCTTCGGAATTGATGCCGTAGAGCAACTCGGAAGTGCTCATGCTGTCGAGGTTTGTCCAGCGGGAATCTTGTTCAGTAGTACGCATACTAATTGTAGATAAGCACCGGAGGCGGCAGCATTGGCACTTCGTGAACGATTGTGCCCTTTCCGGCCTTCCTTGCTATCTGTGCAGGGGCGCCTGCTGCCTGAGAGTCACGAGTAGGATCGTATGGCACATCATTGTCATAAAAGTCCTGTAGGTTGAATGTCTCGCCGGCCAAGCTCATGATGCGCTTTACGATTAGCATTCGCTGCCAAAGGGAGAAATAAAAGCGATTGTCTATCATGCAGCTTACCATTTCCGAACGCCAGCGACCATGAGTGCATACATTTCCTCCCTGGAATATGCCTTCACGTGAAGAATAAATACTCATCTTGTCCTGATTAACGGAGATGCTTGCGCTTCCGTTCACAACATCAAGGACTTCGGATTGCCAGGGCACATCATTATAGCTTGAAGACACATTCAATCCCAAAGGCACCTCCCATGAGTGAGCAGAAAGTGGGCCTACTACAGTTATCGGGTCGTACCAGTATTCATCATAAAGCCGCCCGAAGCCATGCCCGCCGAATTCGTGAACGGCAATGTTCAGCCAAGTGCCATACACATGGGCTACAATAGCATCTCGTTCATCTTGGGTTAGGTTACGCATTTCTCCATCCGGAGATTCGTTATTAGCCGGAACAGAATCAGGGAAAGACCATATTAACTTGTCCCCGGAAGTCCTGTACACTGTAGGTACGATACCCACACAACTTCCTGTGGACCAGTTCGTACACCTGCCTCCGTACCGGTCTTCGTTTACGATAAGCAACACCGGAACTTTTTCGCTAGTGAGCCCGCTGTTATAAATCTCGGGGCACCGGTCGCTGACAAAACTGAAAACACGATCAAAATCGGCGGTCATATCACTATAACTGCTTGCGCCCCATCTTGCACGAAAATAAGTGTCATGAGGAGTAACAATGTTTCCATTGCCGTCAGTTACTGTAGCACCGGATTCGTTGGAAACGGCTGACATCAGATACACATTGAAGTAGTCTTTATAAGTCTTGTAAGGCTCGGTGCTGAACAAAGCGTCTACGGCTTCCCGGGCGACAGTTTTGAATTTATCCTGTTCGGCTGCGGTAAAAGCGTCGCCGACTACTGCAATACAAACAGGCTCACTGCCTTTTGTTTGGGTCATATAACGTTCGACTCCGGAAGGCAAGTCGTCGAAAGTATCTTCAACAGAGATAGTCCCGAAGTCAGAAATCTTGGAGCGTTGCAACTCGATGGTTTTTGTGGATGATTTCGTAATAGTATTACCCTCGTCATCGAAAAAGCGCAGGTTGAAACCGTCCAAAGTGCAAGGCATCACGGCCATATAATAGTCTTCCCCTGCTACGAAAGAGCCCTCGAGTTCCACATAGTCCAAAGGGCCTCCATACTTGGCAAGATTGGGAAAATAATAACCCTTACGGAACGACATATTATCCACGATGAAATCACAGTCTCCCGAAAGGTATGCTTTTGAAGAAAAACGGATTTTACTGATTTTGTTCACACCGCTTCCGCTTAGCCTGAAACGAACCAGAGACAGGATATTCTTGAAATGAAGCTCATCGGAATACGGGTTGTCATTAAGCGCGACGGCCATGTTCAAACCTTTTTCTAAACCGCCCGCCACTGCATGCTGGAAAGGAGGAACAATAACCGGATGAGTTATGATTCCTTCGTCTATTCCATAAGAGAGGGGCCAAATATCAGTATCACATGGATAAAAGGCCCTGAATTCATCTGTGTCCCGCGCGTTCCAATCACAACTGCCTGTGAAACTTGCGGTTGATGAACCTTCATCCCCGGTGGTAAAAACATTATAATAAAGACCTACCGGATCTTTTTTTATTCCAAAAACTATGATTTCATCCCCTGCATTCCAAAACACATCGGCATGGGTGCCGGCATCGTTCATGGACAAATAGGTCTTGGTTTCTCCGTCAAAGGTGGCGTAGAAAACTTTCTCGAAGCCTTGCTCAGTTGCGGCTGGAGCCACTGAGATTTCCAAGGCCTGCTCGGAGCAAGATACGGTAACGATGGCTGCGGCCATTGCCGCCAGTTTGAACAGTTTTCTCATGGCTCACTAATATTAATACATGTCAAAACCGGGATCTACGGGATCTACGTCGTAGCCCTCATTGCTGGACAACAGAATGTCCTGTCCGATTTCCGCCGGCTCAAAGCAGAACTCGGGTCTGATATATTTTCTTTTCATAATTATACTTCCGGAGCCGATGCGAATTCCTGCAGGAAACGCATGTCGTTTTCAAAGTAGTGGCGGAGGTCGTTTACCCTCCACTTAAGCATGGCAATGCGCTCCAAGCCCATGCCGAATGCGAAGCCGCTGTACTTCTTGGAGTCGATGCCGCTGGCCTCGAGCACGTTGGGGTCTACCATGCCGCATCCGAGTATCTCCAGCCAACCGGTTCCCTTGCAGATATTGCAGCCCTGCCCGTGGCAGATGTTGCAGCTCACGTCCACCTCGGCAGAGGGTTCGGTGAAGGGGAAATAGCTGGGGCGCATACGGATCTGCGTGTCGGGGCCGAACATCTCGCGCGCGAAAAGGAGAATAGCCTGCTTGAGGTCGGCGAAAGTCACGCCTTCGTCGATGTAGAGGCCTTCCACCTGATGGAAGATGCAGTGTGCGCGGGCGCTGATAGCCTCGTTGCGGAACACGCGGCCGGGGCAGATGACGCGGATGGGCGGCTCCATGCGCTCCATGGTGCGTACCTGCACGCTGGAGGTGTGGGTGCGGAGCAGGAGCGGGTTGAGGTGGCCGGCAGACACGAAGAAGGTGTCCTGCATGTCGCGGGCAGGGTGGTTTGCCGGGAAGTTGAGGGCCTCGAACACATGGTAGTCGTCTTCTATCTCCGGGCCCTCTGCCACGTCGTAACCGAACTTGCGGAAGATGTCGACTATCTCCTGACGGACGATACTGACGGGGTGGCGGGAACCCAGCTCATACGGGTCGCCGGGCATGCTGAGGTCGAGACGCGGGCCGTTGGCGGCACCTTCGTCTGCCGCGCTGTTCTTGAGCTCGTCTATCTTGGCCTGGACTCTCTGCTTCAGCTCGTTGAGGGGCTTGCCGAACTCGGCCTTCTGGGCCTTGTCTATGGCGCGGAACTCCTCAAAGAGAGCCGTCACCTCGCCCTTCTTGCCAAGAAAGCGCACGCGCGCCTCTTCTACTTCCTTCTGAGTCTTGCACTTGAGCTCTTCGAGCTGCTGAAGTATCTTGTCAATATCTTCCCTTTTCATTTCTTTCCTGCTTTGTTGTTTTTCTTGGCTGCACGTTTTTCGCGTGCCCTTTTGTCGCGAGCCGCGCCCAGTTTCTCATACTGGGCCCACTGCTTCTCGTCCAACACTTTATGTATAGACTGATAAATCTGCTCCATCCACTTGTCCTGAACGTCGTAGAAGAGGTCGGGGTTGGACATCTTGGCCTTGGACATATCTGCGAACTCCTCCTGCATGGCCTTGTAGTCGTGAGTCAGAATGCTGTCCACGTAGAAGACCTGCCAGACCTCCAGGTCCAGCTGCTGTTCCATGGTCTCCACCTGCTTCTCGATGGCCTCGTAGAACTCTTTTTCACGCTGTTCAGGCGTCTTCTGGTCCTGCGCGTAGGCTGCAACGCAGAGCGCAAATGCCGCTAGTAATGTGATGATTTTTCTCATACAACTGACAAATTTAATGATTTTTTTGTATCTTGCGCCCGAAAAAGATTTGCAAACAGTGTTATACACCAATAACAATTTCCAGCAGCAGGCTCAGAACCAGCAGGTCCTGAGAGTTTCAACGTGTGTATAACACCAGCCTGAAAGGCACACAAATTAAGAAACTGATAATATTTGAGAGGCTGGTCCGGCGGACTGGCCTCTCTGTTTTTTTTGTGTATTTAGTTAGTTTAATATAGTGTATCTATGGATAGATTTGATTTAGTAAAGGAATCCTTTGAGAAAAAGGAAATCCCCGCGAACGTCCCGGCAGGCAAGACTTCCGATTATTACGGAGAGCTGGTCTTCGACCGCAGGAAGATGTGTAAGTATCTTGATGCCGAAAGCCTCCACGCCTTGTTGGACTGCATCGAGGGCGGCAAGCCTCTGGACCGCAAGACTGCCGACGGCGTCGCCCGCGGCATGAAGGAATGGGCCATGGAGCATGGCGTAACGCACGTCACCCACTGGTTCCAGCCTCTCACAGAAGGCACAGCCGAAAAGCACGATTCTCTGATCGACTACGACGGAAAGGGTGGAGTTATAGAAACCTTCGACGGCAAGATGCTGGCCCAGCAGGAGCCTGACGCATCGTCCTTCCCCAGCGGCGGCATCCGTGCCACCTTCGAGGCCCGCGGCTACACCGCATGGGATCCTACCTCCCCTGTCTTCATTCTGGACGATACACTTTGTATTCCTACCGTCTTTATTTCCTACACCGGCGAGGCTCTGGATTACAAAACACCACTCAAGAAGGCCCTCAAGGCCGTGAGCGACGCAGCCGTGCCCATCTGCAAACTCTTTGACCCCGAGGTCAGCAAAGTATACTCCTACCTCGGCTGGGAGCAGGAGTATTTCCTCGTGGACGAGGGCCTCTATTCCGCCCGCACGGACCTTATGATCACCGGCCGCACCCTCTTCGGCCACAACTCCTCCAAGAACCAGCAGCTGGACGACCATTATTTTGCCGCCATTCCGCCGCGCGTTTCCGCCTTCATGCGTGACCTGGAGGTTGCCGGGCACAAGCTGGGCATACCTCTCAAGACCCGCCACAACGAGGTGGCCCCCAACCAGTTCGAACTGGCCCCCATCTACGGCGAAACCAACCTCGCGAACGACCAGAACCAGATAGTGATGAACCTGATGAACTTCATTGCCCGCAAGCACGGCTTCGTGGTCCTTCTGCACGAGAAGCCTTTCGACGGCGTGAACGGTTCCGGCAAGCACAACAACTGGTCGCTGGGCACCGATACGGGCACACAGCTCCTCGCTCCCGGCAAAGACGCCAAAGGCAACCTGCAGTTCGTCACCTTCTTCGTGAACGTGCTCGCAGCCGTGCAGAAGCACAACGCCCTGCTGAAGGCCTCCATTGCCAGCGCCACCAACGCCCACCGACTGGGTGCCAACGAGGCCCCGCCCGCAATAGTATCCGCTTTCCTCGGCCGTGCTATGACTGAGGTGCTGTACAAACTCCTTGAGGTGCCTTCCGATACACCCATCGAAATTGCCGGCAAGAAGACTAAGAGCGTCGGCCTGGTGGAAATTCCGGAGGTCTTCCTGGACAACACCGACCGCAACCGCACCTCTCCTTTCGCCTTTACCGGCAACCGCTTCGAGTTCCGCGCAGTGGGCTCCAGCGCCAACTGTGCCGGTGCCATGACTACGCTTAACGCCGCCGTGGCCGAGCAGCTCATCGCCTTCAAGGCCGACGTCGACAAGGAACTCGCTGCAGGCAAGACGCTGAACGTCGCCGTGATGGACGTCCTCAAGCCTATCATCAAGTCCGTGCTCGGCACCGTCTGCTTCGACGGCAACGGCTACACCGAGGAATGGAAGAAGGAAGCAAAGCGCCGCGGCCTCGACGTGGAGACCAACGTGCCCAGGATGTTCTGCGAGTTCACCAAGCCCGCGTCCGTGGAGATGTTTACCAAGACCGGCGTCTACACCGAGAAGGAGCTGGAGGCCCGCAACGAGGTTAAGTGGGAAACCTACGTAAAGAAGGTTCAGATAGAGTCCCGCGTGATGGTGAGGATGGCCCTCAACCATATAATCCCCGCCGCACTCGAGTACAAGGCCAAGCTCCTGAAGGAAGTTTCATTGGCCAAGGAAGTCTTCGGCAACCTGGACGGCTGCACCACGGAGATGATAATCCTGGACGATATCACCAAATATGTGGAAGAAGTGCGCGTAAAGGCTACCGCCATGAAAGAGGCCCGCAAGAAGGCCAACATGATCGAGGACATTTACGAGCGCGCCCTGGCATACCACGACATCGCAGAGAGCCTCTACTCCCTCCGCAAGCCCATCGACAAGCTGGAAGAAGTGGTCGACAACAAGATGTGGCCGCTTCCCAAGTACCGCGAGCTTCTGTTTATCAGCTAAAGTTTTGCCCCCCCCATACTGTCGTCCGTCTGCTTTTTCATGGGCGGACGAGCAGCAAAAAAGGCCAAAAATGACATCGGTCGTCCCATCAAAAGGACGACCGACGACGTTATGTGCTATTTCAATCGGAAGCTATTTCTTCTTTGCTGCGAGCGGAGCCCAGACGCAGGCGCTGAGTGCGGCGCCCACGAGCGGTGCGCAAATGAAGACCCAGAGATCCTTGAGGGCCTGACCGCCGGCGAAGATGGCGGGGCCGATGGAACGGGCGGGGTTGACCGAGGTGCCGGTTAGGTTGATGCAGACCAGGTGAACCAGGATGAGGGTGAGACCTATCGCAAGTCCGGCGAGGTTGCCGGCGCCGAGTTTTCCGTCGGTGCTGCCGAGCACAACCAGCACAAAGATAAAGGTGGCGATAACCTCAACCAGGAATGCGCCCCAGGGGCCTCCGGCGTTGGCAACCCCGTTGGTTCCGAGTCCCCCGGTGAGATCGGGAGCGGCAACCACGTTAGCAAGCAGAAGGAGCACTGCACCGGCAGCGATACCGCCGATAATCTGGCCGCACCAGTAGCCCACGGCGTCTTTCCAGCTCATACGGCCGGAGAGAGCGACGGCAAAAGTGATGGCGGGGTTGATGTGGCAACCGCTGATGCCGCCGATTGTGTAGGCCATAGCGATGACGGTGAGACCGAAAGCAATTGCCGTACCTACGACGCCGGCGGGAGTGTTACAGCCAAGGAACATTGCGGTTCCGCAACCGAGGAGAGTCAGCACGAAAGTGCCGATGCATTCTGCAAAATACTTTTTCATAATGTTGATTATTAATTAGTTGGCTAGACTTTTTCCTTTTTACCGCTCTTGCGGGAACGCTCGGCTGCGAAGCCCATGACGTGGCTCTCTATGGACACGTCTATGGTGCTGGAGAGCTTGCTCGCGTCATGAGCTGCAACGGCCTCTATGAAGTCGCGGGCAAGGGCGTGGTCGCCGCCGCCGTGGCCTGAGCCCTTGTACTCGGGAATCTCGCTGACCTTGCGGTTCCAGACCTGAGGCTTGAGCGTGCGGAAGTCCCACAATGTGAACTGGGAGCCGTCTCCGTCAATGAATCCTGTGGTGCCCATGATACGGGTCCTGCGGCCGCCGGCAGGGGCAAACGCCTCCATGGAGAAGCTCGCCGTCTGGCCTCCCTCGAACACCATCTCGGACACATAGTGGTCCGGCTGGTCGTTGTCGCAATGATAAACGCAGCGGGCGTAGCTGTCGTACGGGGGTGTGAGCAGGCGCTGCATTATGAAGTCCGGGTCGCGGTTGCCGTCGAGGTCGAATACGTTGAGGTGCCACTTCTTGCGGGTATAGATATCGATGGCGGAGTACGGGCAGTTCTGCTCGTGCGGGCAGCCGTCGGTACACTTGAGGGGCGCGCCATCGGGGGCGTTCTCCGGCTTGAAGAGGTGCAGGGACCCGTCGGCTACGATGCTCTTGCACGGGGAGTCTATGATCCAACGGAGGATGTCCAGGTCGTGGCAGGACTTGGCCAGGATGATGGGCGTGGTCTGCCTGGAGTCGCGCCAGTTACCACGGACGTACGAGTGGGCCATGTGGGCGTACTGGATGGGCTCCATGTGCTGCACGCTCACGAGCTGACCGATGGCGCCGTTGCGCACCAGCTGCCTCAGGGCGATGAAGTAAGGGGCGTAACGGAGCACATGGCAGACGGCCACGATGCGGTCGTACTTGTGTGCCTGGGCCAGGATGGCCTTGCACTCCTTTTCCGTCTGCGCCACCGGCTTCTCCAGCAGTACGTCGTACCCCATTGCGAGGGCCTTCATGCATGGGGCATAGTGCAGGTCGTCGGGGGTTGAGATGACCACCGCGTCGGCGAACTTGGGCACCTTGAACACCTCGCTCCAGTCGCCGAAACGATGCTCCGGCGGCACTCCGTGGGCGTCTGACATCTTGCGGCAGCGGTGCTCGAGGATGTCGGACACGCCGACCACCTTCACCTCGTCGGGGAACTGGCGGGCGAAACCGGCATATACGTTGCCGCGGCTTCCGGCGCCAATCACGATAACCGTAACCTGGCGGCTTACCTGGGGCCTCAGGGAACGGAGGCCGAGGTCGAGGTCGTTCAGCGAACCGGCCTGACCGTCATCGGGAAGGACAAGGCTGCCGGGCAGTTCCGCACCGGCTGCGGGGAGGCCAATGGCTGCACCTGCGGTAAGTACGCCGATGGACTTGAGGAAATCTCTACGAATCATATGATTGCTTTTTTTAGAGTTACTTGCTTTGGAGAATCTCACCGTGGTCGCGGGCGACGGCGGCCTTCCAGCGGTCGTTGTAGCCGTGGAACTGGAGGCCGTCGGGAATGCCCTCGGAGTACTTTGAGTGCAGGAATTTGCCGTCGGCATCCTGGGCCTTCACATTGCCGTCGATGAACTTGACCATAAGGGTTTCCTCCAGGGCGGCCCACTTGCCGAACTGCTCCTGTGCGGTGTTCACGGAGAATCTGGTGAGCTGCTTGACGGCCCTGCGGACGGCCCATTTGCGTCCGGGCTTACGTCCGTTGCCGTTGTATATTTTGACCAGGCGGGCGTCCATGTTGGGCACGGCCTCGCCTATCATACGGTTCTCGAAGGCGTCAATCTCTGCACGCACATACGGTTCCATGGCGTCGTACATGCGGTAGCAGGAGTTGGTGACGCGGTTGTTAATCCAGAACTGCGATGTGGGGCTGTAGTGCAGCAGGTCGCCGTTGCCCTCGCGCAGGCATTCAGGAATCTCTTTCGTATTGGCATAGACGGGCGTGAGGTAGGAGGTGGCGGCATCGTCGCAGCCGAACCATATCAGGGCGCCAACCACGTCGGGCAGCCAGCCGCGGGCCTGGGCCACGAACCAGAAGCCCGTCTGCTGGGTGGCGATGGCGCGTTCGTTCACGTAGCGCTTGCCGTCTACCTGGAATCCCATGGGCCTCCAGCGGTAGGGGCAGGCATTGCCGCCGGCACCTATGTCGACACGCATATCCATGGGCGTGCCTTCATAATGGTCGCGCATGACGTCGGCCACATCCTTCACGCCTATTTTGCGTGACGGCTTCACGAAGAGGGGCATCTCGCCGCCGAGGTCGTAACCCATGGCGTACTGCAGCCAGTCGCTGGCGGGACGGGTGACCTCGGTATCGCCGTCCATATATGTAAACTGGCCGTCGCAGAGGATGTTGAAGGCGGCCCAGGCACGTGCGTCACAGCCGCGGGCGCCACCGAAGTCGAGCGGATTGTAGGCGTCGCGGAAGCTGAAGTCCTCGTCGGAGCCCTCGTACCAGCCCATCTGGCGGGCGTACTCGGCAACGTCTGGGGCGTAGAGGCAGTTCTCCGGGTCGTTCCAGGGGAAGCGGGTGATGCGGGCCTGGTTGGCATGGGCGCAAATGTATCCGTCGGGGATGCGGCGGGCCACCCAGACGATGCCCTTGTTGCCGTCGGAGCCTTTGCCCACGAGATCCATTACCCACGCCTCTTCCGTATCGGCAATGCTGAAGGTCTCCCCTTCGGAGGGATAGCCGTACTCGTTGGCCAGGGCGACTATGGTCTCTATGGCCTCACGGGCGGTGCGGGCCCTCTGCAGGGTGATGTAGATCAGGGAACCGTAGTCCATGATTCCGGCGGTATCGACCTGCTCCTCGCGGCCGCCCCAGGTGGTCTCGCCAATGATCAGCTGATGCTGGTTCATGTTGCCGACCGTCTGGAAGGTACGCTCCACCTGTGCGATGTCGCCGAGGGGCTTGTTGGAATCCCATTCGCGGATGGCGAGGCGTGAGCCCCTGGCCCACTTGGCAGCCGGTCGGAAATACAGCTCGCCGAAGAGCCAGTGGGAGTCGGCAGCATAGGAAACCATGCAGGAGCCATCGGTGCTGGCGCCCTTGGAGATAATCACGTTGGTGCAGGCGGAGGCCTTGGGAGAGAGCAGCATCGCCGCCGCGGCCGATGCCAGAATCAGGAGTAAACGTTTCATGTTTACAAATATAGTGAAAAATTGATTCAAACGATCTAACGTCGTCGGTCGTCCTTTTGGTGGGACGACCGACGTCATTTTTTGGCTTTTTTGCGGTTCGTCCGCCCATAAAAAAGCAGACGGACGACAGGGGCTTTTTTATTCACGAGTTTTTTATTAAGTTTGCCGAAACCGTAAACTGTTAAATTATGAAATTCTACTTTATCACTACAGATCATCTTGAGACGCGAATCTGGTTTCGAGATGATGAAGATTTCAGGGTTGGAATGAATTACGTAGCCGTTGTGGCGGCTAAGCTGGGTATATCTGTTATCAGCTTTATTTTGATGTCCAACCATGTCCACTTCCTTTTGTTGTGCGAGGAAGACGAAGCAAGCCGCTTTATTATTCTGTATAAGAAACTGTACGGAACTTACTTTCGCAACAGGTACAATGTTAATCGGTTCTTAAGGAGAAACAGTGTTGATATTCAGGAAATAAAGCTTGTGGATGAAGCCATTGAGAGAGTTGTGGCTTACATAATCATGAACAGCGTTGCTGCAAGAATATGCCTTTCGCCCGGTTTTTACAAATGGGGTAGCGGAGCATGTTTCTTTAACGAAAACAAAGAGGCCGGAACACCTTTGGCGAAATTATCAAGGCGAGAACAGATACGCCTTCTTAAAAGTAATGAGAAGCTTCCCCAAAACTGGAGAGTTGGTAGTGGAGGGTATATTTTGCCGGATTCTTATGTGCGTATTGATTTAGTTGAGAGAATCTTTAAGACACCTTCGCGTATGAACTATTTCCTTAACTCTTCCTCTAAAGCAAAGAAAGCCCTGTCCCAAGACGGGGTCTCGTTTAGAGACCAGATAATGCAGGAAGCATTGAAAGACATGCAGGTATCTCTTGGAAAGAAACGTCCGGAAGATATGTCAAAAGAAGAACAAGCCGTTATTATCAAGCAATTGCGCTGGCGTTTTAATGCAGATGTCCATCAAATAAGCAGGGTATCAGGCTATTCGTATTCAGAAGTCACAGAAATGCTGAACAGCTTGTAAATAGCACTTAACGTCGTCGGTCGTCCTTTTGAAGGGACGACCGATGTCATTTTTGGCCTTTTTTGCTGCTCGTCCGCCCATGAAAAAGCAGACGGACGACAGCGGAGGGGATTATTCCACCGTGATCTCCAGGGTGACTATCTGCGTTTCGCCGGAAGCAAGGGTGAGCGACGCCTCGACGGTGTGGGGACCGGAAAGGAGCTTGACGGAAGGTCCGGAGACCGGCTCGTCGTCGTAGTACCAGGAGACGGAAGAGACGGCGTCGACCTTGGATTCGACAAGTTTGAATTCGAACATGTCGCCGGCGGCGTAGACGCCGTTGCAGGGATTGTCTATCACGCTGTAGTCCAGGCCTTCTGAAGGTACAAGCACGTTAAAGCTTACCTTATTGTCGGCATATGCTATGTCGGAAAGCGTAATCTCGGAAACCACGCCGTTCCAGCTCTCGGCAGCGTAAGACGTTATGCCGGACTTGCCGGGGAACGGGATATAGGGAGCGTTGCTGAAATCGAAATAATACCCGTATCCTTGATAATACTTGAAACCGTAGAGCAGGTTGGACTGGTCCGCGGAAGGAACCACATAACAACATGGGTGAGAACCGTTCTCGTTCAGACAGTTTGTATATGTGCAAGTATCCCATAAATACTTTGCCGAGTATCGCCCGGACGCGCCCAGGGCGGTGGTAACGTCTATTATCCGCGACGACTTGTCTACATGCGTGACAATCAGTCCGGGAGCCGGAACATGTGCGTCCCAGCGTTTGTCCCCGCGGCATTCGTAAACGAAATACTCGCCGTCAGTGTCTGTCTGGGTCCTGTATGCCATGTCGTCGTCTACCGAGGTAAGCACAACACTGCCGGAACGGGAAAACTCCTGAAGAGCATTTTCGTCGAGCCATCCGAGTAAAATGCGCTCCTCGATGGTAAAATACGGGGGCGTTCTGGACTTGTTGTTATAGGAGCCGCTGGCCATCAGGGAGTAGTACTGCATGCCTGCGGCCTCGCCGTTGCTCTCATAGTCGGTATCGTAAAAGTCCGGAAGGCCCATGGCATGGCTGAATTCGTGACAAGCCGCTCCTATTCCGGCTCTCTTGCCAACAGTTGAGCCGTCCCCTTCCAATTCGTTGGAGCAGACATATAGGGATATCCTCTTTCCGTCGCAGGTAAGTGACGTCCCCGCCGACGTCAGGTCCCACTGATGCGGCCAGAGGGTATTAGGATCTGCGCCCTCCGCCTCGCTGTAGCCTGCGTAATACATGAATACAAGATCCACGTATCCGTCGTTGTCGTGATCGTACAGAGAAAAGTCGATCTGGTCATCCAGGGCCTGGCAACCTTCCTTCACGGCCAGATGTGGGTATTGGTCGAAATCGTTGACGTTTTTTCCGTAATAAGACTCCTTATGAGTCAGGGTTACCGGACCATAAACGTCGAAAACCGGTTCGAACTTGCCGTGGGAATTCTCATAAAAATAATCCCGGGTCGACCCCGTAGCATCGTTATAATCATAACCGGCCTTGTTCATCATATCATAGAAATCCCGGTTCGGCGTTTCACCCGAGAATTTGACGTCGGAGAACTCAACCAGAATTACAAGGTAATGCTTCTCTCCCAAGGGGATATTCCTGCTTGACCTGATATTTCGCATTTGCGCACTGCGCATGGAGGCGGCGGAGGCACGGCGCGCCTTGAGGGCTTCGGTATCATTAACCGGACGCCAGTATCCGTCGGCGTCTTTTTCAACAACCTGACCGTCGGTATTGGTCCTCCAATGGCAGAATTCATCGCCGTGAATACGAAGTAAGATGATCGAGCCGTCTGGCTGGACAGCCTTTATGATACCGGGGAATGCCGGTCTGGAAAGCGCAGGCAGACAAATCAGCAAGGCAGCAAAAAGTGTAAGAATCTTCTTCATTGCGCCTTACTTTTTAATGACAAAACCGTTGCCGGAGCCGTCTCCGAGCCACACCTTGGAGCCATTTTCCTTGACAACCGAAACCGTGTATGACTGCTCCAGGAAAATCTGTTTCTTCCCCTCACGCCAGTTCACGTTTACCGTAAACTCATCCCCCTTCGCGTACTCTTTTTTGTATCCGGTAATCTCAAGCTGCTCCTTCGTTTCCGGATTGACTATTGCAAACGTCTGCACCCCGGAAGCGGAATACTTGCGGCAATACTGATCTTTGCCGGCAACATATGTCCTGGTGTCGTCCCCCTGATAAATACCGTACGCAGATTGCGAGGCAAGCGGATCGGTATCTTCTTCCTCCGTAGTCTCGGGAACCTTCTCTATCTCTACTACGATTCCGGACGTAATATCATCGCAAGCCGCCATAAACATGCAGGCGGCCACGACAGTCAAAGCTCTGGTTATCAGTTTCATAAAAAACAAAAAAGTGACTGCTTCAACGGCAGCCACTTTTCAAATGTTGAGCGGAAAACGGGATTCGGACCCGCGACCTCAACCTTGGCAAGGTTGCGCTCTACCAACTGAGCTATTTCCGCAAAACTTCGTTTTGTCGGTTTTTTCGGCGGCGCCTCGGAAAAACTAGTTTTTCGCTCGGCTTGCACGAAAACTCCGCAATTGGGACTGCAAATATAAGGACAAAAATTGAATCCGCAAATTTTTTCAGGATTTTTTATGTGTCATTATATCCAGAACCATCTTGTCCGTTTCCCTCATACCCATGGATCCCAGGCGGGTCATATTGTGGATACAACGGTCCACGTCATCTTCTATAAGGCCCTCGTAAGAGGATACCGAATGGTTCTGGACTGCCAGCATGGCGCTCAGAACGGCCGTGGAGACGCCGCTGGACACCTTGAGCGCGCAGCTCGGCTTGGCACCGTCGCACACCATTCCGGCCAGGTTGGCTATCATGTTCTTCACGCTTGCCGCTACCTGCTCGTAACCGCCGCCCATAAGGTAGGTGAGGCCGCAGCTGCTGCCGGTCGATGCCACCACGCAGCCGCACAGGGCGCTCAGGCGACCGAGGCTCTGTTTGATGTATATTGCAGTCAAATGACTGAGCACCAGGGCCCTGGTGAGCTCTTCTTCGGTGTTGTGGTTCTCGCGTGCGAAGACTACCACGGGAAGTGTGGCCGCTATGCCCTGGTTGCCGCTGCCGGAGTTACTCATGACGGGAATCATGGCACCGGCCATACGGGCGTCGCAGGCATTGGAGGTGGCGCTCAGGATGTGACTGAAGATGGTGTCGCCGAAGATTCCCTTGCCCATGGGGCGTGTGAGCGTCTTGCCGAGCTCGTGACCGTAATTCCCCTCCAGAGCCGCTTCGGAAGCCGCTTCGTTGAGGCGGCGGGACTCGTTGATGAATTCTATGTCGGCCAGCGGGACGGTGGTGGCAAAATCGAACACCTGCCGCAGGGTGAGCTCTTCCGACGCCTCTTCCTGCTCTTCCGCTCCGAGCGACGCACGGCGGTCGACCAGAGGCACGCAGGGGCCTTCCTGATACACCAGGCCCGTATGCTCCCGGGCGATTATGGCGCGCGACTCGCTTCCGTTGCAGCGGACGTCGATGTAGAGCATCTCGTCGCTGTCGGCGGTGAGGCCTATGGAAATGCGCCCCTCAGCTATATACTTCTTGGCCGCCGCCAGCGCCTCCAGGTTGCAGTCCTTGAAGACCTCCAGCTGATAGCTGCTCTTGCCGATCAGGGCGCCGAGGGCGATGGCGATGGGCAAACCGGACATGCCGGTGCCGGGAATTCCCACGCCCATGGCGTTCTTGAGCACGTTTGCGCTAAGTTTAACGTCTATTTTTTCGGGAACAGAGCCCAGTGCTTCACAGGCGTAAGCTACGCAAAGAGCGACGGCTGCCGGCTCGGTACAACCTACCGCGGGCACAACTTCCTTCTTGATGAGTTCTATTATATGCGCATTGTCCATAGCCCCAAAGATAGTGAACTTAAAGAAAAATATCTATATTTGTGGGTTAAAAGTATTTATACCTTTTTTATAAAGATGGAAAATCTGTTGACTAAAACCTGCGCCAAGTACACTCTTGCAGAGGAAGTTAAAGCCAAGGGCATTTATCCCTACTACCGCCCTATCTCCTCCGGTCAGGATCCATTGGTAACCATGGCCGACGGCACAAAGGTGCTTATGTTCGGCTCCAACTCATATCTGGGCCTTTCGGACGACCCGAGGCTCAAGGAAGCCGCCATCGCAGCCGTAAAGAAATACGGAACCAGTTGCTCCGGAAGCCGTTTCCTCAACGGAACGCTCGATATACATGAAGAACTCGAAGCCAAGCTTGCCAAGTTCGTCGGCAAGGAGGAGGCCGTAACCTACAGCACCGGATTCCAGGTGAACCTGGGAGTCGTGGGCTGCCTGGCATTCCGCGGCGGATTCGTATTCCTCGACGCCCTCGACCATGCCTGCATCATCGACGGCAGCCGCCTGGGCTTCAGCGAGGTGCGCAAATTCCGCCACAACGACATGTCGGACCTGGAGAAGAAACTCTGGTTGACCCCCCGCAACACCAACAAGCTCATCGTAGTTGACGGCGTTTACTCAATGGAGGGCGACCTTGCTCCCGTTCCCCAGCTTGTAGAACTCTGCAAGAAATACAATGCCTCCCTCATGATAGACGACGCCCACGGACTCGGAGTAGTGGGCGAGAACGGTTCCGGCACCGCCAGCCACTTCGGTCTTACCAAAGACGTAGACCTCATCATGGGCACCTTCTCCAAGAGCTTCGGTTCGCTGGGCGGCTTCATCGCCGGTAACAAGACCGTCATCAATTACCTCAAGCACAATTCCCGCACCCTCATATTCAGCGCCTCCATGACTCCGGCAGCAGTGGCCGCCGCAAGCAAGGCCCTGGACATCATGATCGAGGAACCGGAGCGCCGCGAGCACCTCTGGGAGGTCACCCGCCACGCGCAGGAGGCCTTCAAGGCCAACGGCTTCGACACCGGCCACACCCAGTCCCCTATCATCCCCCTCTTCGTGCGCGACACCTTCAAGGCCATGACAATAGTCAAGCTGGCATACGAGCAGGGCGTGTTCATCACCCCCGTCATCGCGCCTGCAGTGCCCGAGAAGGATGTGCTTATCCGCTTCGCCCTCATGGCTACCCACAGCATCGAGCAGGTAGACGAGGCCGTTGAGAAACTTACCAAGATTTTCAAATCACTCGACATCATATGATAATCCTCATTACGGGCATCACCTCCGGCTTCGGGAGGGCTATGGCAGAAAGGCTCAAGGCCGATGGTCACACGGTTTACGGAACCCACCGCAAAGACTCCGAAACCATTCCCGGAGTCACCTACATCAAGGCTGACGTCCGCAACGAGGAAGACTGCAAGAATGCCGTTCAGCGCGTCCTGGACGAGCAGGGTCGCATAGACGTTTTCATCAACAACGCCGGCATGGGCATTGGCGGACCGCTGGAATTCAGCACCACCAGGCAGGCCGAAACGCAGATGGACGTGAACTGGATGGGCATGGTGCGCTGCCTGCACTACGTTCTTCCGGTCATGCGCAAGCAGAAGGGCGGCAAGATCATTTGCTTCAGCTCCATCGGCGGCCTCATGGGCCTCCCGTTCCAGGGACTGTACTCCGCCAGCAAATTCGCCATCGAAGGCTATTGTGAGGCCCTCCGCATGGAGGTTCGCGCCCACGGCATAAAGGTGGTGGTAGTGGAGCCGGGCGACTTCGCCACCGGCTTTACCGCCAGCCGCGACTCGGTAGCAGACAAAGAGGCGCACGAGGCATATCCCTCCTACGCCCGTTCCCTGCAGAGCATAGAGCATGACGAAACCAGCGGCCTCAAGCCCGAGTATCTCGCAGCCAGGATAAGTAAGATAGTAAAGGCGGAGAACCCCCGCTACAGCTATATCATTTCTACCCTGGAGCAGCGCCTGTCGGTGTTCCTGAAGGCAATTCTGCCCGCCAGCTGGTTTGCGGCGATTCTGAGAAGTTATTACAAACTATAGTGAAACCGAATGATGCCAATCGTGAGAGTGAGCGACAGCGAACGGCTATCAGACTGAAAGGATGAAAACCACATTTAAGATACACTACGAAACGCAATGGGGCGAGAACCTCTGCGTTGTGCTGCAAGACACCAAATATCCCATGACATGGAACGAGGGCGCCGTATGGAGCGCCACCGTCAACGTGCCCGCAGCCGCACTGAAAGACTATTGGTATGTCGTAATGAGGGACGGCGTGATCGCCCGCAGCGAATGGTCCCACCACAGCAGCGCCTCCGCCGCCTTAATTGAAGACAACTGGCACGACTGCCCCATCCCGGGATGCCCCTTCGTGCGCAAACACACGGCCGAGCTATTCGACCGTCCTGGCTTCAGAGGTGCCGGAGTGGCCGTTCCGGTGTTCTCCCTGCGCAGTGCCGACGACTTCGGAATCGGTGACTTCCGCGACCTGCATGCCCTTACCGACTGGGCCGCAGCTACCGGACTGTGCATCATCCAACTGCTGCCGGTCAGCGACACCACCCGCAAGGGCCAGTGGAAAGACTCCTACCCCTACAGCCCCATATCATCCTTCGCCCTCCACCCGCTGTACCTACGCCTGCAGGAGATAGGCGTGAAGGAGGATGCCGCTTTCAAGCGCGCACAGAAGGAGCTTAACGCCCTGCCGGAGATAGACTACCCCAAGGTGTTCAAGAAGAAAATGGCCCTTGTGCGCAAGGCGTGGGAGGACCATGGCGCCAAGGATATGGCGTCCGCCGCTTATAAGAAGTTCGTGAAGGCCAACGCCTACTGGCTCGACGAGTATGCCGAATTCTGCGCCAGGCGCGACGGCAACGAGGCCGACTACTGGCGCTGGATACAGTGGCACCTGGACATCCAGTTCGCCAGCGAGGTAGCGTACGCCCGCGGCAAAGGCATACATTTCAAGGGCGACCTGCCCATCGGCGTAAGTGCCGACAGCGCAGACGCTTACTTCCACCCGCAACTCTTCAACCTCGACTCGAGCGCCGGCGCACCGCCGGATTTCTTCAGCGCCGAGGGCCAGAACTGGGGCTTCCCCACCTACAACTGGGAAGAGATGGCCAGGGACGGCTACGCCTGGTGGAAGGCACGCCTCCGCAAGATGAGCGAATACTTCGACGCCTTCCGCATCGACCACATACTCGGTTTCTTCCGCATCTGGGAGATCCCTTCGCAGTACAAGAGCGGCTCCATGGGTCACTTCAACCCTGCGATCCCGTACGCCGAGGATGAGATTCGCGCCGCCGGCCTGCCGCTGGAGGGCCTCTTCCTGCCCGACCCGCGCAACCCCGGTTGCGTGCAGCCGCGCATCCTGCCCGAGTCCGCCAGCCTGCCGCAGTGGCAGCAGGAGGTGTTCGGCGCCATCTATAACGACTTCTTCTTCCATCGCAACGACGGCCTGTGGCGCCACAACGCCGAGCGCAAGCTCCCGGAACTGCTGGACGTCACCGGCATGCTCGCCTGCGGAGAGGACCTCGGAATGGTGCCCGACTGCGTGCCCGGAGTGATGGAGCACGAGACCATACTGTCGCTGGAGATGTCCAACATGGACAAGGGACGCCCCTGGCCGTACCTGGCCGTCTGCGCCTCTTCGTCGCACGACATGGCGACCCTGCGCATGCAGCACGCGGAAGAGACAGGTGCCGACATGGAGCCGTGGGAAGTCCGCCGCGCCCTGTGGGGTCACCTGGAGTCCGCACCCATGCTCGCCATCTTCCCCCTGCAGGACTGGGTGGCCCTGGACGGCAAGCTCCGTCGCAAGGACTTCGAGAACGAGCGCATCAACCAGCCGGCCGACCCCAACCACCACTGGCGCTTCCGCATGCACCTGGACGCCGCGGAGCTGCTGAAGGCCTCCTCGCTGAACGTGGAAATAATAGGAATGCTTAAAGATTCTAACAGATACAATCAATAGAAGAAAATGACACAGGACGAACTTTTTAAAGTGCTTGTCGCACATTGCAAGGAATACGGATTCATTTTCCCTTCGAGTGAAATTTACGACGGTCTTGCCGCAGTTTACGACTACGGCCAGATGGGCGTTGAGCTCAAGAACAATATAAAGCAGTATTGGTGGAACGCCATGACTCGCCTCAACGAGAACATCGTGGGCATCGATTCATGCATCTTCATGCATCCCCGCATTTGGGAGGCTTCCGGCCACGTGGGTGCCTTCAACGACCCCCTGATCGACAATAAGGACTCCAAGAAGAGGTATAGGGCCGACGTGCTCATCGAGGACTACCTGGCCAAGATAGAGGAGAAGATGAACAAGGAGGTGGAGAAGGGACGCAAGCGCTTCGGCGACGCTTTCGACGAGGCCCAGTTCCGTGCCACCAACCCCAACGTGCTGCGCGAGCAGGCCAAGTACGACGAGGTCCACAACCGCTACAAGAAGGCCGAGGACGCCAACGACCTTGCCGAGTACCGCCAGATAATTATCGACAACAACATCGTCTGCCCCATCAGCGGCACCTGCAACTGGACCGACGTGCGCCAGTTCAACCTGATGTTCAGCACCTCCATGGGCTCTACCGCCGAGGGCGCAAATACCATCTACCTGCGTCCGGAGACCGCCCAGGGCATCTTCGTGAACTACCTCAACGTTCAGAAGACCGGCCGCATGAAGATTCCTTTCGGTATCGCACAGATTGGCAAGGCCTTCCGCAACGAGATCGTAGCCCGTCAGTTCATCTTTCGCATGAGGGAGTTCGAGCAGATGGAGATGCAGTTCTTCATCAAGCCGGGCACCGAACTGGAGTGGTTCAAGAAGTGGAAGGAGCAGCGTATGAAGTGGCACGTAAACATCGGCATGGGAGCCGAGAACTACCGCTTCCACGACCATGAGAAGCTGGCCCACTACGCCAACGCCGCTACCGACATCGAGTTCCAGTTCCCCTTCGGATTCAAGGAGCTGGAGGGCATCCACAGCCGTACCAACTGGGACCTCGGCAGGCATCAGCAGTACTCCGGCCGCAAGATCGAGTACTTCGACCCGGAAGAAGGCGCCGCCTACACTCCTTACGTGGTGGAGACCTCCATCGGCGTGGACCGTATGGTGCTGGCCGTGCTTTCTCATTCACTGAAGGAGGAGCAGCTGGAGAACGGCGAGACCCGCGTGGTGCTATCGATTCCCGCCCCTCTCGCCCCGGTGAAGGCCGCCGTGCTGCCGCTGGTCAAGAAGGACGGCCTGCCCGAGCTGGCGCAGGAAGTCATGGACGAGCTGAAGTTCGACTTCAACTGCCAGTACGAGGAGAAGGACTCCATCGGCAAGCGCTACCGCCGCCAGGATGCCATCGGCACCCCGTTCTGCATCACCGTTGACCATCAGTCCCTGGAGGACCACTGCGTTACCGTTCGCGAGCGCGACACCATGTCTCAGGAGCGCGTTCCGATTGCAGAGCTTCGCGCCCTGATTGACAAGCGGGTCAACCTGAACAACCTGCTGAGGAATCTGTAATCGGCAGGGGGGGGCGCCAGCGATATCTCATTTTCAACCAGTGACGTGACTCTGACACCATTCAGGTTCACGTCACTGGTTGTTTTCGGGCGGTTTTTGCGGAAAAACGCCCGCGCCGTGATAAAATGGGGTGTGACAGTCACTTCGCGCCAGTAGTATTCCCCGCGCCGTTGCTACGCTTGCAGTATTCTGGGGCGGCAGACCGTCGCGCTTCGCGCTCATCCCAGCGTCCCGCTGGGACCTACTATCCCCCTGCACCCCTAGGGGACGGGGGGCGTACCCCCCGACACCCCCTGTCTTGGTAATCTTTGATGGGCCCCTCCCTCTAACGTGTCCGAGGGTGGACACGGGTCGCCGCTCCCAGAACACTGTCTCGCTTCGCAGCGGCATGATATGCAACTACAACTTTTTCGAAAGAATTATTAGCAAATAAGATATTTACGATTTTTATCATGGTGTGACGAAGTTGTGCATAGTATTACGTGTTTATAATTAAACCAGCAAAACTATGACAAAACAATTATCACCCCTTGAGGGCACAAAAGGAAAGTATACCTGCCTCCTCTTTGACTCCACCTTAAAAACAGTTCTGGGAACCCAGGCCCATGCCGATCTTTTCATCGATATTCTAAAACTTCTGATTCCAGATAAGCACATCACATCCCTTACCCTTCTCAACAAAGAGTATCACGGATTGATTAATTCAGAAAAATCTGCTACCTTTGACTTGTTGTGCAGAGACGACGACACAGGAGAGGAGTTCCTTGTAGAGCTGCAAAATGCCGACAAAAAGAGTTTCCGCGAGCGAGTACTGTTCTACTCCTACTTTCCTATACGTGAACAGATGGAGAATAAAAGGAACAAACTCGCAAAAGAGGACAAACTGGACAAGATGGATTATTCCATCAACCCCGTTTACGTGGTGAGCATTGTAAACTTCAAGTTGGCTCACGAACACAGCGACACTCTCGAAGACGGTTACATAAGCCGCTATGAGCTCAGGAATGGGAAGACCCCTTATTGGGCAAGCTTGCTGCCGCCGCTAAGCTGGCCAACCTGACGATGGAGCAATTAAAAGAATACGAATCAGATATGAGAACAGAGATAGACCGTTGGGCAGAAATAAACTTCGCCAGGGACGATGAGCGGCAGCGGATTGCAAAAGCAATGCTGGCGGACGGCTTGGCTCCTGAACAAGTCGCCAAGTACTCCGGCCTTACGCCTGAGCAACTCGCAAAACTACAAGATCAAGAGGGTCAAATGCAACGAAAAGCAATCTAAATGCATCTAAAGAGCATAAGAATCCCTTGACATTATCCATATTATGAAAAGAATCTTTCTTCTTTCTTTACTTACCTTGTTCTGTGTCACTAACCTTATGGCACAGAACAGGATGGAAATAGGTGCCAATTTCTTTCCTATGGGGAAAGAAGTGATAACAACAAAAACCTCCCGTTTGCTTTACAGGGTTGGCGTATATGGAGAGTATCGCTGGGGCATCGGCCGTCATTTCGATGCAGGAGCAAGGTTGGATGTCCAAGGGGGCCCTATGGAGAGTCATGCTTCCTATAACGCTAATCCTTGGGCCATTTCCACTGACATTCTTGCGGTAGCCGATTTCAATCTGTTTCCCGGTAAAACAGTCAATCCTTTTATCGGCATAGGTGTCGGCCCCGGACTAGGCATGCATAATAATACCTTAGATTACCTTTGGGCTGGTTCCTTCCTGGCTATGGCAGACGCAAGACTTGGGCTGGAACTGTTTCAACATCTGCGCGTTGCCGTTGATTTCAAAACCCCCGTACTCGGCAGCCCGGGGTTTACATCTCTTTGCTTGAACGTCGGCTGGGCTTTCTAGCCCGGAGGCGCTACACCTTCAGGAAGATCTTCTTCTTATAGAGGAAATACAGGAATAGCCAGACCAGGGCAAGGTAGCCGCATTGCCAGACCACTTTTGCCCAAAGCGGATCCATCAGGCCGCAGAGGCCTTCGAGGAAGAAATCTGTGGCGAACTTAAAGTTAATGATTCTGGGCGCCATAAAGATAGTTATGGAATTCATGCCAATCACTGTAAGCGGCAGAATCCAACCCTTCCAGCCCTTGACGTCTATTATCCAGTAGAACAGGGCGAAGAGCGCTAGCGAGTAGGCCCCCGTAACCAGCACGAAGCTGCTGGTCCAGAGCTTCTTGTTAAGCGGGAACCAGTGGGACCAGACAAGGCCGACAACAAGCAGCACGGCGGCCGCAGCGACCATTCCCAGCACCTTCTTGCGCTCGCTCACGTCCCGCCTGCGCACCCACTCGCCGGCGAACATGCCAAGCATTGCGGTCACGATTGCGGGAACCGTGCTCAGAACGCCCTCGGGGTCGAAAATGCCCCCGGCGTACTTGTACAGGTGTCCGGGGAAAAGGCAGCGGTCCACATATCCCACCATATTGCCCTCCAGCGTAAGCGGGCCCGCTCCCGGAGGAGCATCGGGCGCCACCACAAAGCCGACCAGCAGCCAATAGCCGACCAGCAGAACGGCGGCAATAATCGCCCGCGCCCACGGTTTGAAATTCATGAACAGTATGGACGCGAACATGCCCGCAAGACCTATGCGCGCAAGCACGCTGCAATAGCGCAGGTCTGCGAACTGGAACTTCAGCAGGCCGTTGCAGATCAGGCCGAACAAAACGAGCACCAGAGCGCGCCGGATGGCCTTCCAGTATATCTTCCAGCGCGGCACACCATTCTCCGTCTGCTTGGCATAGGAGAACGGGAACGAAATGCCGGCGATGAAAATGAACAAGGGAAAAATGGTGTCGTGGTGCGTAAGACCGTTCCAATCCACATGGTTCATCTGCTGATAAATCCAGGATTCCGTCCCGTCCGGAAAAAGCTTGCAAATTGCTATCACCAGGGACGCAAAACCCATGATGAAAAGCATGTCGAAACCCCTCAGGGCGTCAAGGCTCGCAAGGCGCTTGTTTGTGTCAATAATATTCGACTTTTCCATATCTGAAACGCGAATATAACACATATTATTTTCTTTTTTGATTAAATATACTAACTTTGCGAACTATTTTTGAAAATATTCAATATTAACGATAATTATGCAAAGTAAAGGAGCAATCAGACTTGTAGCAATCCTGCTCGCAATCGCCTGCCTGTGGCAGCTTTCCTTCACCGCTGTTACCAGCATCCAGGAGAAGAAGGCCGCGAAGGTGGCAGCTGCCAAGGCGGAGGCTTTCAGCCAGACCACCGAGTTCGCCAGGGTTGCCGCAGAGGATCAAGCTTATTTCCTTGATTCACTGAAGAAGAACGAAGAAAAGAGGTACACAGACTCCATTTCTTCCCAGAAAGTTTATTTCGGAAACACATTCAAAGAAGTTAAGGCCAAGGAGATCAACCTGGGTCTGGACCTCAAAGGCGGTATGAACGTCATGCTGCAGGTTCAGCTCGAGGATCTCGTGCGTGCACTGTCCGGCAACAACCAGAGCCCTGAATTCCAGAAGGCCCTCGCCAACGCCAAGGCCCGCATGGTCAACTCCCAGAGCGACTTCATCACCCTCTTCGCAGAAGAGTGGAAGACCATCACCGGCGGCCAGAGGCTGTCCCAGGTATTCGGCACCTATGAGATGCGCGACCGCATCAAGCCCGAATCCACCGACGAGCAGGTCATCGCCGTGATCAAGGAAGAAGCCGAGAGCGCAATCTCCAACTCCTTCAACGTTCTCCGCAACCGTATCGACCGCTTCGGCGTCACCCAGCCTTCCATCCAGAAGATCGGCAACACCGGCCGCATCCTCGTGGAACTCCCTGGCGTGAAGGAGCCTGAGCGTGTGCGTAAGCTGCTCCAGGGAACCGCTTCCCTCGAGTTCTGGACAACGTTCGACGCTGCCGAGATCACCCCTTACCTGCAGGAAGCCAACGCCCTCCTGGCACAGTACGCTGCCGCCGAGGACGAGACCGCAGTTGAGGAGAAGTCCGAGGCCGGAGACCTCGTAGCCGAGGAGCTCAAGGCTCAGAGCGAGAGCGACGACAACCTGGCCGCTTACAAGAAGGCCAACCCTCTGTTCGCAGTGCTCCAGCCTACGAACTACAGGGGCAACGCCTGCATAGGTTATGCAGCGGCTGCCGATACCGCAGCGGTTGGCAAGTACCTCCGCATGCCCGAGGTTGCCGACCTCTTCCCTGCCGAGTTCCGCCCCATGTGGAGCGTGAAGCCCGCAGAGAACATGGCCACCGACAACATCTTCGAGCTCATCGCCATCAAGTCTTCCAGCCGTGACGGCAAAGCCCCTCTGGACGGCGGTGTAGTTACCGACGCCCGCGTCACCACAAACGACCGCCGCGGCGGCAACCCTTCCGTGTCCATGACTATGAACGCAGAGGGCGCCAACGTGTGGGCCCGCCTGACCAAGGACAACATCGGCAAGCAGATCGCCATCGTGCTTGACGGTACCGTCTATTCCTATCCTACCGTCAACGGTGAGATTACCGGCGGTTCTTCCGAAATCAGCGGCCACTTCACCATGGAGGAGGCAACCGACCTTACCAACGTTCTCAAGTCCGGTAAGCTCCCCGCCCCCGCCACCATCGTGCAGGAGCAGGTCGTAGGTCCTTCCCTCGGTGCCGAGTCCATCAGGGCAGGTCTCATCTCCTTCATCATCGCCTTCATCCTCGTGCTGATCTACATGATCCTCTTCTACAAGGGTGCAGGTCTCGTGGCAGATGCAGCTCTGCTGACCAACGTGCTGCTGCTCTTCGGCACCCTCGCATCCTTCGGCGCAGTGCTCACCCTGCCCGGTATCGCCGGTCTGGTGTTGACCCTGGGTATGGCAGTGGACGCCAACGTTATTATATATGAGCGTATCAAGGAAGAGCTCAAGGCCGGCAAGGGTATGGGCAAGGCCGTCCACGACGGTTACCAGAACGCTTACTCCGCCATCTTCGACGGTCAGCTGACCACCCTCCTCACCGGTCTGGTGCTGTTCTTCTTCGGTTCCGGTCCTATCAAGGGCTTCGCCACCACGCTCATCATCGGTATCATCACCTCCGTCCTTACCTCCATCTTCATCACCCGTCTCATCATCGACGACCGCGTGAACAAGGGCAAGAGCGTCAGCTTCGAGTGGAACTGGTCCAAGAACTTCCTGAAGAACACCAACATCGACTTCATCAAGGGACGCAAGATCTCCTACATCGTTTCCGGTGCCCTGATCGTCATCTCCCTCGGTTCCATCTTCTTCAAGGGCTTTACCTACGGCGTCGACTTCACCGGCGGCCGCACCTACGTGGTACGCTTCGACCAGCCCGTCACCGCAGAGGCCGTCCGTGCCGCTGTGAACGACGTGTTCAACGCTGCAGATCCCGAGTCTTCCGTTGAGGTCAAGCAGTTCGGTGGTGACTCCCAGATGAAGATCACGACCTCCTACAAGGTCAAGGACGAGTCTTCTTCCGTCGATACCGAGATCGAAGGCATGCTGTTCGAATCTTTGAAGGGCTTCTTCAAGGAGGATGTTCAGCTGAGCGACTTCACCTCCACGCTGGAGAATCCTAACGGTATCATCTCCTCCGACAAGGTCGGCGCTTCCATCGCAAGCGACATCAAGCGTTCCGCTATTATCTCCGTGCTCCTCGCCCTCCTTATCATCTTCGCCTACATCGCATGGCGTTTCAAGGGCTGGAACTGGGGTCTCGGCGGCGTGGTGTCACTGGCACATACCGCTATCATCCTGATCGGCTTCTTCTCCCTGTTCAGCGGCATCCTGCCGTTCAACCTGGACGTCGACCAGACCTTCATCGCTGCAATCCTTACCATCATCGGTTACGCCATCAACGATAACGTGGTTATCTTCGACCGTATCCGTGAGAACCTCGGCCTGCACCCGAACGACGACTTCAAGGATATGGTGAACAAGTCCCTCAACCAGACCCTCACCCGTACGGTCAACACCTCGGTATCTACCCTCCTCCCTATGCTTGCAATCGCATTCTTCGGTGGTGAGAGCATCCGCGGTCTGTCCGTCGCCCTGTGCCTCGGTATCCTCGTCGGTACCTACGCTTCCATCATGATCGGTACTCCTATCATGTACGACAGCACCCGCAAGGCAATGAAGAAGTAATTCCCACAATTCTAACCAATCATCATAAAAAAACCGTCGCTCCGATATTTGCGACGGTTTTTTTGTGATTTTTACATATTATTTATTATTTTTGCCTATTCGGACTTGTTGTACGGAAATTTTGGAGAATTTTAACGACAAGGCCGCTTATGCGCCAGCGAATGTCGCTGACGACGCCGTAGGCGTGCCTAAACCACAGAAAAAGCACTGGTACATTGCCATCGTGGCCCATCGCTCTGAGAGAACGAGCAGCAGGCTGCTTACCAATCTCGGGTACACGAACTATGTGGCTTCACAATGGGAAGTCCGGACCTGGAGCAACGGACGCACGAAACGTGTGGAACGTATAGTTCTCCCCGCCAGGATATTCATCCGCACAACAGAAGACGAGCGCCTGCGCACCATCGTGAACCTGCCGTTCATATATCGCTTTGTCACCGACAGGGCCCGCAAGAAATCGACCGACTCCTGGGCTCCGGCCGCAATCGTTCCGGACAAGGAAATGGAAGACTTCCGACGCATGCTGGGCCAGGAAGAGTTCCCCGTCTTTCTGGAAGATTCAAACATCAATTATGCAAACGGGGACAAAGTGCGCGTGATTGCCGGCAGACTCGCCGGAATGGAAGGGACCGTGATTGCCGGCGGAGGAGAAAAGAGACGTCTTTATGTTTCCCTGGACATCCTTGGGCGCGCATTCGTAGAAATCGACAAGAACTATCTGGCTCCGATAGATGCGTAGGGCCATACTCATATCACTCCTCGCCGCCCTGCTGCAAACGGGCGTGTCGGCGCAGACGGAAACCCACGTGGACTTCTTCGCCGGAGTGGATTTGAGCTACCGCGACATCCATTGGAACAAGTTGATGGAAGTTCTGGTGAACGTCACCCCTGGGGTGCGGATGAGGCTCGGAGACAGCTGGCAGCTGGCCGGACAGGTGATAGTGCCGGTGTACAACGACTACGGCGAGTACTACTCCAAAGTGAGGCTCGGCATAGTATCGGTCGCCAAGGAATTCCAGTTCGGAAGCAACCACCTGAAACTCAGCGGCGGCATGTTCAGCGGCGAACGCTACGGGCTGGACGCAAAATGGATGCTGCCGGTCAATTCCTGGCTGGCATTCGACGCACAACTGGGCCTTACCGGCCGGTGGAGCCCGCAACTGGGCGAAGGCAGTCTCCCGGACCGCCTGACCGGCTGGGGCGGAGCCCGCATCTGGCTCGACCGCTGGGCGACGGAAGGTCGCATTCGCGCCGGGCGTTTCATCTACGCCGACTGGGGCGTCATAGGCGAAGGGTACCGGCATTTCAAGCATTGTTCCGTGGGTGCATTCGGACAATGGGGCAACAAAGGCGGCCTGGGAGCAGGCTTCAAAGTGATAGTGCTGCTGCCACCGTACAAGCGCACCGACCGCACGGTGAACGTGCGCCCGGCATCAAGCTTCCTGTTGAGCCACAACGTGATGGCGGATTCGTATTCGCTGCGCATGTATAACACGGACCCCGAAGAGAACGAGCGCGAAGGGGTGTTCCGAAAGGCGGAGTGGGGGCCGTATTCGCTGGGGAGATGAGATCCTTCGCTTCGCTCAGGATGACAGTTTTGTGGCTGCTGGTGCTGGCGCTTCCGCTGGGAGCGACGGCACAGCAGTACACTGGAATGAGCGGGTTAATCCATACGCCTTCGGCAGACATGGACCCGGAAGGAGTGGCACGTATCGGCGGGCACTTCTTGAACAAGGCATTTACGCCGGACGCCACCTTCGACGACGGCGACGGGAAGTATCACACCGGAGACTTCTACTTGAGCATCACTCCGTTCAAATGGGTGGAAGTCGGTTATACTTTTACCCTGCGCAAAAGAGGCCAGAACTACTTTGGAGAGGGTACGGGCAACGTTGGATACTACGGCAAGGACCGCTACATATCCTTAAAGTTCAGGCCTCTTGAGGAAGGCAAATGGTGGCCCGCCATAGCCATCGGAGCCAACGACCCTATAACCACAGCAAGCGAAGGGAACGCTCCCTTCAGCAACTTTTACATAGCCGCCACCAAGCATTTCGACTGGGGCGGCCATCGACTGGGCCTTCATGCGGCTTACCGCTACTGGCGCAGGGAGTATAACGCAAAATGGACAGGGCTCGTGGGAGCGGTCACCTATTCCCCGCCCTTCGACCACAACCGCGGCCGCCTGATTGCAGAATGGACGGGAGCAGACGTCAACGTCGGCCTGGACTACCTCCTTTTTGGCCATGTGTTGCTGCAGTTATGTCTTCAGAACGGCAAATATTTCAGCGGAGGACTCTGCTTCTATTTGAATCTTAATTAAACTTTTATATAACATTATGAACAAAATTTTCAGAATCGCAGCCATTGCCATAGGGGTGGTGATGTGCTGGTCCTGTTGTCTGGACATGGATTACGACTACAACCATGTCACTCCTCCCACCGTTGTCCTCGATTCCCCGTCCGTGGTGGGATTCATCACCGATAAAGCCGGAGCCCCCATCGCGGGGGCCACTGTCAAGGTGGGAAACCTGACGGCCACTACAGATGCCGCCGGATATTATGTCATTGAGAATGTGACGCCGGGCAACTACCCTGTTATTATTACCGCCACCGGTTATATAGACCATGAAGGCAAAGTGGTGGTGGCGTCTCCTAATGGGGAGTTCGTCATCTGCAAATACAGCACCACCTTGTCCTCCATCAGCAACTATGAGACCCTGAATATAATTGCCGGTGGCCCGGATACGGGTACGGTGAGCACCGAGCACCTTAAGTCCAACAGCCTGGCAGGCATCAAGATTGACGCGGCCGTCACAAAGGGAACGGTGCCCGGAAACGTGGACATCAAAATGATTCCCATTTATGACGAGTCCGAGGCCGTTGTTGTAACAAAAGCTTCTTCCAATGACTACCGTCTGCTGGTGGGAATCGCGCTGGTATGCGATAATTCGAGCCTCACATTCGCACAGCCCATCATCATTGAAATGCATTGCGACGTGCCCCTTACCCAGCACATCAAAGTCAAGCACCTGAAGGGAGGCGTCTGGGTGGATATCCCTTATTCGGCCAATGCCGGCCTTGTCAAGATTGAGGCAACGGAGCTGGGCAGTTACGCCCTCTTCCTGCCCTTCATCATGAAAGAGAATCCCAGGCAAGAGGCCCTGACCTTTACACCGGACGTCTGGGACAACCTCTACGGCAACGGCGCCATCACGGCAGAGAGCGTATCCTTTAACTATTTTGCCGGAACACGCATCAATTCCACCGCCACAGACGTTCTTTCGGCTCTGCTCATCGAAAAGATTGCCTATTATTACGGAGCCCAGTATCAGCAGCAGGAAGGCGTCTATCCGCTGAATGTAAGGCTGCCGCTTGGTTCCCGCCTCACCGTGAGCGGCGCGCAGAACGTTACCGACGTGATTGCCACCTACTCTAACTGGTCGGTGAACGGCACCTACTTTGGCGACACCATGATTTACGCCAAGACCACCAACCGCCAGCACAACGGCGGTAACGGCGGACAGTATTAGAATGGCCGATTACTTCGTACACCCCTCATCCTACGTGGATGACGGCGCCGTCGTGGGCGCCGGTACCAAGATCTGGCACTTCTGCCACGTGCAGGGCGGTGCCGTGATTGGCGCCAACTGCTCGCTGGGGCAGAACGTGAACGTGGCCGGCGGTGCCGTGATTGGCAACGGAGTGCGCATCCAGAACAACGTGTCCGTCTATGACGGCGTTACGTTGGAAGACAACGTGTTCTGCGGGCCGTCCTGCGTGTTTACCAACGTGGGCACGCCCCGGGCGCACTTTCCGGTGCACGGCGTGTATGCGCGGACGCTTGTGAAGGAGGGCGCATCCCTGGGGGCCAACTGCACGGTGGTTTGCGGGCACACGGTGGGCCGTAGCGCTTTGGTTGCGGCCGGCGCCGTGGTTACGCACGACGTGCCGGACTATGCCCTCATGGCGGGCGTTCCTGCCAGGCAGATAGGCTGGGTGTGCGAATGCGGAAAGCGGCTGGGGGAAGATATGAAGTGTTCGTGCGGACGCAGTTATGCGCTGCGTGAAGGAGCGTTGGAGAAACTGTGACCTGGAACATTCCGAGATACTACTCTGAATACGGCGCCAAGAACGGCGCCAAGCTGGACGCGGCCCTGACCGACTACAAGGACCTTGTAACCATACTCAAGGCCATTAAGTCGTGCCCCACCGCGGAATTGTGCCCGTGGCTGGACGAGCACGCACCCAAGTTCGACCCCAGGACCTGGATTGTGAGCGCAACGGAAGCGGAAGAGATTCTTCGCTTCGCTCAGAATGACAATTATCATCCTGAGGAGACCAACGGTTCCTGTCATCCTGAGCGAAGCGAAGGATCTGCCCCCATGTTGATCTTCAACAAGCGCGGCATCTCCCATGTGCGTCACCTGAACACGCTCCTCAACACATGCAACGCGGTTCTTGCGCCCGGCGGCTACCTGTGGTGCCACTCGCGCACATCGTCGCTCAAGCATCAGCTTATACTCAAGTCGCACCCCGGGCTGAGCGGCAAGATACTGTATGCCATGCATTACACCTGGCATCGCGTCTTTGCCAAGATATGGCTCACACGCTGGTTCTATATGTGGGTAACGGGCGGCAAGAACCGCTCTTATTCACGCGTGGAGATTCTGGGTCGCATGTGCCGGGCAGGCTTCGAGATAGTGGACGAGCGCTTCAGCCACGGCGAATTCTTCGTACTGGGCCGCAAGGTGAAGGAGCCCCGTCCCGGGAAGGCCAAGAACTACGGCGTGTTCGTTAAGCTGAACCGCATCGGCTACAAGGGCAAACGAATCGGAGTATACAAGCTGCGTACGATGTATCCGTATTCCGAGTACCTGCAGCCCTACATGCTAGCGCACGAGGGTATGGAGACCGGCGGCAAGTTCGCGCACGATTACCGCATCAACTGGTGGGGCAAGAAGTTCCGCGGCAAATGGATAGACGAGCTGCCGATGCTGCTGAACTGGCTGAAAGGAGACCTGAAACTGGTGGGCGTGCGACCCCTGAGCAGCCCATACCTCCGGCTGTACACCCCTGAGATGCAGGAAATGCACGTGAGCGTAAAGCCAGGCATCCTTCCTCCATATTATTATGACGACCCTACCCCTGAAGGGGTGGAAGAAATCCAGGCCAACGAGCGCCGCTACATCGAGGCATACCGCCAGCATCCCCTGGCCACCGACTGGATGTATTTCTGGGGGATTATGAAGAATATCGTTGTTAAACGTAAGAGGTCAAAATAATGGCAGAAGAAAAGTGGGATTTAGTCATTAAGCCGAAGGACCGCCTCCTTTCCGTGGACTTTGCGGAGCTGTGGCGCTACCGGGACCTTTGCTCGCTGCTGGTGAAGCGCAACATCATCACGCAGTACAAGCAGACCATCCTGGGCCCCACGTGGTACGTGGTACAGCCGGCCCTGACGGTCATCATGTACATGATTGTATTCGGCGGCATCGCGGGCATCCCCACGGACGGCGTGCCCCGGCCGCTGTTCTACCTGGCCGGTACCTGCCTGTGGCAGTATTTCTCGGACTGCATCACAAAGACCTCCAACACCTTCGTGGACAATTCCGGCATCTTCGGCAAGGTGTATTTCCCGCGCCTGGTGATGCCCATCGCCAATGTGATCAGCAACCTGCTGCGCTTCGGCATCCAGTTCGGCTTCTTCCTGCTCATCTACCTGATTTACTTCTTCGCCGACCCTACCTGCGCCGCACACTTCAACTGGTACGCGCTGCTCTTCCCCGTGCTGCTGGTTATGATTGCGGGGCTCGCGCTGGGCTTCGGCACCATCATATCGTCCCTTACCACCAAGTACCGCGACCTTCAGATACTCTTTACGTTCCTGGTGTCCCTGTGGATGTACGCCACCCCTATCGTGTACCCCCTCAGCCAGACCAAGGGCATGCAGTTCCTGGGCCTCCCCGTACACAAGCTCATGTGCCTCAACCCCGTTACCCCCGTCCTGGAGACCTTCAAGTACGGCTTCCTGGGCGCCGGCGAATTCGTAGGCTGGCGCTGGCTCCTTTACAGCTTTGTCTTCATGTGGCTCCTGCTGGCCCTGGGCATAGTGATCTTCAACAAGGTTCAGCGGAACTTTATGGATACTGTGTAATATGCCAACCGCAATAGAATTCAATCATGTTAGCAAGCAGTACCGGCTGGGGCTGGTGAGCACCAAGACGCTGAGCCACGACCTCAACCGCTGGTGGCAGACGGCCGTGCTGCGGAAGGAAGACCCGTACCTGAAGATAGGGTCGGTGAACGACCGCTCCGCGGCGGCCGACAGCGAGTATGTGTGGGCGCTGCGCGACATCGACTTCAAGGTGGAGCAGGGCGATGTGGTGGGCATCATCGGCAAGAACGGCGCCGGCAAGAGCACGCTGCTCAAGCTCCTGTCCCGCGTGACAGGCCCGACGACAGGGAGTATCTGCGCCCGCGGACGCATCGGCTCCCTCCTGGAGGTGGGCACCGGCTTCCACCCCGAGATGACCGGCCGCGAGAACATCTACATGAACGGCGCCATCCTGGGCATGACCAAGAACGACATCTCCCGCAAGCTGGACGAAATCATCGACTTCTCCGGTTGCGAGCGGTATATTGATACGCCCGTGAAGAGGTACAGCTCCGGTATGACCGTACGCCTTGGCTTTGCCGTAGCCGCGTTCCTGGAGCCCGAGATCCTGGTAGTCGATGAGGTCCTTGCCGTAGGCGACGCCGAATTTCAAAAGAAGGCCATCGGCAAGATGCAGGACGTGAGCAAGGGCGAGGGAAGGACGGTGCTATTTGTGAGCCATAATATGGGGAGTGTGAGGAATCTTTGCAGGCATGGAGTTCTGCTGGAGAACGGGATGGTAAAGTATTCTGGAGACATTATCCCAACAATAGAAGAGTATCAGAAGAGCATAGTTGCATATGGCTTTAGTGATAGGCATGACACCAAATCCGAAAAGGTAAGCCTTTTGAGATTTGAGATTCTTGATGCACACGACAATCCCATAGAAGTTGTGTTGTCCGGGATGGACTTCAGAGTCCTTGTTGAGGTGCGGAACAATACTGATAGTGACATAGACGATATAGACGAATTTACCGTTAGTATCGAAAGCCTTTTCGGGGAAGGTCTCATTGTCGTTAATAATGTACAACTCGGGAAACATGTCACGCTAAAAAAAGGAGTAAATAGAATTGAATTTCCTATCCGTAAGTTCTCCCTGACATCCGGGCAATATAGGGTTGGTTTATATATATCCAATACCATAGGGAAACTATGTGCGACGGAGGTAGCAAAGATAATATCTGTTGATGCGACTTCCTATTATGGAGAGGGGAAGATTCATTTTAATACTCGTTTTCTTGTAGACTACGATATGATTGTATCAAATGGTTAAAGTTGACGCCATAATAGTTACATACAATAGGCTTGAGAAACTCAAGCACGCATTAGAGTGTTATGAGCATCAGACTATTCCATTCCGCAATGTGATAGTTGTTGATAATCATAGTACAGATGGAACAACTGCTTTCCTAAAAGAATGGGAACAGATTCCTAGACAATTTGGAAAGCATGTTCTTTATTTGGATAGCAATTATGGCGGCTCCGGCGGTTTTTATGAAGGAGAAAAGTATGCTTTGACACTTGAGCCGGACTGGGTTTTCATTTCTGATGACGACGCTTATCCGGAAAAGAAGATGGTTGAAAAGTTCCATCTTTTTTTTGTGAAGCATCAAGGGGAAACTATTTCTGCCATTTGCGCCTCAGTTATAGATATGGATGGAAACATCATCTACGATTGTCGGAGCCGATTTCAGGTTGATAAAAAAGGGGTTCACCAGCAATTGGTTGATGCGGAAGAATACGAAAAAGCCTATTTTGAGTTGAATTGTTTTTCCTATGTGGGTATTTTTATCAACGCTGAAGGATTAAGAAAGAAAGGTTTAGTTAACAAAGATTTCTTCATCTATCAAGATGACATTGAGCATAGTATCCGGCTGAGCGGTTTTGGGACAATGTACTGCGTCCCCGACATAATTGTGACACACGACTCTCTTCCGCAAGAAAAAACGTCTAAAGCAATTCTCTCAGCATCTCTTTGGAAGGAGTATTATGCTGTACGAAACCGCGCTTATCTTTTATTGAAGCACTATCCTTGTGCCGGCCGATCTTTCATTATTAACACCCTGCTGAACATTAGAGCTCGGAAAGGAAAGTCTCTATCAGCAGTGGCGAAAATGGCCCTCGAAGGTATTAAAGATGCGCGTAACGGGGAAATGGGTGTTCACCCGACCTATAGGCCTGGGCTGGTTATAGAAAGCAACGCGAACCTTCCTTATCCAAAGTTCCGTTGGGCAATAGTCTATCCCCTCTTTCGGGTCATTCGACTGTTAAAGAAATAATGGATATTATCATCGGGGCTGGGGTTACCGGTCTTACATACGCTAATTATTCCGATAAGCCTTATTTGATGCTGGAGGCCGATGACCACACGGGCGGTTATTGCAACACCATATTACAGGACGGATTTGTCTGGGATTATTCCGGACATTTCTTTCACTTTCGCAACCAAGAGATTGCCGATTTCTTCATGGATCGTATGGAGACGGGGCAACTGGTCTCCGTGGCCCGTCACGCGCAGATAAAGTATAAGGACCGTCTTGTTGATTTTCCATTCCAAACCCATATCCATCAGCTTCCGGAAGATGAGTATCAGGACTGCGTTCGCGACTTGGAAAAAGCTGGAGGAACAGTTCCTTCATCTTTTAAAGAAATGCTGTATGCTCGATTCGGAAAATCAATTGCAGAAAAATTCCTGATTCCTTATAATCAGAAACTCTACGCCACGGATCTGAACAGGCTAGATGTCAATGCGATGGGCCGGTTTTTTCCTGTAGCAGACAGAGACGAAATCCTTCGGGGAGGTCAAAAAACCACCTACAATACCTCCTTCTTGTATCCACGTGGTGGCGCCATCCAATACATCCGTGCGCTTGAGAAGGATCTTCCCAAAACGTCTCTTTCACTGAATGAGAAGGTTCTAGCTGTCGACCTGAATGGTCACAAAGTAACCACCGACAAGCGGGAAATGCATTACGACCACCTTATCAGTACTATTCCCCTGCCGCGCTTTCTTTCTTTGTGTAAGTTCGACTATGACAGGTCTGCATTCGATTGGAATCAAGTCCTTGTCTTCAATTTGGGTTTCGACAAACCGTCTACAGACAAAGAGAACCACTGGATATATTTCCCCGAAGAAAAATACTGTTTTTACCGCGTCGGTTTCTATAGTAATATTATTCCATCAGAAAAAATGTCTCTGTATGTGGAGATTGGACTGCGAGCTCAAGAAACTGTAGACATTGAGGCGGCTAGAATGCGTGTTATAAACGATTTGAGAACGGCCGGCATCATTACCAATCAATCATTGGTTTCATGGCACTACGTGTTAATGAATCCCGCGTATGTCCACGTAACAAGCGCCGGGAATAGAGAAGTTGAACGTCTGAAAGAGGTTTTGGGACAAAATGACGTTTTTACTATCGGGCGATATGGGAGTTGGAACTATAGCAGTATAGAGGACAATATGATAGAGGCCATCTCTTTATCTAAGGAATTGAATTGAGCATTAGATTATCCATAGTTATCCCTTTCTACAATGTTGAACAATACATTGCAGAGTGCCTTGATTCGGTATTCAATCAAGACATTCCGGAGGAGGAGTATGAGGTGATCTGTGTTAATGACGCTTCCCCTGACAGATCCAGAGATATTGTCATTGAGTATCAGAAACATCATTCCAATTTGATTCTTGTTGAGCACGAGGTAAACAAGAAGCTTGGGGCGGCTAGGAATACCGGACGGCGCATTGCGAAAGGGAAGTATTTGTGGAATGTTGATTCCGATGATATGATTGCGCCGAATTGTCTAGGAGAGATCCTGCATAAATGCGAGCATTATTCTTTAGACGTTTTATTGTTTAGCTTTTCCAGACTGCGCAACGGGCATTTAGAAGAACGTGGAGTTGATCCATGGCTTGACAATAATATAGTATTTGGTGGACACACTTTTTGGAAACAGCAAGCTATAAAACAATTAGGAGAGTTGTCTCCTGTCTGGACTCAGGTATATAGGACGGAGTATTTAAATGAGCATGGTATTTGGTCTCCAGAAATCAATATGGGAGAAGATGTCCCTTATACTTTTGCATCTATTCTGTTAGCTAATCGAATGATCTCTAGTAATCGTCCCTATTATATATATCGCCACAATAACTCATCCCTTTCAGCCGTTGTTCGTAAGCTGCCGACTCCGGAAACGCTTTATGAGAATTGTTTTAATTGTTCTCGATTAGTTTTCGATATCTGTTCAACGATTTCCCCTCTTGAAGAAGAAATTCGTGAGTCAGTGCGTATGACAGCCCGATATATCTATCTAGAGTTTCATAGCATTTTTCCGCGCTTTGATAATACGGAAAAGAAAAGGTTTGTTAGATTATGTAGGAATGGTTTTGTGAGTAATAGAGCTATCTTTACTGTACTCTCTCGCAGGCAGGCCATAGAGTATTTGTTGTTTTTGGTAACAGGTAGAATATGAGCCGAGTTAGTTTGATTGTGCCCATCTATAACGCGGGCCGTTTTTTAAATGAGACGCTGGCTAGCATCCAAGCCCAATCTTTCAAGGATTGGGAATGCATTTTGGTCAACGATGGATCAACAGATGATAGTGAGTCAATTTGCCAAAGTTTTGTACAACGTGATAATCGCTTCTTCTTATTAACTCTATTCAACAATGGTTGTGCTGATTTGCCTATTGCAAATGGTACTTGTGCCGCAACTGGTGAGTTTTGTGTCATTATTGGACATGACGATTATATCGAGCCGGATTATTTGAAGAAACTACTTTTTCGCCAACAACAAACGGATGCTGACATCGTTTGCTCAATTGTGCAAGGATGTCTCCACGAACTTAAGGGCTATATGTATCAACTCCCCGAGGCTAGTTTTGATTTTAAGAGTGTCCTATCAGGCAAGGAAGCATGTGCTTTCTGTATTGGCGGCTGGCATTTTTCTGCTAATGGGATGCTGTACAAGACATCACTCAATAATGGTATTCTCCGTGGCCATTATATGAATTCAGATGAGTTTTCTACGCGTCAGATATTTTATAAAGCTCAAAAAGTGGCCTTTTCGGATGCAAGATATTTATATCGCAATCACCCAAATAGTATCTCTCGTATGAGGTCTCCGCGATTATGGGAGCGTTTGATAGTTGATGAACAAGTCGAGCGATTTGCCTTATCTAATTATTCTCAAGACTCTTCTGTTAAGAAGAGGGCTATTCTAGGTCGTTGTTTGAATTTAATTCATCTCACTGCCGCTTCTTATTTAGGCACAGACGCATTCAATAGGCAACAAAAGAATACAATACAGGGGGGGGCAAGATTTGCTTTTTCACGCATAGATTGGTCAACAGTTAAAGAGTATTGGCCAATTCATGGTAAGTTGCTTTTTCATAGTTTTTGGTGGTTTTCTGTAGTCTGCACCTTCTATGTAATCATTCGTAGAATCAGGGGGAAAGAGTATTACTACAATTGAGTTGTAAATTATCATACATAATTCCCGTTTACAACGGAGAAGAGTTCCTAATTTTTTGTCTTGATAGTTTATATCAGCAAGGTCTGGACGTAAACGAGTTTGAGGTTATTGTCGTTGATGATGGCAGTAGGGATTCATCGGCATCCTTACTGAAGAAGTATACGATTAACCATTCAAATGTCCGGTTGTTTTTTCATGATAAGAATCTGCGGACTGGTACTTCACTCAATGAGGGCCTTAAGGCTGCAAAAGGTAAGTATTTATGGATTGTAGGGCAAGATGACTGGATTGAGGACAACCGTTGCAGAGAATTGCTGGATATTGCTGAGGCCGGACGCCTGGATGTGTTGCTGTTCAATTATACCCAGAAAAAAGACGATAAATCGCAAGCCATCTCAAAAGTGGAGGTTTTTGACAATAGTCCTGTTATGTCAGGAAGGGATTTTATTGAACTCTATTTCAAGGATTCTTTTTGCTCCTTTTTATTAGGATTTGAATGGAGGGCGCTGTTTCGCCGCGAGTTTTTATCCGAAAAGCAAATATGCTTTCAAGATGGGGCGATATACGAAGATACTACTTTCCTGTTCCGAGCTCTTTGGTATTCGGAAAGGGTCCAGAGCCTAAGAGATTTCATCTATAACTACAGGATTAATGCAGAATCTGTCACTGCTGCAAATAAACGCTATAAAGGGGCATTGGCTTATGATTTTGCATTTGTCGCCGGAAAAGAAGTCCTGGATTTATCTGAGGAAATAAAGGGAACACCAGAATCAGAATTGTTGTATCAGCAGGCATTATGGTACTTCCGAAGTTTTGTTTACAAGGTGGTCCCGATGCCATTTAGGGAAAAGAAGGTGTTTTACGATTTAGTCCGCCGCAATTTGGCCACTGTAAAGATAATGACTGATTTATGCTCCCCCCATATTCGCTGTCTTGCAAATCCAATATTTGGGTTTTTATTTGCAACCATGCTAAAACCAGCATATGTGATAAAGCACTCGCTTCATAAAAAGGAGTATGATCGAGGGTTTTGATTTTTCGAATTAACGGTTTGCAAGATATGCATTATACCCCCCCCCCCCCCGTTTTGTCCTATTGGATGTGCTACGAGTCGCTCTTGCGTTATTGGTTTTCGCATTTCACTCCAACATGCATTTCCAATGCGTTTACGGTGTTCTGAATAATCTTGTTTCACAAGGTGCATTTGCTATGACTGGATTCTTTCTTCTCTCCGGATACTCTTTACGAGTCGCCTATGGAGAAAAGAATTTGATAAAGAAATCAGAAATAAAGGGGTTCTACATAAAACGGACAACGGCAATTCTTCCCTTATACTATACCTACGCATTGCTATTCATTCTTTTTCTTGGAAAAGAATCATTGTTGGAGAATCTATTATTATTGCCTATAGAAGGGTTGGGAATACAAACAACTTTTTCGTCTTTGTTCGGGGTGACACATAATGGGGGAACCTGGTTTATTTCATGTTTATTGTTGGGATATCTGATATATCCATTTTTACAAACGGTAGCAAAACAGCTTTCCGTCTATCAAGAAGCGTTTTTAATTGTATTATTGATTTTCGTAAATCTGTGGGCCGTTCTGGTTAGTAAAGTGTTCGGGACGGATTGGCTATACGATAATCCGTTTTATCGATTATTGGAATTCTCAATAGGTTTGTTGACGGCTGATATCAACATGAGGTCAGACGGAAAATTGGTAAACTTCTTGAGAAGATTGGGCGTACTTATAGGAGCAAGTTTGACGATGATTTTAAGTATCACCATCATACAGTATTTCTGTCACATTCGGGACTACATGATATGGAATTGGGTTGTTCTACCCTGTTTTGTGGTTATGCTGTTCTCTTTGGGTAGTAAGAGAGTCAAGTGCCTGGAACAATCACAGCTATTAAGGTATGCGAGCAAATTACCCTATGCTTTCTTTTTGTTTCAACCATTCGTTTGGAAAATGGGATGGTTTATAGTGAGGCAAACGGGGTACGACGCAAATTGGTTTAAGATATCCCTGTCGTTTGTCTTATGTACGGGGATTTCATTTTTGATGTATGAAATTGTGCAGAAGCGCCTGGCGAAATACCTTCAAATGCGCTTGGCCTGTTGAATATGATTTCCGTCATCATTCCTACGTATAACGGAGCAGGTATTCTTGAAAAAACATTGCCCCAGTGGCTCTCTCAAAGTTATAATGAGAATGAGCACGAAGTGTATGTTGTAGATAACCGCTCTTCCGATAGTACGCATTCAACTGTTAAGAGGATAATAGCAGAGCATCCCAACTTTCATTACCTATACGAGGATACGCCCGGCGCCACAGCCGCTCGACATGCTGGGGTTAAGGCTTCCGAGGGTGATATTCTGGTTTTTGCCGACAATGACGTGCTGGTTAATCCCGACTGTCTGCAGGAGGTGATGAGAGTCTATGTCCAGAATCCAGACTGCGTGGCAGTGACGGGGCGGATAAGAATCCAGTGGGACAAAGAAGAACTGGATTGGATTACCCCTTACAAATACCTCCTTGGGGAGTTGGACTATGGCGAGGATATCCGTTATGGATATGATCTGTACCTCAACGGCGGGTTTATGTCCGTCAAGAGGGATGTATTTGAACGTTTACACGGATTCAACCCGGACCTTGTCGGGCCCTATTTGATTGGCGATGGAGACACCGGATTTGTAAAGAAGCTTTTCCAGGAGCACTTGCTTATTGGCTACACGCCGCACGTGGAACTCCAACATCTGCAGCAGACCAATAAACATGGTACAGTAGAAGGCGTTGCTCTGCATTTTTACAACAATGGAATCGCCGAATCATATTCCGTTTATCGCGAGGCAGATTTTCGATTCTCGGGCAAGGTGTTTTGTTACCTTTTGAAAGAATTTGCCATTTCGCTCAAACAATGGGTAGGTAGCCGCATCCTGCATAGGAAGAACCGCCATCGTTATTTCACCATGCGCCAGCATGCAGGATGTGTACGGTTTTTCTTCTTATTGTTGAATCCCCCTTTGCGAAGGGAAATACGGGTCAAAGACGTGTACAATTAATACAATGGTTTCACTGAGGATTCGTCTGATTCGCGAGCATAATCGCCTGTATAAGTGCTGGATGCGATTTCTTTGGCGCCTGTATGGAATGGATGCTCCCATCGTTTTGATGGTGCACAGGTTCAAGCCTTCAAAAGAAGAATGCCAAAATGCTTTTGAGATGACATCCGCCAGTTTTGAACGCCTTATGCATTATCTGGCAAACGAGGGATGGCACGCGATGACTCAGGGCGAATTATTGTCTGGGAAATGGGCTCGGAAGTCCTTTTATCTTACCTTCGATGACGTTTATGATACCGTTTATAGTGAAGCTCTCCCTATCCTGCAACGGTTTGATATCCCTTTCACCGTGTTCATAACAACAGATTTAGTGGATAAGCCTGGTTTTATTACGCAGGAACATTTGGATGAATTGCAAAAGAATCCACTTTGTATGATAGGCGGGCATGGGCGTCAACATGTGGTTTTTCGTAATTTATCCTCTGCTGAGTTTGAACGCCAAACTGATGACGACCAGCCTACTTTTGCTTTCCCATACGGACGAATTGTTGAAGTTTCTTTCCAGAATAGAAGACAAATAAGAAATAGAGGATACCAGATGGCCTTTTCTGCTATAGAGGGCACTTTGAACGCCAAGTGGTTTACTGGCCGTTATTTCCTTCCCCGAGTAAATGTGTCGGAGCGCTTCGTGAAGAAGTTTACATCAGGAAAGTTCCCGAGATTTAAAGATTGTGAAGGAAGATAAGCCTACCATTTCTGTTGCCGTAATCACTTACAATCAAGAGGCTACTATTGCCCAAGCGCTGGATAGCATCTTGTGTCAAAAAGGTGTCTTCAATCTGGACGTGGTTATTGGCGAAGATGCCAGCACCGATGGAACCATGGCCGTTTGTGAGGATTATTCTAAACGCAATCCGAACACGGTAAAGTTGCTGTCCGGTGAAGCAAATTTGGGTATAGTTGGCAATTTTGCTCGTACCGTGAAAGCATGCACTGGCGACTATTTGGCTATTTTGGCCGGCGATGATTATTGGTGCGATGAGGGAAAACTGCAAAAGCAGTTGGACTACATGGCGGCACATCCCGAATTCGGCGTAGTGTGCACAGATGGGTACCGCCTTATGGTTAAGACAGGCAAATTGGTGCCAGGACTTCCGCCCCAAGAGCCGGCTCCGGATGGTGATGTGCGGGATTTCTATCGCAATAGGTATGGCGGCTTGTATGCTATGCCTTTGACTCTTTTGATTCGGCGAGACTTGATTCAATATGTAGACTTTGATGAGTTTATTCGTCTAAGATTCCCCGTTGAGGACTACCCCATGCAAAGCGTCCTGGCTCACCATACACGGTTCGGTTATCTTCCCTACAAGACAGTTGTTTATAGGGTGTACAAAGAGTCTGCCACACATATCTCCTACGACCATCCACGTTATATGGCATATCATGAGGGTCTCGCCAATATACGTCGTTATTTGAATGGCCTTTACCCTGAAGATGTGCCTTTTACTGAAGAGTGGGCACAAGAGTATGTGTTTTATAAATCATTCCTTAGCCACCTGCATCAGGGACAGTTTGATGAGGCCCGACTATTGGTATATCGTTCTCCCACGAGCATCAAATTCTCAAAGAAATACAGAAAAGCACGTTTAGCTGCAAGTTCGAAGATTGCATTCCATTTGTTCAAATGGTATAAGCGCGTATGAGATTTTCTGTTATCATACCACTTTATAACAAGGCCCCTTACGTACGAAAGGCTATAAAGAGCGTCTTGGGACAGACATTCTATGATTTTGAGCTCATTGTGGTAGATGATGGAAGCACTGATGGAAGCGCCTCGGTAGTTGAGACCATAAAAGATGATCGCCTTCGCCTCATCCGCCAAGAAAACACCGGGGTCAGTTTGGCCCGTAACAATGGCGTGGCGACATCAAGCGCCCTATTTCTTTGCTTTCTGGATGCCGATGATTGGTGGGAGCCCACTTTCCTTGAGGAGATGGATCGGCTCATTAAAGAGTATCCTAAAGCCGGGATTTATGGGACCAATTATACCATCATCAACGAGACAAAACGCAAAACTCGTGAGGCTCCAATAGGTGTCCCGGATGATTTTGATAGAGGGTATATCAATTATTGCCAGGCATATTCGAAGAATATGGGGATGCCGCTATGGACAGGGGCAGTATGTGTCCCGCGAAATATATTTATTGAGATGGGGGGATTCCCGGCGAGAATCAGCCTCGGCGAGGATTTTATCCTTTGGATACATATCGCGCTCAAATACAAGGTCGCCTTTTTGAATAAGCCACTTTCTAATTATAATCAAGATATTTCATTATCCGAACGTGCCGTAGGTCGATTACATGCACCTGATCATCACATGCTTTGGAATCTAAGGGATTTAGAACAGGTCGAAAAGATAAATGCAGATTATAAGCAATTGATTGACAAGCTACGTGTGACGGGGTTAATGCCTTATTACTTGTCAAAACAATATCATGAAGTGGCAGTCTCTGAACTGTCAAAAGTTGATTGGTCGAAACAGCCCAAGAGCGTGAAACGGAAATACCACAAACCCCTGCTTTTTTTGCGAACAAAGCAGCGCCTATTGAAACGGGGATCTCGTATTAAAACGGGCATCAAACGTGTATTTGAGTGATTCCTAAGATTATCCATTATTGCTGGTTCGGGGGTGGAGAAATGCCGCAACTCGCCAAAGAATGCATTGCTTCTTGGAAAAAGTATATGCCGGATTGGAAGTACAAGCTTTGGAATGAGGATACATTTGATGTCAATTATTGCGCCTATACCCGAGATGCTTATGAGGCAAAAAAGTATGCTTTTGTAAGTGACGTAGCTCGGCTAGTGGTTCTAAAAGAATACGGAGGGTTGTATTTGGATGTGGATTTTGAAGCCCTTAAGCCTTTTGACAATTTGATGGAGTATACAGCATTCGCCGGATTTGAAGGAAGCAAGCATTATCCTTTGATGATGGGGGTATGCGCCTCTGCACCACAAGGTGAATGGGTAACGGAGATGTTGGCATCCTATGATAACAGACGTTTCATCATGCCTGATGGATCTTATGATCTGACCACCAATGTTCAGTATATCACAGCGCAAATGGCGGTAGGAGGTTTCCAACAGAATGGTAATGAGCAGGATTATAAAGATCTTCACGTTTTTCCGGTAGAGTATTTCTGCCCACGACATACCACTGGGGAATACATTCGGACAGAGAATACTTATTGTGAGCACAAAGGTCTTAACTCTTGGGGAGAAAAGCCAAAGAATTGGAAGGTAAAAGTTCTCGGCGTCTTGAGCGACGGCAGTAGGATTAGACTGATAAAGTGTAAAAGACGGTTGTTTGGATAATGATTCCCTTCTTCCCAAGACAAATCGCCACTAAAGCTATCTATGTATATGTCATTGCGCTAGCATCAGTTAGTGTAGTGTATTTCCGTTTTGTCATGCCCTTCTGGCGGATGGGACTCGGGTTATTATTCGTTGTCGGCTTCTTCCTTTTCACCTCAACCTGGAGTCAAGAATGGGTCCAAACACCCGAAAAGCAATTTGTCGGAGGGCTGTTTGGGTGGGCTGTAGGTTTAAGGCTCCTTTGGGTAGTTGCATCCTATTTCTTTTACAACGAAGTCCTTGGCAATCCGTTTGAATATAGCGCAGCCGACTCGATGGGCTATCACGAAGAAGCCGAATGGCTTGCTTCGGAACCATGGAATGTAGCCTGGACATATTACTTTGGCCCGTATGCTACAGGTATTTCTGACGTAGGCTACCCCTTATATCTCACCTTAATTTACAAGATATTTGGTCCTTATGTCATAATCCCTCGCTTCATCAAGTGCCTGCTGAGTGCATGGATGTGCGTTCTCATATACAAATTATCTGCAAGGACCTTTGGGGAATCCGTCGGGCGAATGGCGGGCATCATGTGTTGCCTGATGCCCAACCTCATTATCTACTGTGGATACCATTTGAAGGAAACCGAAATGCTTTTTCTGGAGGTGGCCTTCCTGGAGCGGATGGATTACATTATGCGTTCACGGGAATACAATTTCCGGAATATTATTGCACCAATCATCCTTGCGGGCAGCTTGTTTTTCTTCCGAACTGTGTTGGGCGCAGTTGCTGTTTTTTCATTTGTTTCCGCTTTGGTGTTCTCGAATACGCCAATGATGAAACAGGGAGGACGTCGCGCCATGCTAATTGGTTGGAGCGCGCTTGCGCTGGTATTCGCGGCGGGGACTACCGCCTTAAACGAGATAGAGATGTATTGGGAAGAGCGTGTGTCCAATGTGGAAGATAAACGAGAACAACAGACATCTCGAGGAAACCAATGGGCTCAATATGCAACGGGGACGGTGATGGCTCCCATGGTTGTGGCACTCCCGTTTTCAACCATGGTGCAAACAGAAGGGCAAGAAAACCAAATCACCAAACACGGAGGTAATTATGTGCGTAACTTTATGGCTTTCTTCGCATTTCTGGCAATATTTGAGGCACTGAGACAGAAGAAATGGCGTAGTTTTGCTCTGATTGGAGTATTCACAATAGGCTATCTAGGGGTTATCTCTATTAGTGGATATAGTAATGCTGAACGTTTTCTGCTACCTGGTTTGCCCGGACTGATAATGATGTGGGCATATGGCGTGTCTGAAATGAAGGCGAAAAGTTATAAATTGTTAACTCCATGGTGTGCCGTTGTGGTATTGATGGAGGTGGCGTGGGCTTTCTTTAAACTCGGTAGCCGAGGACTGTTCTAATGAGAGTTTTAATCGTCGCGAGGCGCAAAGAGAATGGATATGCTCCTTTTGTGTCTGAGCAAGTGGAAACATTGGAAAAAGCGGGCATCCTATGTGAGTACTTTCCGATGCAAAGCAAAGGGATAAAAGGGTATCTTCGAGAATTGCCTGCGTTTCGTCATCGTATTCGCGAATTTAAGCCAAATGTAATACATGCCCATTATGGGCTTTGTGGATTATTTGCAAATCTCCAGAGAAAGGTGCCAGTTGTAACGACATACCATGGAAGCGACATCAATGATCCATCCGTCCTTTGGCTATCCAAGTTAGCCATGCATTTTTCGGCGTATAATGTTTTCGTTTCAAAGAATAGCATCGCACTTGCAAAGCCAACTAAGTCTTACGCATTGATTCCTTGTGGAATCAATCTTGAAGATTTTCCGATAATAGAAAAATCCCTGGCTAGGCAACAGTTTGGGATGGATCGGAAAAAGAAGTATGTGCTATTTGCTGGGGCATTTGACAATACCGTTAAGAATGCCCCTCTCGCAAAAGCGGCAGTAGCGTTTCTTCCCGAGGTGGAATTGTTGGAATTGAGAGGTTATTCTCGTAACCAAGTTGCAGTTCTGATGCAGGCTGTGGATGCTTTGCTGGTGACATCTTTTTCTGAAGGATCTCCTCAAGTTATCAAAGAAGCGTTGGCGTGCGGATGCCCAATTGTGAGCGTGGATGTCGGTGATGTGGCAGAAAGAGTAACGAACGTGGATGGCTGTTATATAGACAACGCTCACACCCCTATATCTTTGGCGGAGTTATTAAAACGCGCACTTGTCTTCGGAAGACGTACAGAGGGAAGGAAAAAGCTCGTTAAGGATGGATTAGGTAATGAAATGATTGCTGCATCAATCATAGCTTTATACAAACAAGTAAGTCGAGAAGAGTGTAGTTGATAGACTCGCTGCTCATACTAGGTGGCCATATACAAGCTTTAGGCCTTGCCCGTCAGGCAGATAAGAAGGGCCTTCAAGTGATAATAATTATCCCTGATGGCTATTCAGTCGCTCGTTTTTCTCGGTATGTAAGTAAGGTTTGCGTGTGCCCTTCTGAGGAACGGCTTCTAGAATGCCTGGAAAGAATTAGAAGTAAAGAATCGCTGCTTTTCCCAACGAGTGACGATTATATAGACTTTATCGTCAGACATTACGATTATTTAAGTGATTCTTTTACGTTAGCACTACCGGAATTGACGACAGTAAAACTCTTTGCTGATAAAACACTCGCATATCGATTTGCTGAAGAGAATTTGATTCCACATCCTTGGTGCCGATATCCTAAGACCATCGAAGATGTGGTATCTATGGCAAATAGATTGGACTATCCAGTAGTTGTGAAACCTGCCGTAATGTATGATTTCCATAGGCGGTTTGGAAAGAAAGCTTTTCTATGTCATAGTAAGGATTCATTATTGGCAAAAGTGCTAGAGTTGAAAAAGGCTGATTATCCTATTAGTGCCTTAATATTACAAGAGTACTTATCTGGCGGGGCAAAAAGCTTGTATTCTTGTGGCGTATTTGCCGTTGATGGAGAAGTGAGATCTTCTATCACAGTAAACAGGATTAGACAGAATCCGATGGATTTTGGAAACTCAACCACTTTTGCTGAGACCGTTGACATTCCTGAGATTGTTGAGATAACAAAGAGGATAATTAAGCTCACTAATTATACAGGTATGGGAGAAGTGGAGTTTATGTATGATAAGGGCGAGTACAAGTTCTTGGAGATAAATACACGCGCGTGGAAGTGGCATACCATAACTGACGGCAGAGGGTTCTCGTTCATTGGTGATTGGGTTGATTGGCTGAATAGAGGTGCCGTTTCAACATCACTTCTAAGTCATAAGAAATGTGCGTGGGTGGAGAGGCTTACTGATTTTGCAGTAATAGTCAAGGGTCTTTTCCGTGGTCAGGTTAAGTTTTGGGAGGCAATCAAATCGTACTGCCAGATAAAAGTAAGTGCTGTATGGAGTATTAGGGATCCATTACCAGCCGTCATGTATGTTCTGATGTCCCCAATTCTGTTTCTCAAGAGGTATTAGGTATATGATTCCTTTGAATAAACCTGGAAGAATTAATAGTTCATCGCGCGGAGGAAACTTGTTGGAGTATTATTTCCCTCAAAATAATACTTATTTATTATCTACTGCATCTGATGCGCTGAATGTTATATATAAACGATTATTTAAGGAAAAGGGATCAATACGTGTTGGCGTTTCTCCATTAGTGTGTTTTCAGGCTATTTATCCCATTGTTTGTAATGGCCATGTACCCGTTTTTATGGATATAAATCCAGACACATTCAATCTTGATGTTAATAAGTTAAATGATTATGATATTCAAGCATTGGAGGTAATTCATCTTGGTGGTAACCCAAACGAGATGGATACTATCATCAAGTTTGCAAATACCAGGGGAATCCCAGTTATTGAAGATTGCGCTCAAGCACTTGGGGCTAAATATGATGAAAGATATCTTGGTAACTATGGCGATTTTGCCGCCTTCAGTTTAATAAAGAATCTTCACGCACCTTCGGGCGGGTTATTAGTATCCGTTAGCGATTTGTCTTCATATTTAAATGAGGCCCCCGAGATGGGAAGTTTGTTGCGAATATACCGAAAAACTAAGATTTATCTTGAGGGGATGGCAAATCATCATCCCCTTAATATCTGGAACCTGTTTTATTGGGGACTTATGACTCTAAAAGGTGATGCCGCCGGGTATTCACTGAGCAAAGATGTATACCAACTTAAAGCAGGTGATGTTGAGGATATAAAGAGACGATTTGCGGCTCTAGAGTCTTTACTACATAGAAGATCGGAGAATGCTATCCGTATTATACAGGATGTTGACTATCGAAGGGCAAAGGTACAGGTTGTTCCTGAAAGAGGAGTGAGCAATTGGAATAGAATTATGTTCAAACTTGTTGATAAGGATGCGGAAGAAGTTATTGGTCGTCTAAGACGAGAGGGGATAGCAGCCAACAATCTTACTCAGAATTATAAACACGGTTTTCAGCCGCATGTCTCTAAGGATAGATTATTAGCTCGTTTCTATCAAGTCAGACTTGAGGCATATGAGAATTTATTGCCTCATATTATTTCAGTTCCTTCGTCGCCTTTTTTAAAGGAGGATGAGATAAGGCATATCTCTCGCCAAATGAACAGTATTTTGTCTTAGTTATCATGAATGTATTAATTGATATCGGGCACCCTGCTCATGTTCATTTATTCAAGTATTTGGCTAAGAATCTAAAGGATCATGGGCACGTGGTATATTTTTCAGTACGAGATATACCTGTCGCCAAACACTTGATGGATGTGTATGGTATGCCATATTTGGACTTAGGTGGGAAAAAAGATTCGATCTTTGGAAAGGCTTGGTCAGTTTTGCATCAGGATTGGCAATTGCTACGATTTGTATGGAAGAAAAAGATTAATTGGGGCATCGGTTGTGGTATTGTCATTCCTCATATTTCTGCATTATCAAAGATGACTTCGTTTAAGTTTGATGATGACGATGATGAGGTTGAGCCTTTGATGGTTAAATTCGGTCACCCATTCTCTGATGTCGTAATGACACCATCGGTAATAAAGCGTAAGACAAAACATGCGGTTTATTACAAAGGAACAAAAGAGTTGGCATATTTGCATCCATCAAGATTTGTCCCTGACCCATCAGTTTTGCACAAATTAGGGCTTAAGGATGGAGAGAGATTCTTTATAATGCGTTTCGTCGCTTTTAAAGGTTTCCATGACCAAGGGGAATATGGTCTAACACTTGAACGAAAAAAGAAGTTATTGAATCTTCTGTTACAGTATGGAAAGGTGTTCATTACTTCAGAGAGACCTGTTGAACCAGAGCTTGAACCATATAGGGTGTCTGTCCCAGCAGAGGATATGCACTCTCTTTTGAGTTATGCTTCCATGTTTGTAGGAGATAGCCAGACCATGACATCGGAAGCTGCTGTTCTTGGTGTCCCGGCATATAAATGCAATACCTTTGCCGGACGACTCTCTGTTCCAAACATGTATGAACAATATGGACTTTGCAGGTGTTTTACTCCAGACAGGTTCGACGACATGTATTCAGAGATCGAATCTTTGCTCGCAAGCCCTTCTCCGAAGGGTGAATGGAGTAATAAAAGAGAAGAGTTCCTGTCGGAAATGATTGATCCTACGGCTTTCTTCACGTGGTTCATAGAGAATTATCCCAACAGTCGAGTAGTAATGGCCAATAATTCGGATTACCAGTTAGTCTTTAAGTAGTGTTATGCTGCCATCAGTATTTGACCATACTAGACCAATGGTAACCGTTGTTGTCTGCACCTACAATCAGGAGCAGTGGATCCGGCAAACATTGGATAGTATTCTTGCCCAGCGCACAACATATCCTTATGAAATCATTATCGGCGAGGATTGGGGAACAGACGGCACCCGCGCTATTTGTGAAGAATATGCGGCGAAGTATGAAAATGTCATAATGGCTCCATCCGACCACAATTTGGGGCTTGTGGCCAATTGGGCTAACTGCATTAAACATGGTATCGGCAAGTATATAATGGTGTGTGCGGGTGATGACTATTGGCACAACCCCGATAAAATACAACTGCAAGTCGATTTCATGGAGGCACATCCGGAGTGTGTCCTCTGTCATACAGACCTTGATGTTTTAAATGTCAAGACAAACAAGCTTACTTCAAATGCAAAGAATAGAACAGGGAAACAACCACCTGAGGGCCGCATACAAAAAGAAATACTTAGCGGAAGAGACTTCGTTTCTGCTGTTACAATGTGCTGGCGGCGAGACGCCTTTGAGAAGTATGTGCCTGTAGAAAAGTTTATAGAGTTGCAATTCCCCCGTGAAGATTGGCCGATGCTCTTAATACTGTCTTCTTATGGAGATATTCGCTATCTACCGATTTCAACGGCAACTTACAGAGTAGGGCATGAATCTATCAGCAATATGCTTAATTATGAAAGAATTAAGCAACGCTTCCAAAAGGACAAAGTGATGCTTGAATACATCTACTCTTTGTTCCCCGAGTGGGGTCCTTTTGCAGATGGCCCTTATTTCGATACATACGTATATCATTGTCTTCTTAATGCGGCTTACCAGAACAATGACTATAAGGCGGCAAAAGAATTCGCAAAGAAAGACCCCAAGAAAGGAATGGCCGCCAAAGCTACTTTCTCTTGGAGTTCTTTTCAGCTATACAGATATTATCACCAGTGGAAAAGCTTGTTGGTAAGCCAATAGCCAATTCGAGGGTTTATGCAAAGGACTCTAAAGGAAATCGGTATCAAGTCTCTTGGGCTAGTCTCACGATTACTCATTCGCCTTGGGATATTGGATAAGCAAATCATTGTCCGGATTGATGGTGGCATCTGTTCTCAGATGCATTTTTATCTTATTGGAAGGTGGTTTGCAGAGAAGGGCATTAAGGTTAAGTATTCTATTGATTGGTTCGATGAAAATGGTTGGGATCTTAATAAACAATTCGTAAGGAGTTTTGATTTGCTTAAAGCATTCCCGGAATTAGTCTTTGAGCCCTCCTCAAGAATCGAACGTTTACTATATAAACCCTTCAGATACACAGATTCGGTTAATTGGACAAAAGTGTCAGCCCCCTGTTACCTCTGTGGATATTATCATTTCCCTGAAATTACTGCTTTCCTCACCAGGTATTTTAAGGTGGATATTTCCGTCTTGGACCAACAAAACAGTCGGGCTCGCAAAAGTATTTTGTCTCGGCACAATTCTGTAGCGGTACATGTACGTCGAGGTGATTTGTCTATATATGTTCCGGCCTATGGAGAACCCTCAAGTGATGACTATTTCAGGCGCGCTGTGAATTATTTTCAGGCGCGTTTTGAGGATTGTTATTTTTACTTTTTTAGTGACGAACCTCAATATGTTAAAGACCATCTGATTGCATATCTTGAGTTGTCTGACAATTACAGCGTAATGGATTTCAATGACAGCGCTAAAGGATATATGGATTTGCTTTTAGTTGCTTCATGTAATCATCAAATAACAAGTCAAGGTAGTTTGGGTCTAGTTGGAGCAGCGTTGAATAATTATCCTAACAAGATTATAGCTTGTCGGGATGATGATCGTTGCCGCGCCTTCTTTAGTGTTGATTCGTCGAATGTTGTTTTCATAGAACAATGACACATACCCCCGACGAAGCAGCATGGCATAAACAAATAAGCATTTCACCGGGTATTAATGCTTTTTAACTCCATAGAATTCGCTATATTCCTCCCAGTAGTGTTTCTGTTCTATTGGTTTGTCTTTGGACGAAACCTGAAGTTGCAGAACCTTTTTGTGGTGGTAGCCAGCTATGTGTTCTATGGCTGGTGGGATTGGCGGTTCTTGCTGCTCATTGCGTTTACTTCGTTCTGCTCTTGGGGCAGCGGAATGTTGATGGAGCGGGTCTCCAGGAGGAGGGGGCAATTTGAGAATCGGCGCAAATGGATTGCTGCTGTAAACATCATCATAAATCTGCTCATCCTCTGTGCATTCAAGTACTATGACTTCTTCGTCACAGAGTTCGCTCGGCTCTTCCACTTCAGTTCCGACGGCCTGCTGCTTAAAGTCATTCTCCCTGTAGGGATATCGTTTTACACATTCCAGGCGTTGAGTTATAGCATAGACGTTTACCGAGGAAAGATTGAGCCCACTAAGGACATTATCGCCTTCTTTGCCTATGTGAGTTTCTTCCCGCAGCTGGTGGCTGGTCCAATTGAACGGGCAACTAACCTTTTGCCGCAGTTTGAGAAGAAACGAACGTTCGATTACGATACCGCAGTTGACGGATGTCGGCAGATTCTTTGGGGCTTGTTCAAGAAGATGGTGGTGGCCGATAACTGTGCGGTATATGTTGACCAAGTGTTCGGAAGCTATCAGACCCAGACTGGCAGTACCCTTTTGCTTGCGGCCATCTTATTCGCGTTCCAGATTTATGGCGATTTCTCCGGATACAGTGATATCGCTATCGGCACATCCAAACTGTTCGGCATCCGGCTGATGCGGAATTTCAACGTGCCCTATTTCAGCAGGGATATAGCCGAATTCTGGCGCAGGTGGCACATATCTCTAACGACTTGGTTTCGGGATTACATTTACATTCCTCTCGGTGGCAGCCGCTGTTCGAAGGCCAAGATTGTACGGAATACATTCATCATCTTTCTGGTGAGCGGTCTGTGGCATGGCGCTAATTGGACATTCTTAGCGTGGGGTGCCTATCATGCACTGTTGTTCCTTCCTTTGATACTGAGCGGAAAGAACAGAAAAAATCGAGACGTGGTAGCGGAAAACCGCCTCCTCCCCAACCTCAAAGAGTGTTGCCAGATGCTCCTGACATTTCTACTGGTTGTCATCGGCTGGATATTTTTCCGCGCAGATAGTATCGGCCAGGCGTGGGAGTATGTCCGTGGAATGTGGCAGTTGGGAACACTAAAGGCATGTTATCGTTTCTTCATTCAAGCAGATGTCTGCAAAGCCTCTTGGTTAGTGGTATTAATGCTCATTATCGAATGGTTCAATAGAAAACAAGAGCACGGACTGGCATTGAAATACATCAAGAATTCCTTCATTCGCTTGGGCGTTTATTATGCCCTGATCGTATTAGGACTTTTTACTTTTGGCGGAAATCAAACTTTTATTTATTTCCAGTTCTGAGATGAGAAGATTCCTTCTGAAATCACTAGCTGTATTATTACCGGTTGTGATGTTCTTTGCAGTGTGCGAGTTTTCTTATCGTGCTGTCGATAATGATTATAAATTTAAGAATTCTTGGTTAAAACATAATGCCAACACTGTACAAGTGCTTTCACTTGGCTCCTCCCATACTTATTATGGGATTGATCCTTCTTGTTTCGATTTTGTTACTTTTAATGCCGCTCATGTAAGCCAAGATTTCCATTATGACCTGCTTATCTTTGATAAGTTTATCGACCATATGGAGAGTTTACGCTTTGTAATTATTCCTGTTTCATACTTTTCGCCATATTATTCTCTTGAAAAAGAAGGCGATGCATGGCGATCATATTATTATCATATTTATTATGAGGGGACGCTTGGCTTGAAAATATACAATGGACAACAATTCAAACGTTCTCTGGGAAATTTTATTCACAAATATAACGATCTTAACTGCTCGGCTTTAGGGCAAGGGACGTTGTATAGGTATTCTGAAAGGTGTGAGGACCTGGGAGGGAATGGCCTCCAACGAGCATCCGACCATACAAAACAGACGTTGGATAATGATCTTTATCTGTACAATCTGAATAAAGTTCGGCAAATCATAAAATCTTGTGATGAACGGAGCGTATCGGTAATTCTGTTGACAACTCCCACATATATTACTTATCGAAATCATGTAAATGGGGAACAATTGGATAAGATGTTCGAGTTTTGTAATGCCTTGGTATCCGAATTTGAAAATGTTACCTACTTGAATTTGTGGGATGATGCCAGATTCAATGCCGATGATTTTTATGATTCGGATCATCTTTCGTGTGATGTGGGAGCTGTTAAGTTGTCCAATATTGTAAACAAGTATATAGTTTCGTTATATGATTCACCCCCTCTCTGACTGTCAAAACAGTCACATCCCCTCCTCCACCAACATCTGGCAATTCTGTGTGGTGCTGCCGGGGGCACAAATCGGCGAGAACTGCAATATCTGCTCGCACTGCTTTATTGAGAACGACGTGCACATCGGCAACAACGTTACAATCAAGTGTGGCGTTCAGATCTGGGACGGGATAACAATTGAAGACAATGTTCAGGTTGGGGCGAATGTGTCGTTCACGAACGATAAATACCCAAGGGCAAAAAACAAGGATTGGAAGCTGCTACGCACCAAAGTATGTAAAGGCGCATCCATCGGCGCAGGCTCAACTATCCTCCCCGGCCTCACCATCGGCGAGAATGCCCTGGTGGGTGCCGGCAGCGTTGTGACCTGCGACATCCCCGCCGGCGAGGTCTGGGCCGGGAATCCGGCAAGGTTTATTAGGAAAATAGACATGATTTGAAACCGATTTGTAAAATATATTTTATAAATTTGTAAAACGAATTTTACAAAATGGAATATCAGAGACAACACCTCGCCATATTGAAGAGCCGGATGGCTGAACCACGCAGGCGGATGCAAATCATAATGGGACCGCGCCAGGTGGGTAAATCAACCCTCGTCTACCAATATTGCGACGGCATTGACCTGCCTTATGATTACTTTGCCGCTGACGGTGTAAATCGGAAAGACACCACCTGGATACATAACCACTGGCAGGAGGCCCGTATGAAGATGGACCTCCATAAGGATAAGGAGCGCATTCTTATTATAGACGAAGTTCAGAAGATTGATGGGTGGAGCGAGCAGGTTAAAGCCGAGTGGGATAAGGATACCCGGGAAAAACGTAATCTGAAAGTAATCTTGCTTGGATCTTCACGCGTTCTTCTGCAAAAAGGACTTGATGAATCTCTGGAAGGGCGGTTTGAAGCCATCAAGATGGGATTCTGGGAATGGAATGAAATGCGCGACGCTTTCGGCTTCTCAATGCAACAATTCATATATTTCGGCGGTTTCCCAGGCCTGGCACCCGATATTCACGATGAAGACCGGTGGCGCAATCTGATGGAGGATACCATTATCACCCCCATCCTTACCCGCGATATTCTGGAAATCGAAGAAATCCGAAATCCCGCCCTGCTGCGACAGATATTTGAACTTGCCTGCATGGAATCGGCCCGGGAACTGTCCCTTACCAAAATGCAAGGAACCCTTAACAGCGGCACCGTTCCAACCATCAAAAGTTACTTGAACTTATTGGATCAGACGATGACGGTAAAACCGCTGCAGAAGTATGCGCCTTCACCAATAAAGGAGAAAAACTCGGTGCCAAAGATGCAGGTTTGCAATAGCGCCTTTCGTAACCGTTACGGGCAATTTACATTCGAAGAAGCCGTCTCCTCTCCTATGGAATGGGGCAGACAAGTGGAATCGGCAGTGGGAGCGCATCTTGCAAACCGTTCTTATCTGGACGGATTCGAACTCCTTTACTGGCGCAATGACAAAAAAAAAGAATGTGACTATGTTCTGAAGAAAGGCCAGTCACTGGTGGCTATTGAGGTTAAAAGCAGCAGCGCCGATGACACCTCTGGTTTTGAAGAATTCAGGAAGCTTTATGGTGAGCATATTACGGCTGCGTTCATTGTCGGGCCGGAAGGACTGCCCCTGGAAGACTTCTTCAGTTTGGATTTAGAATCATTGTTCAAGAAATCTGGAACTGACGCATAATATGAACGCCCGAATCATCCAACTTCCCCGCATCCTTGATGCGCGGGGTAACTTGTCTTTCGCAGAGAATCTGAACCAGATTCCCTTTGAGATAAAGCGTACCTACTGGCTCTATGATGTGCCGGGTGGCGAGGGCCGCGGCGGGCACGCGTACCGGGAGAACGAGGAGTTTGTCATCGCCCTTTCCGGCTCTTTCGACGTGGTCCTTGACGATGGTACCCAGAAGCAAACCTTCCAGCTGAACCGCTCATACTACGGCCTGTACATCCCCAAGGGCATCTGGCGGGAGATGGTGAATTTCTCCACCAACTCGCTGGCGCTGGAGTTCGGCTCCACGCCCTACAGCCAGGAGGAGTATATACGGGACTACGAGGAATTCCTAAAACTTAAGCGCGATGGGAAGCTATAATTATTTGCGTGAAAGCCTTGCATATTTACGCGAACTTGCTTAAATTTGCGGAAAAGCCGCAAAAAATGCCATGTTGACAAGTTTTAAAGTAGCCAACTTCAGATCTATAGGAGAGGAGCAAATCCTTTCCTTGATACCTGCATCCAACCAGAGGGAGTATACGGAGAACATTTTTGAGTCTGGGAAACATCCGGCCCTGAATGTCATCTCTATATATGGCGCAAACAGTAGTGGTAAGTCAAACTTGCTCCTGGCATTTTATGCAATGAAGGTAATGGTTCTGACTTCTGCTAAGAATTCGTCGGCTGATACTCTTCCGTGGCTTCCATTTCTTCTCAAGGATGGTTTGGGTGAAACTGACACCTTGTTCGAAGTACAATTCGTTTTGAATGGTGTCAGATATCGCTATGGATATAGTTATAATGCCGACCGCGTATCTACAGAATGGTTGATGAGAAAGATATCAGGTCGGGAAACGGCGGTATTCCAGCGGGAAGGGGAGGTAATTGATATATCCTCCGGTTTCAATGGGAGCAGCAGACTGATTGATGCGGCTGTTGAAGGAACTAAACCGAATAATCTGTTCCTGTCAATGGCAGACGCATTCAACGTTGAAGAGGCAAAGGCCGTTATTGCATGGTTCAACAATGTGGATACGCTGAATAGTCGATCTCCATTGAATCTGGCAAAGCAAACAGATTCTTTGCTTAAAGATGCGGAATATAGCGCGGCGATTCGCGGATACCTTAAATCTTTGAACCTGGGGATAGAGAATGTGTTGAGCGAGGAGAACGACAAGGGAGCTTCTAACCAGTCCCCGGTATTCAAGGCAGTTCACAGGTTATACGACAGGAATGGGAACCCTACTGCAGCAACAACCTCTTGGGATTTCACTTCATTCGAGTCCAGCGGCTCCAATCGTGCCCTTTATATTTCAGGCTCTGTGGTTAAAAGCCTTAAGACAGGTGGGGTGTTGATAATTGACGAGGTGGAAGCATTTATGCACCCTATCATGACACTTGCACTCATCGAGTTGTTCATGAACCCTGAAAGCAATCCTAAGCGGACACAGTTAATCTTTTCCACTCACGATACCAATCTTCTCAATTACCTGAGATTGAGAAGAGACCAGGTTTACTTTATGGAAAAGAACAAGTGGGAGAGCTCCGAGTTGTTCTCATTGTCTGATTTCAAGTATAAGAACGCCGATGGTGAGGAGTCTACGGAAAGATGGGATTCTGATAAGGAAAAACGCTATATCGAGGGACGTTATGGGGCAATCCCTTTCTTGGGTGGTTTTAAACAGTTTATGAGGGAGGAGATATGGCGCGAAGAGGGAAAATAGCAAAAAGTGTCGAGCTGATTGAGGAAGATGTACGTCCAGTCCGTTCCCGGAAGTATGTGTATTATGTGCTTATTGTATGTGAAGACCAGAATACGGAACCGGCGTATTTCAAACAGTTTGAAGACTTGTTCGATGGGCTTCTTCCGGAAGAAACGGTGTATGTTCGAAGAGTTGGTACCGGAAGGAACTCTCTAGGAGTAGTTAAAGCTGCCTTGACTGAACGGGATAAGATTTACGAGGAGAACAATCATCGGCAGATTGATGAGATCTGGGCCGTCTTCGACAAAGATGACCTGGATCAGTCTACGGGAAACAGGCAAAACTTTGAAGCGGCTTTTGAGCTGGCGAATCTGGAAAAAGTAAATGTCGCATACAGTAACGAATGCTTTGAGCTGTGGCTGCTGCTGCATTTTGTTGATGTAAATCCGGCGTTGCCAGTTCCCCGTGAAGACCTCTATAAAATGCTTGAAATCGCGGTCAATGCTTCGTTGCTGGATAGTAAAACGCCATTCCAGTATGTCCACGGGGCATCAGACGTTATTAGATACGTGTCTATGTACGGGAATGAATCGGCCGCAATGAGTAGGGCGGAATCGTTACAGAAGTATCATCAGTCGTTGTCACACGCTCCCATTGACTCAAATCCTGTGACATTTGTAAATGCCCTGGTTCAATCCCTCAGAGATTGGTATCGTTACTATTCGTATGAGAATGACTGACAGCTTATTATCATGAACTTCGTTTCTGACTGTAAAGTAATTGAGCTGGACAAGCACCACAGCGACCGCAAGGGGAACCTGAGCGTGGTGGAGAACGGGCAGCAGCTGCCGTTCCCGGTGAAGCGGGCCTACTGGCTCTACGATGTCCCGGGCGGTGAAAGCCGTGGAGCGCACGCCCACAAGGAACTGGAACAGCTTATCATCGCCGCATCGGGCAGTTTCCGCGTAACGCTGGACGATGGTACGCAGAAGCGGTCCTTCTACCTCAACCGTCCCTACCAGGGCCTCCACGTAAAGCCCGGCATTTGGCGCGACCTGGACGACTTCTCCTCCGGCGCCGTATGCCTGGTACTCGCCAGCGAGGTATACCAGGCAGAGGACTATATCCGCGAGTATGAGGAGTTCTTGCGATTTCGCAAGTAATTTTGTAGTATTGCAGTTGAATAAAAAAGTACGAGCCATGTGTACAGTGAGTGTAAAAGTGAATGAAGAACTGCTTCGGGAAATGCGCCCCGATTTGAACAGCACAGCGGCCATCCGCTTATGGGCACAACAGTTGATTGACCGTTGTATCCAGCAGATGGAAATGGAAGATGAGGAGACAATAAGTATCGAAGAAGCCCGTGCTATAGTTCACGCGGCGATTCGAGATGAATATGCCAAACTATGAACTATGTTATTAAGAAGCGTTGTATCCAGAAGATAACCACATTCTATCGAAACGTCTCCAAGAAGTACAAACACACATACTCCGAAGAGTTGATGCATCAGAATGCCGATGAAGCTATCGACTTTATGCCCATTCCTTTTCTCTCTTTAAAAGACGTAACGGCCCTGCATGGGGCGGAGATAAACGAGGCGGTGAGCCGGGTGGTGAACTCCGGGTGGTACCTGCAGGGGCAGGAGAACCAGCGATTCGAACGCAATTACGCCGCGTTCATCGGCACGGAGCACTGCATCGGCTGCGCCAACGGCCTGGATGCGCTCATCTGGATCTTCCGGGCATACATCGAACTGGGGGTGATGGCTCCGGGGGACGAGGTAATCGTTCCGGCCAACACGTACATCGCCACGCTGCTGGCGATTACGGAGAACGGCCTGGTGCCGGTGCCGGTGGAGCCCAAGGCCGATACGCTGGAGATCGACGAAGACGCCATTGAGGCGCGCATCACCCCGCGCACCCGGGCCATTGCCATCGTGCACCTCTATGGGCGCAACGCATACACGCCGAAGATTGGCGAACTTTGCCGGAAGTATGGCCTCAAGCTCGTCGAGGACAATGCGCAGGCGCACGGGTGCCGGGCCGAAGACGGCCGCCGCACGGGCAGTATCGGCGATGCTGCTGGGCATTCGTTCTACCCCGGCAAGAACCTGGGAGCCCTTGGCGACGGCGGCGCGGTGACCACGAACGACCCCGAGGTTGCGGCGGCGGTGCGCGCTCTGGCCAACTACGGCTCGCAGAAGAAGTACGTGTTCAAGTTCACCGGCCGCAACTCCCGCCTGGACGAGATTCAGGCGGCGGTGCTGGACGTGAAACTCAAGTACCTGGAGGAGGATAACGCCCATCGGCAGGCCGTAGCTGCGTATTACTACGAGCATATCAGCAATCCACTCGTCACCCTGCCGGCACGCCTCCCGGATGCGCAGAACGTCTATCATCTGTTCCCGGTACTGGTCGGTGGCGGCAAGCGCGACGCCCTTCATGACTATCTGGACGCCCACGGCATAGGCACGGTCATCCATTACCCCATCCCCCCGCATCATCAGGAGTGCTACGCCCGCGAGGCCTGGAACACCCCGCAGCTGAATCTCCCCATCACCGAGCGCATCGCGGCCGAGGAACTCTCCCTCCCTATCGGCCCCTCTATCACTTTAGAAGAGGCCGCAGAAGTGGTCAATGCCATTAATGGATTTCACGCTTAAGGAATACCGCCAATTAATCAGGGCGCTGAAGGAGAGTGGCTATGATGCGGTGAAATATTTCTATAGCAAATGAAAATCCTTACCGACGACCTCCACAGAATCGCCTATTCCACCGACGCCTCCATTTATCGGGAGATGCCGTACGGGGTGGCGTATCCGGAGAGCGTGGAGGATATTCAGGAGCTAATAGCAGAAGCAAGGCGCCTCAAAACCCATCTTATTCCCCGTGCGGCGGGAACGTCCATTGCCGGGCAGGTGGTGGGCAGCGGCATTGTGGTGGACATCAAGAAGTGGAACCGCATCCTGGAGGTGAACCAGGAAGAAAGGTGGGTGCGGGTGCAGCCGGGAGTGGTGAGGGACGAGCTGAACATGGCCCTCAAACCCTACGGCCTGTTCTTCAGCCCAGAGACATCTACCAGCAACCGCTGCTGCGTAGGCGGCATGTTCGGCAACAACTCCTGCGGTACACACTCTTTACTATACGGCAGTACGCGGCATCACGTGCTGGCCTGCAAGGGAGTACTCTCCGACGGCAGCCTCTTTGACACGGAGCGGCCGGACCCCGGCAACCGGCTCCTCCACCAAATCACCACCCAGCTCCAAACCTGGGCAAACGACCCGGAAGCCCGGAAAGCCATCGAGGAAGCCTTCCCGGACAAGTCCCTCAAGAGAAGAAGCTGCGGGTACGCCATAGACGAGGCCATCGAAACTTGCGACCTCTGCAAACTCCTGGCTGGCTCGGAAGGAACGCTGGCCTTCATAACGGAAATCAAACTGTCGCTGGACTCGCTGCCGCCCAAGGAGAAGATGGTGGTCTGCGCCCACTGCGACACACTGGAAAAGAGCTTCGAGGCCAATCTGGTGGCCTTGAAACATGGTCCTGCAGCCGTGGAACTGATGGACGGCAAGATCCTGGAACTGAGCTTCCAGAACCTGGAACTCAAGCGCAACGCCAACTTCATTCAGGGCCTTCCCGCCGCCCTGCTGATGACCGAATTCTGGGGCGACACAAGAGAGGAGATGGACGCCAAGGCATCGGCCTTTGAAAAAGCTGCCGTGGACTCCGGCCTCGTTTACACCTGCACCCGCGTCTACGGCGCGGAAGTCGCCAAGGTCTGGGACCTCCGCAAAGCCGGCCTGGGCGTACTGGGCGGCATGAAGGGCGACGCCCGGCCGCTGGGCGTGATAGAAGACACCGCCGTTGCCGCTGAGCGCCTTCCCGCTTACATGAAGGACTTCCGCGCGCTGCTGGAACGACTGGGCGCATCCTGCGTGTACTACGCCCACATCAGTACCGGCGAAATCCATCTTCGGCCCATCATCAACATCAAGACTGCCGAAGGCCGCAAGCTCTTCCGCGACATCGCGCTGGAAACCGCCCGGCTGGTGAAAAAGCATAAGGGAAGCCTGAGCGGCGAGCATGGAGACGGCCGCCTGCGCGGGGAATTCATCCCCCTGATGTACGGCGAAACGGTGTACCGGATGATGCGCGAGGTGAAGCAGACCTGGGACCCCGACGGCGTGTTCAATATGCACAAGATCATCGACACCCCGCCCATGGACCATTGGCTCCGCTTCGACCAGGACCAGCGCTACGCCGTTGAGGAGGAACTCTGCTCCAACCGCACCTACTACAATTGGAGAGCCGCCTTCGACGAGTGCAAGGTGGAAGGGGCCAGCGGGGTCCGAAGCCAGGCGCATGCGCTCATGTGCTCCGTGGAGCAGTGCAACGGTGCCGGCGCCTGCCTGAAATCCAACCTCATCGGCGGAACCATGTGCCCCGCCTACAAGGTGTCGGCCGATGAGCTCCGCTCTACCCGAGCCCGAGCCAACGTCCTCCGGGAAATCCTCACCCGCGGCGGCGACGAAAAAAGCGTCTTCGACAGCCCCGAGGTGGCCGAGGTGCTTGACAGCTGCCTCGCCTGCAAGGGCTGCCTCTCAGAATGTCCCTCCAATGTGGACCTTACCAGGCTCCGCAGCGAAATCCTCCAGCAAAAGTACGACCGCCATGGCACCCCTCTCCGCTCCTGGATGGTTGCCCGCATGGCCTCCTTCGAGTCTCTTGGCGCCCTGGTCTGGCCTCTGTATAACTTCTTCGCCACGTGGAAGCCGTCGGCGGCCCTCATCAAAAAGCTGGTCCGTTTCTCGGCCGACCGCCATATTCCCACCCTCAGCCGCTACTCTATGCGACGGTTGGTGGCGCGGGAGAGATCCTTCGTCGGGCTTCGCCCTCCTCAGGATGACAAATGTCATTCTGAGCGCAGCGAAGAATCTATCCGTAAGGTGTACCTCTTCGCCGATGAATTCACCAACCACCAGGAGGCGGAGCTGGGTCTCACATTCGCCAGGCTGCTGATACGGCTGGGGTATAGCGTGGAGATCCCAAAGCACGTGGAAAGCGGCCGCGCAGCCATCTCCAAGGGTTGCCTGAAGCTGGCCGGAAGATACGCCGTCAAGAATGTCCGGCTGCTTTCCCCAGTTATTTCAGAAGATACACCACTCATCGGCATAGAGCCGTCCTGCATCCTCAGTTTCAGGGATGAATACCCGGATCTGGTGCCGGCGCCCATGAGAGATGAGGCAAAGAAACTTGCTGCCAACTGCTTGCTGTTCGATGAGTTCATCATGCGTGAAGCGGCTGCCGGGCGCATCTCCAGCAAGGATTTCAAAGAGCTGGATGCCGATATTTATCTCCACGGCCACTGCCATCAGAAATCGTTGATCGGAGTAGGGAAGTGCGCGGAAATGCTCCGGCTCATCCCCGGGGCCAAAGTCAACGTTATCCCCAGCGGCTGCTGCGGCATGGCAGGCTCCTTCGGCTACGAAAAAGAGCACTACTCCACGTCCATGGCCATCGGCGAAATGGTCCTTTTCCCCGCCGTCCGCAAAGCCACTTCCGGCGCCAACGGTCCGGGATCTCCCCGCGTGATTGTCGCCGCCCCCGGCACCTCCTGCCGCCAGCAAATCCTTGACGGCACGGGCATCCACGCCCGGCATCCTGTTGAGATAATGTACGACAACCTCAAATGATGGATTTTACTTTAAAAGAATACCGCCTGTTGTTGAAAACCTTGAGGGCTAGGGGCTATGCCGGCCTGACTTTCGCGGAGTACGTAAAAGGCGAGAGGCCGGAGCGATATGTAATCCTGCGGCACGATGTGGACCTGCTGCCGGCGAATTCGCTGGCGGTGGCGCGTCTGGAGAAGGAGGAGGGGATGAAGGCAAGCTACTACTTCCGGGCGGTGCCGGAGAGTTGGGACGAGGACATCATCAAGAAGATAGCGGCGCTGGGGCACGAGGTGGGCTACCATTACGAGAGTCTCACCACCTGCAAGGGGGATATGGCCGATGCCTACCGTGACTTTGCCGCAAACCTGACCCGATTGCGCGCCCTCGCCCCTGTGGAGACCATCTGCATGCACGGCAGCCCGCGGAGCCCCTGGGACAGCCGGGACATCTGGAAGAGCCACAGCTACAGGGACCTGGGCATCCTCGGCGAACCCTACTTTGACATCGACTTTGCCGATGTCCTCTACCTCACCGACACCGGCCGCCGCTGGGACGGCTTCAAGGTGAGCATGCGCGACCGCATCCCCGCCCACCAGGACCGCTGGTGCGCCCAGGGGCTGGTGTACCACTCCACCGGGGACATAATCGCCGCCCTGCAAGCAAGCACGATTCCGCAGCACCTCATGCTTACCACCCACCCGCAGCGCTGGGCCGATAAGCCGCTGCCATGGTTGAAGGAGCTGGTTCTTCAGAATGCCAAGAATGTGGTGAAGAGGGAGATCCTTCGCTTCGCTCAGGATGACAAAAGGGACGCTCAGGATGACAAAAGGGACGCTCAGAATGACAAAAGGGGGGCTCAGAATGACAAAGACAAAGTATGATTAAATTACTGACCATCATTGGCGCACGGCCGCAAATTATCAAGGCCGCGGCGCTGTCGAGGGAGATCCTTCGCTTCGCTCAGGATGACAAAGGGGGGGCTCAGGATGACAAAAGGGACGCTCAGGATGACAAAAGGGACGCTCAGGATGACAAAAGGGGGGCTCAGAATGACAATTGTCATCCTGAGGAGCAGAAGGCGACGAAGGATCTAAAGATCCAGGAGACCCTCCTTCACACCGGCCAGCACTACGACGCCAACATGAGCGAGGTGTTCTTCCGGGAGCTGGGGATACCGGCACCGGATTACAACCTGGGCGTGGGCTCCGGGTCGCACGGGGAGCAGACGGCCAAAATGTTGCAGGGCATCGAGCAGGTCCTGCTGAAAGACCATTTTGACGGCGTGGTCCTCTACGGGGACACCAATTCCACGCTGGCGGGAGCCGTGGCGGCGTCCAAGCTGCACGTGCCGGTGTTCCACATCGAGGCCGGCCTGCGCTCCTTCAACCGGAGCATGCCGGAGGAGGGCAACCGAATAGTGGCCGACCATCTGGGAGACCTTCTCTTCGCCCCCACCCGGACGGCGGTGGACAACCTGGAACGCGAGGGCCTGGCAGCCAGGACCATCCAATCCGGCGACGTCATGTACGACAACGCCCTTCACTTCGCGCCCCTGGCGGAAGCCAAATGCGACATCCTCCAGCGCCTCCAGCTTCAGCCCAAGGAATTCGTCCTGGCCACTATCCATCGGCCCGTCAATACCGACACGCCTGAGCGGCTGAGCGCCATCCTGGACGCCCTGTGCGAGATTGCCCAGACAACAAAGGTTGTCCTTCCGCTCCACCCCCGCACAAGAAACCTCCTGGGCCCGGCCATCGAAAAGCTGCAAGACAAGCTCATCCTCCTCCCCCCCGCCTCCTTCTTCGAAATCATCCTCCTGGAGAAAAACGCCCGCGTGGTCCTCACAGACAGCGGCGGCGTGCAGAAGGAAGCCTTCTTCTACGGCACTCCCAGCGTGATTCTGCGCCAGGAAACGGAATGGGTGGAAATCGTGGACCACGGCGCTGGAATTCTGGCCGATGCAGACAAGCAGCGCATCCTGGAGGCCTACCAAACGCTTAAGGACCGCCAGGTCAACTTCCCTCCCCTCTTCGGCGACGGACACGCCGCAGAAAGAATTGTAACCTCAATAATGCAGGTTTTATAAAAATAAGTGTTATTTTTGTAGGATACCGTGAAGATTGAAATGAAAAAACATCTTATACCCTTTATCGTGCTCGCCGCAGGCGCCCTGCTGCTGGACAGCTGTGTTACCACAAAGCAGGTGGCTTATCTGCAGGATATGACGCACGGGACCCAGATAGAACTGGAGAACAAGTTCGAAGCCGTCATCAGCCCGTACGACGAGCTCACCATCATCGTGTCCTGCTTCGACAAGGAGCTGGCGGCGCCGTTCAACCTGTACTATGGAAGCGGCTCCAACATGATGTACAACAATAACGGAAACGGCTATATGGGCTACCTGGTAGACCAGTACGGATTCATCGAGATGCCGGAACTTGGCCGCATCAAGGCCTCCGGTCTCACCCGTCTCCAGCTTCAAGATAAAATCAAGGACATACTGGTCGGCGGCGCCTATCTGACGGATCCCTATGTGATGGTACGTTTCCAGAACTTCAAGGTTTTCTTCCTCGGGTCAAACGGAGGCAAGGCCATCAGCATCCCCAACGAACGATGCACCTTCCTGGAAGCGCTGGCCCTGTCCGGCGACCTGAACGTCTTCACCGACCGCCACAAGATAGCTGTAATGCGCGAGGTTGATGGTAAGATGGTAATGCGCTACCTTGATCCGCGCAGCTCCAAGGTGTTTGACGATCCTTTCTTCATGCTGCAGCAGAACGACTTCATTATAACCCGCGACCGCGGCTACAAGAACTTCATGGAATCTTCAAGCCAGGTCATCACCATGCTGGGCTATGTCACCTCTGTGGCCAGCATAGGCACCATGATCACATCCATCATCCTCCTATCTAAACAAGCCAATAAATAATGGCAACGGTACAAGACAACAACGACCTGTCTTTCCTGAACAAGAAAGACGCTAACGCCCTGTCCGCCAAGGATATTATCTTTACTGTCATACGTAACATCCACTGGCTGCTGCTCTGTGCGGCCATAGGTGGAGCCATCGCCTGGTATATCAGCGACCGCGCCGTCAGAATCTACGAAAGCCACGCCAAGATCAAGGTCTACGCAAATCCCCAGACCAATGTGGCCATGCAGCAACTGGACAATGTGCTGGAGATGCGCCGCTACCGCCTGGTCTCCAAGTCCCTCAACGACGAAATTATCATACTAAAAAGCGAGACGGCCATGCTTGACGTGGTACGCCGCCTGGGCCTCGGAACGTCCTACCTTTACGAGACCAAGATTGTACACCGCACCAAGGACCTCTACAAGAACTCCCCCATCGAGGTGATGATGCCGGACGTTAATGAGAACGACTATGCATCCCTGACCGTTCTGATCGGAGCCGACTCCCTGTACACCGTTCGCATCGACGGTTACGACGACGTAAAAGGACACCTGGGAGATACCGTCTCCACACAGCTGGGACGCATATTCGTTAAGCCCACATGGGCCTACCGCGAGGTCTTCTTCGACACTCCCATACAGGTGCGCCACAACAACATCAGCGACGTGGCCGCCATCTACCGCAGCCGCGTGGCCATCTCCAGGGACACGGATTCGGAAGGCATCCTGAACATGTCCCTCACAGACACCTCGCCAGAGCGTGCCGCCGACGTCATCAACGAGATTATCACGGTTTACAACGAGAACGCCGTCCGCCAACGCCAGGAAGTCATCCTGCAGACCTCGCAGTACATCAACGACCGTATCGCCCAGCTGGACTCCGAACTCGGCGCCCAGGAGGCTAAGATCTCCAGCTTCAAGCGTGACAACCAAATACTTAACATCCAGGACTACGGCCAGTCGTACCTTGCTGCGAGCATAGAGTCGTCCGAGGAGATCGAGCGCATCAACTCCCAGATTTCCCACGCCCGCTACCTGAAGTCCTTCACGGCGGAGAACTCGCAGAACATGCTCTTCCCCGTCACCGTGGACATCGACGACGAGAACATCCGCAGTACCATCTCCAACTTCAACACCCTGGTGCTCAAGCTGGACAAGTATAAACAATCCGGCACCACCAACAACCCCATCGTGCAGAATATGCAACTGGAGCTGGCTACCCTGAAGAGCAACCTGAACCAGCTGCTCTCCTCGTACATCGGCGCCCTTCAGCAGAAGATTTCTTCCGTGGCAGCTGTTGGCCAGAAAGCTCAGGAGAAGATACGCAGCGTGCCTGGCAGCCAGCTGTACCTGGACAACATTTCCCGTGTGCAAGGCATCAAAGAGGGCCTTTACCTGACTCTCCTTACCCGCCGCGAGGAACTCCTCATCAGCCAGCCGAGCATCGAGGGCAAGGCAGGAGTTGTGGACCGCGCCCGCGTGAACCCCGTCCCCATCTCTCCGGACACCAAGCGTAACCTGCTGATGGGCATTCTTCTCGGCTTGCTGGCCCCGGTGGGCTTATTCTTCCTTATGAGGATACTGGACACCAAGATACGCTTCCGCAAGGATGTGGAGAACTACGTGGACATCCCCATACTCGGAGAAATTCCATCAAGGGACAAGAAAGACACCCGCGATATCGTCATTGGCGACAAGCACCGCGATGCCATTTCGGAGGCCTTCCGCATACTCCGCAGCAATATGGAGTACACCCGCAACCCGGGCGACAAGTCTACGAGCTATCTCTTCCTGTCCCTGATGGAGGGCTCAGGCAAGACCTTCCTTACCACGAACATCGCCGCCAGCCTCGCCATGGTGAGCAAGAGCGTCATCCTGCTGGACCTTGACCTGCGCAAAGGCACCCTTACCCGCAACTTCGGCCTGCGCAAAAATGCCGGATTCTCCAACTATCTCTCCAGCAAGACAGACGATTACGAGAGCCTCGTACAGCATGACGTTGTTGCGCCCGGCGTCGACATAATCTCTTCCGGCCCCATCCCGCCGAACCCGGCAGAGCTGCTCTCCAACAGCCGCCTGGACCAGCTTATGGCCTGGCTGCGCGAGCGTTATGAATACATACTCATCGACGCCGTGCCGGCTGGCATTGTGGCCGACGCCTCCATCCTTAAGCGTTTCGCGGACGTGAGCGTGTTCATCCTGCGCTCCGGCAAGATAGACAAGCGCATGCTTCCGGACATCCAGACCATCAAAGACCGCGGCGAATTCCCTAACATGACCATAGTCCTGAACGACGTCAACTACAAGAAGCACAGCAGCTACTACGGCCGTTACGGATATGGATACGGGTATGGTTATGGATACGGCTATGGATACGGGTACGGATATGGCTACGGCCACCAGTACGGATACGGAAACGGCGAGGGCTCGGACGACGCCGAAGACAATGGCAAAAAGAAGCATCGCAAGCATCACCACAATCACGACAAAGCCGATGAAAAGAAAGGTTAAAATAGCCGTCATCGGCCTCGGCTACGTGGGCCTGCCGCTCGCACGCCTCTTCTCTACCAAGTTCGAGACCATAGGGTACGACCTCAACAAGGCGCGCGTAGCGGCCCTGATGGCGGGGCACGACGCCACCCTGGAGGTGAGCGACGAACTGCTTCGTGACGCCATCGACAACCACGGCTTCCGCTGCACCAGCGAGTTGGAGGACATACGCTCCTGCAATTTTTACGTGGTCGCTGTACCCACTCCGGTAGACCGCAACAACAACCCCGACCTCACGCCGCTGTACGGCGCCTCCGAGACCGTGAGCAAGGTCATCGCGCCCGGAGACATAGTTGTATATGAGTCCACCGTCTATCCCGGAGTCACGGAGGACGAGTGCATCCCCGTTATAGAAAAGGTGTCAGGACTGCGGTTCAACGTGGATTTCTTTGCCGGCTACAGCCCCGAGCGCATCAACCCCGGCGACAAGGAACACACGGTTGAGAAGATACTCAAAATCACCTCAGGATCAACTCCGGAAGTTGCCGATATTATAGATAAGGTATACAACACCGTGCTGGTGAACGGCACGCACAAGGCCCCGTCAATAAAGGTGGCCGAAGCAGCCAAGGTCATCGAGAACTCGCAGCGCGACATCAACATAGCATTCGTCAACGAGCTCAGCAAGATATGCTCTCTGCTGGGCATCGACACCCAGGACGTTCTGGAGGCCGCCGGCACCAAGTGGAACTTCATCAAGATGAACCCCGGACTCGTGGGCGGGCACTGCATCAGCGTGGACCCGTACTATCTGGCCCAGTGCGCCCAGCGGCTCGGCTACAACCCCGAGATCATCCTCGCCGGCCGCCGCATGAACGACGGCATGGGCGCCTACGTGGCCAGCCAGACCGTGAAGCTGATGCTCAAGAAGGGCATACAGGTGCTGCACTCCAAAGTAATCATAATGGGCTTCACCTTCAAGGAAAACTGCCCCGACGTGCGCAACACCCGCATCATCGACATCTACCGTGCCCTTCAGGAGTACAACGTGGACATTACCGTGTACGACCCCTGGGCGAGCCCGGAGGTGGTAAAGCGGGAGTACGGCATAGACATCGTAAGCGAGCTGCCCCGCAAGAAGTTCGACTGCGCCATAGTGGCTGTAGGCCATAGGGAGTTCCGTAAGCACGAGGTGGACATGGACGCCATCCTCAAGCCCGTGCACGTCATCTATGACGTCAAGGGCATCATGCCCCGCGAAATCATCGACGGCCGGCTATGAGCAGACGGCCGGTCCTTGCCGGCGCCGGTGACGAGTACCTGGCGCTTCTGCGCGCCTCTCTTTGGGGCGGAGTTGTGGTCGACGCCCCCACCGATGCAGCTGCAGTCCTGCAGCTCGCAGATTCCCAAAAGACGGTTCCCCTTATAGGCGACGCCCTTTGCCGCAGCGGTTTCTACCCCAACGGCAAAATGGGGCGGACCCTGTCGTCCATTATGGCGACAACGGTCGTCAACCAGAATCTGCTGGATAAGGAAATAGCCGCCATCGCCAGCCGCCTGGGCGCGAACGGGATAACGGTGGTGCTGCTTAAGGGGCAGGGGTTGGCACACTATT